>NZ_JAKUMO010000038.1:0-37266 GCF_037026475.1 Ensifer sp. MJa1 | reverse complement strand
CTACAGCGCAACGAGAAGCGCGCGGGCGCTCGGCTTTGCTACCTCCCGCCACCTACACCACTCCCTGGGACATGATCGATAATTGGGCCCTTGAAGATCGCATTTTGCAAAATTACATCGTTTGGCGCAGCGTGCACAGCACGCGAAAACACCGTCGATCGAACTTCATTCGTGGAGGTTGTCATGGAAAATGGACTGCTGGAAAGCAAGAAAGCACAGGATTGGCTCAATCTGGTTCTCGCAGTCGCACTGCTCGTTTCACCTTGGGTGCTCGGATTCGCCAGCGAAACCATACCAGCGTGGAACGCGTGGATTGTCGGAATCTTGCTCGCCGCCTTGGCTGTTGCCGCGCTGTCGGTTTTTGCTGAGTGGCAAGAGTGGTCGAGCCTGGTGCTCGGGGTCTGGCTGATCGTCTCGCCCTGGCTGCTCCAGTTTGCGGCGAACATGAACGCGATGTGGTCCCACGTGGTCCTTGGAGCGCTCGTCGCCGCCGTGTCGGCCTGGGCGCTTTGGGACAATCGGCAGAACCCGCATGCTCATGCATGAAAGAGAATTCGAGTATGGCCCGCCGCCTCAGCGGCGGGCTCAGACTGCTGACAAACCCGTCGATATTTTCGACGGGTTTTGTGGGCCAGAGGTAGCAAGGGCCACCAAATGTTCCCTAAATATCTGACCAAGTGAGTCATTCCCGCTGCAATTTCAGCGAGCCTCGGAGCGTGGCCCGCATCACCTGCCGATCGTGCTCGATTCCATTTTATTAATGCATGGAATACAGCGCTCCGGGAGCCTCTCCAGGAGGCTCCCACTACCAGGAGAATTACCGTCGACGTGTCCTCACCAATCTCGAGCGAACAGCAAGGTCGTTCGGGTATAACCTACAGCCCGCGCCAACATCCGGCTGAATGTCTCTGACGAATGCCGCAGATCTCAAGCCGCCGACATGCACCACGCAAAGGGCGCATCGTTTGGCGGCGATCGCCGGCAGTGTAATCCTTCAAGGCCCGAGGCTGTCTGTCCTTACTCGAAAATTTTGGGGACCAGGAAGAAGTTGCGCTCACTGAGAGGCGCATTCGCCAAGATCTCTTCGGCAAGATTGCCTTCAGTCACGACGTCCCGGCGCATTTTCATGGTTGTAGGCACAACCGAGGTCATCGGAGGGATGCCCTCGACGTCAACCTCCAGAAGTTGCTCGATGAAGGTCAGAATTCCGTTCAGCTCGCCACACATTTTTTCCGCCTCGTCTTCGCTAAGTGCGAGACGGGCAAGGCGGCCAACACGTATAACGGTCGCGAGATCTAACGACATGGGTTGCGCCCGATTTGATGGCTTGCGTCGATTTGCGTAGTATCTTGCCGACTTTTAGCATTCCGCCGTTAACACTGCCGGCATAACTGAAATCTGGCAAGCCAATCTCGACGGTCGGCTGCATTCCGTTCGCTATACGCATCAACGCCTGATCCGGCCGAACGAATGGCGCCGTATTGACGGTGAGTTCAAGCTGCACTGAGATTTGCAAAATTCTCCAAGACAGCACTTGAAGCCGGATTTCTCAGATACCAGATCATTGCCGCCAGCCGCTGACACCAGGGCCGGCCATGCTGGAAGCGCCGTCTTTCGGCGCTCCATACCCATGTTGCTTTCAGGAGGATATGGCTATGGCAACATCTTACGACTACACACCTCTCTTCCGATCGAGCGTTGGCTTCGACCGGCTCTTCAACCTTCTGGAAAACGCCCAGCGCGACCGTTCGGTTAGCGATTGGCCGCCGTATGACATTGTCAAGACAGGCGACGACAGCTACCGCATCTCGATTGCCGTAGCCGGCTTCGCGGAGGGCGACCTCGACATCACATTCCAGACCAATCTTCTCACCGTTACAGGCAAGAAGCAGGACGCTCCGTCCGAAGCCTATCTGCACCGAGGCATCGCCGGCCGCCCGTTCGAACATCGTTTCGAGCTTGCCGACCATGTCAGGGTGAGTGGCGCGGGATTGAGCAATGGTCTGCTGACCATCGATCTCGTCCGGGAGATTCCGGAGGCATTGAAACCGCGCAAGGTCAGCATTCAAAGCGGTTCCGCGCTTGAACGCCCGGACGCAGCGCCGCAGATCGAAGCTCAGAGTGCTGCTTAAGCAAGTTTCACCGGCGATCGACGCTGTAGTGGCGCGCCGCAACATCGCGGGTTGGAAAGGAGAGAGTTATGAAACCCGATATGTTCAGGAAACCTGTGCGTATTCTTGTAGGTCTTGGGTTCCCGACGGAAGTGAGAAGCGTGATGGACGCTTACCGACATCTGGTGGAGTGGCCGATATCGCTCAGGGATGGTCCGCATTCGATTGCGCTCAAGGCATGCCGCGCTGCCTTGCGCGGCGATATCGAAGCTGAAACCGCACGCGGCTTGTTTGCCGCCTTCGCGGAAAAGCACGATCTGCTGGCGCCGGAAGCTGACCTCGTCATGGCGACGCATGCGAGGTGGAGCCGGAAGCCGCAAATAAACTGAGGTGAACCGATGATGGAAGATATGTTTAAGCAGATTGCCGTAACTGCCGTGAACATCGGACCGGAAGTTCTAGCATCTCACTGGTCGCCGTTTCGACGTCCAATGGATGTGGTGGAGGCTCCTGCACTTTCTGTCGATGATAAACGGGCCATTCTCGCCGGGTGGGCTTCCGACTTTTACGCGATAGATTCGAAACCGACTCTGCGTCATATGCCAGGAACACCTCAGCCGGTTTCAATCGATGAGGTTCGGTCTGCCCTGCTAGAGCTCGATTCGCGGTACGATATCTGACAGAGCCATCTGGCGCCTGCGTCACAGACTTGTCAGTTGCAGACGGCCGGTTCTCATACCTGCCAAAGATATACGGATCGGGAATTCAGGTCAGATAGAAAGGATGCCTTCTTCACCCAGCGCAGCGTCAGCTTTCGTGAGCGGTAGGCTGTGGTGCGGTTGAGCCGCATATTCTCCTGGGTGATGGTCTCGCCCTGGCTGCTTCAATTCGCGGCGACATGAACGCGATGTGGATCCAGGTGGTCCTCGGCATGCTCGTCACCGCCGTATCAGCCCGGCTACTCTGGGACCATCGGCGGACCCTGCATGCAGACGTGTGATCGAGAGAAAATGAGCGCACGGCCCGCCGCTTCAGTGGCGGGCTCTTCCGGATCGGCAAGCCGATCCATGCGCCGACCGCACAGCAACCGGAGTTGAATGGTAGAGCTTGCCGGCGATATCAACGAAAACGACCGACGGCGGCTCCTGGCGTCTACGATGGTGCAATTCAGTTTCCGTCGCTTTGCGTAGGCAATGGCGGAATAGCTGGTTGGGAAATGCAGTTCAACCTGAGTCAGCGTGTCACTTCACTACCGCCAGCGTAGGCCGTCTGACAGTCGACACCGGGTGGGACTTGATACCCGCGGCCAAGGTCGCCCCGAGGCGCGCCGAAGTCATCACAGAGCATGGCAGGCGAAAAATGCGTGCTAGGCGATCAATGTTTGGTCGTGGGCAGTGATGAAGATCGCCAGGGGCTGGCTGGTGCTGAGGTGCTCCACGAACTTCCGGTCCGCGCGGCCGGATTGTCTGTCTCGCGCAAGGGTGCCCCCAACCAGGGCATCGGTTCTTTGCCACGCAAATACCCAGCCGGGCAGGTTAGCACCCGGCTGGCTTGCGGCGGTCGGTATTATTTGGCGTTATCGATCGTGATCCGCTTGACGTTGGCCCGCGCCTTTTCGGTCTTCGGCAGCGTCACTGCGAGAAGACCGTTCTTGAATGTTGCGGTGACTTTGTCCTCATCGACTTGGCGACCAAGGGACAGCCGCCGTTCGAAGCGCCCGTAGTAGCGCTCGCTGAACCGGCGATCTTTGTCCTCAGTCTCCGATTTGTTCTCACCGCGAAGCGTAAGCACGCCATCTTCCAGCAGCACCTCGATGTTGTCTGGATCGACGCCTGGTACCTCCGCGATCAGGCGGATTTCGTTGTCATTCTCGTCGAATTCCACGTGAGGCCACGAACCATTGAAGGGCGACGTGCCGCCGAGCAACGATGGCGGGCCGAAGCCGCGGAAGGCTTCGTCGAACAGACGGTTGACATTGCGGTGCAGTGACAGGAATGGATCCATGTCATCACCGCGATAGCTGTTCGGGAGCTGGTTGCTGCTACGGCTCCACGGAATCAGGTCACGTACACTCATGGCTCATCCTTTCGTCGTTTCTTTCCTTCCTCTATGGCGCAGCTTCTTTCCTTCACCTGTTGGCAACGGCGAGGATCAAGCAGCATGTTCTCGATCAGGCCGCCTTGTCGCCTTCGATCTGCTTTGAGGCAGCCTTCGTCATTTCTGTTTCGATGGCGATGCGACGCGGCTTCGTCTCCTCAGGTATTTCCTTCCTCAGGGTGATAACGAGAAGCCCGTTTTCGAGCTTTGCGCCCTCGACGATCACATGATCGGCGAGTTCAAATCGGCGCACAAACGGCCGTACAGGAAGCGCATGATGGAGGTAATGTACCTCTTCATCCTCCGATTTCACGCCGTTGACCACGAGCATGTTCGCTTCATGGGTGATCGTCAGTTCGTCCGCGGCGAAACCCGCCGCCGCGATAGCGATTCGGTAGGCATTTTCGCCAAGTTTGACGATGTTGTAGGGCGGCCAGTTGTCAGCGTTGGGCCTGGCGTTCGCAAGCAGGTCAAAGATGCGGTCAAAACCGATGCTTGATCTATAAAAGGGGGGCAAAGTCGAGGTTTGTTCTCATAGCTACATCCTCCGTAGAGCAACATAGGTACGAGGGAGCGCCAAGAAGCTTGGGGCTCCCGGACTGGTGCCGACCCACCTGGGCGTCGACGAGGGTGAGGTGGGGATCACGGTGCCTTGCGTCAAGGGGCAGGCACAGCTTGAAAACTGCCAGCGATGTAAAATAGTCTCATGAATTCATGTCAGTAGCATTCGATTGGGTAGAGTGCCCTATTGAAACTCGGAAAGATGCCCCGAGCCGGAACCCACCCCTTCATAGGACCCGCGGCATCACGATCGCCGGAATCACCACCAGCGCTGCCTCTCGTACGCGCCACCGGTCGACCCGATTCATCAGCCGGCGCAGGCGGGGAAGCGTTGGGATGAACAATCTCGTCTGCAGTCAGCAGTTTTGCCGATGCCCTTGGCGCATCGATGCCTTCCCGCACCGCTTTCAGGTTCATGTCAGGTTTGGATGGCCTCTTGGCTTCCAGTTCGCCCATTCCAGCAACGCCCGCCAGGCGCCCGGCATCGGATGTGCGTCCCCGAAAGACAAAGGAACCCGCGAATGGCCGTCAAAGCGCCGCATCTGCATCTGCATGAGAACAACAATCGAAGGGACGAGGTTTTCGCCGTGGCCGATCACCCGGTCGGCGATTTTGCGTTCAATGCGACGGTTGCAGCCGTCTTCGACGACATGGTCAGCCGATCCGTTCCCTATTATGGCGAGATCCAGCGGATGGCGTGCGAACTTGCCGCCGATTTTGCCGAGCCCGACAGCAGCCTTTACGATATCGGCTGTTCGACCGCCACCACGCTCCTCGGCCTCGACACCCTTGTCGAGCCGTCGGTCCGCTTTGTCGGCATCGACAACGCGCCCGACATGATCGAGAAGGCGAGGGATAAGATCGCCCAGGCCAACACCAACCGGACGATCGACCTGAGGGTGGGCGACCTTCACCAGGGCATCGACATCCACAATGCAAGCGTCGTCATGATGCTCTTGACCTTGCAATTCGTCCGTCCGCTCTACCGCGAGCGCATCATGCGCACGATCTACAATGGCCTGAACGAACGGGGCGCTCTGGTGATGGTTGAAAAGCTCACCAGCGAGGACTCGACCTTCAACCGCCTCTTCATCGAACACTATTACGACTTCAAGCGCCGCAACGGCTACTCCGAAATCGAGATCGCCAAGAAGCGCGAAGCGCTGGAAAACGTGCTCATTCCCTATCGCCTGGACGAAAACCTGCAACTGCTCAAGGAAGCCGGCTTCCGCAGCGTCGAGGTCTTTTTCCGCTGGTACAATTTCTGCGGCATCATCGCCGTCAAGTAAGAAGGGCCGGCCATGATCGCCATCGGCAACTTCCTTTTCCGTTTCCGCAACCAGCTGTTTCCGGCCATCATCGTCGCGCTGTTCCTGCTGGCGCCACCGCCGACGCTTGTGTCGGGAGGCCCGGCGTTGACCCTTGCCAAGGATCTGTGCGCCGTCCTTGTGATCCTGGCCGGGCTAGCGCTGCGCGCGACGGTCGTCGGCTATAAATACATCCAGCGTGGCGGCCTGAAGAAGAAGGTCTACGCCAAGGATCTGGTGACGGAAGGCATGTTTGGTATCTGCCGAAACCCGCTTTATGTGGGCAACATGCTGCTCTATTCCGGCGTTTTCCTGCTGCACGGCAACTTGCTGCTTGTCATTGTCGGCATCGGCCTGTTTGCTTTCATGTACCAATGCATCGTCTATGCTGAAGAAGCCTTTCTGGAAAAGACCTTCGGCGAGGCCTACCGGGCCTATTGCCGCGACGTTCCGCGCTGGGCTGTGCGCTTCGGCAAGTTCGCAGAATCCACCGAAGGCATGACGTTCAACGTCAAACGCGTGATCGGCAAGGACTATTCCACCGTCTCGGCGGCGATGCTCGCGATCCTTGCAACCGAGATGTACAAGTTTGCAAACAGCAAACCGGTTGAACATAACATCCTGTTTGCACTCGGCGCGCTGATGGCTTTGGTGGGCGTCGCGACTGCGGCGATCAGCTACATGAAAAGACACGGTGCATTTCGCGAGCGGACGGCGGCGTAAGGGTTCGCTCGCAGTCTTGTGTCCCAAACCGATGTGCGCGATGGCATCGCGCTGGCTGGACACATGCCGCCGCCCGAGGGGCTTGACGCACATCCCCAATCGACCGTAGGCAAGGACGAACAAGTGTCCGGTGATATCTTGAGAGTCCTACTAGTCGAAGACGATCAGGTTCTGGGGGAGGCGCTGCGCGACCATGTCGCGGCGGCCGGCCATGCGGTCGACTGGTTCAAGCGCATCCTCGACGCGATGGCAGCGACCGATACGGTTTCCTACGGCCTGATACTGCTTGATCTGCGGCTCCCGGACGGGGAGGGCCTGGCGTTGCTGCGGTCCCTTCGCGCACGAGGCGACGGCACCCCGGTGATCATCCTGACGGCGCACGACCAGATATCGGACCGGATCGAGGGGTTGAACAGCGGCGCTGATGACTATCTGGTCAAGCCCTTCAATCTCGACGAAATGACAGCCCGCATGTTGGCGGTCTCCAGGCGTTACAGCGGCAATGCCACGTCGACGGTCAAGCTCCTTGGCATCGAGATCGACCAGGTGCATCGCAAGATCGTCGTCGACGGCGAGAGCCAGAGCTTGAGCGCCAGAGAGTGGGCCGTGCTTGACAAGCTTGTGGCCCACCCCGGCGCCTTGGTCTCGAAGGCGCAGCTTCATGATGTGCTCTACGCCTTTGGCGCCGAAGTCGAAAGCAATACGGTCGAAGTCTACATCAGCCGCCTGCGCAAGAAGATCGGTTCCGAACGGATCGAGACCGTGCGCGGCCTCGGCTACAGTATTCGGTAAGCGGATGTTGCGCGCCGCCAGCATGACCCGCAGGCTCGCCGTTGCTCTGACGAGCGTTGTCATGCTCTTCTGGATGGTCGCACTTGGTCTCGGCGTCTACGTCATGCACGACGAGTTCACCGAGATATTCGACAGCGGCGTGCAGGAGACCGCCGAGCGACTTCTGCAACTGATGGCGGATGACATCGCCGTCAACGCCGGCGATAGCGCGGCGGCGAAAACCGTCGTGGCGCCCGCGCTGAACGCGCAATATCTGACCTACCAGGTGCGCGACCGGAACGGCAAAGTGCTGTTCGATGAGGGGGCGCCGCAGCCGTTCCCAGTTCCGCTTACCACCGGCTTCTCGCAAACGGCCACGTACCGGATCTACACGGCCGGCGCCAAGGATGGTTCTCTCTACGTCCAGGTCGCCGATGCGTTCGAACATCGAACCGAGGCACTGATGGAGGGCGGCCTGGCATTGCTGCTGCCGTTGCTGTTCCTGATCCCCGGCAGCATTGTTGCGATCGTGCTCGTGGTGCGCAGCACACTTTCGCCGGTCCAACGCCTGCGCGACGAGATCCTCACCAAAGACAGCGGCAACATGGCGCCGATCGACGAAGGTACTCTTCCCAAGGAATTGCGAGCGATCGCCCGATCGGTGAACCTGCTCCTGGCAAGGTTGAAGGCAGCGTTCGAGGCCGAGCGCGAGTTCACCTCCAACAGTGCCCATGAGCTCAGAACACCGATTGCGGGCGCACTGGCGCAGACGCAGCGCCTCATGAGCGAAGTGCCGCCGGCATTCCACCAACGAACCGGACAGATCGAGCGCGCGCTGCTCCACCTCGGCCGCCTGGCTGAAAAGCTGCTGCAGATGTCGAGGGCCGAGGCAGGGATCGGCATTTCGGACGAAAAAACCGATCTTTTAGCGGTCCTCACCGTGGTCATCGAGGACCTCGAGCGTTCGGCGCTTGGCACAAGCCGCCTCCATCTGCACGTGGCCGATGATACCGTGCTCGAGCGCCCGATCCGCGCGGACGCTTTTGCGATCGTTCTGCGCAATCTGCTGGAGAATGCCCTGATCCACAGCCCGCCATCGAGCCCCGTCAACATCTACGTTGACGCTGGCGGGCTACGCGTCACAAATGATGGCCCTGTCATCGATCAGAGGACCCTCGCCGGGCTGACCAGGCGCTTCAGCCGCGGACCCACCGAAGCCACGGGCTCCGGTCTCGGCCTTGCGATCGTTGAACGGTTGGCCGAGCAGATGCAGGGGCGCCTGCTGATCTCGTCGCCCGTGCCAGGCACGGAACAAGGGTTCCAGGCGGAAATCCGGTTGTGATGCAACCGGGCGCGGGCGATCGCGCCTCGGCGCGAGCCGAAACGCGATCGAGTTTTCTGCTGGTTTACTGCTGGTCCAGTGCGCGCGTCAGGCTGAGCGCCACGATGGTGCAGATCGCGCCGGAAATCAGGTACCCGCCGATGAAGATGATGCCGAAGCTGGTCGCAAGCCCGAGCGCCACCAGCGGTGCGAAGGCGGCGCCGACGAGCCAGGCAAGATCCGAGGTGAGCGCCGCGCCGGTGTAGCGGTAATATTTGGTGAAGCGCGAGGATACGGCACCAGAGGCCTGACCGAAGGTGAGACCGAGAACGGCAAAGCCGATCAGGATATAGGCATCCTGCCCGGCTCCACCAGCATCAAGAAGGAAGGGTGCGGAGAAACTGAAGATCGCGATCAGGGTTGCGCCGAACATCAGTTCGTTGCGTCGCCCTACGCGGTCGGCGATCACTCCCGACACGACAATGCCGAGCGCGCCGACAGCCGCGCCTGCAACCTGAACCAGCAGGAACCGGGCGGCCGATTGACCACCGTTGAGGATGACCCAGCTGAGCGGAAAGATCGTCACCAGGTGGAACATCGCGAAGCTCGCCAGCGGCACAAAGGCGCCAAGCACTACATCCAGCGCGTGTTTGCTCAGCATCTCGAACACCGGCCGGGCCTGCAGTTCCTGCGCTTCCATTGCCGCGCCAAATTCCTTGCTGGCGACGATGCGCAGGCGGGCAAACAGAGCCACGACATTGATCGCGAATGCGACGAAGAACGGATAGCGCCAGCCCCAGGAAAGGAAATCCTCTTCCGAAAGATTGGCGACGAAATAGCAGAAGATGATGCTGGCAAGGGCAAAGCCGATGGGGGCCCCGAGCTGCGGGATCATCGCATACCAGCCCCGGTGGTTCGGGGGTGCGTTGAGGTTGAGCAGGGACGCAAGTCCATCCCATGCGCCGCCGAGCGCAAAGCCTTGGCCCAATCGGAAGAGAGCCAGCAGCGCCACCGCCCAGTATCCGATCGTCTCATAGCCGGGCAGAAAGGCGATCGATGCCGTCGAGCCGCCGAGAATGACGAGAGCGATCGTCAGCTTTGTGCCGCGCCCATAGTTACGGTCGATCCACATGAAGACGAAGGAGCCGATTGGACGGGCGAGAAAGGCCAAGGGGAATAGCGCAAACGACATCAGCGTCGCGGCCACTGCATTCGGCGCAAATGGGAAGATCAGTTTCGGGAAGACGAGGATGGAGCCGAGGCCGTAGACGAAGAAGTCGAAAAACTCCGATGTCCGGCCGATCACAACACCGATGGCGATGCTGCCGGGCGACAGGGGCTTGTCGTCTTCATGGATGCGACGTGCATCCCGTTCGAGGCCAGACGATGTTGGATTAGCGACCGAAACCATGAACTTCTCCGACGGACCAGCGTCATGTCGTTAGAGTGTTGACCAAATGGCGTCTGATATCAAGAATGCCGCGCACGTACATGCGCAGTCACCTTGTTCGAATAGATGTCTCGCGTCAGCCGGAATGGCCGTCGTTGAGCCGACACCGCCTCTTGCGCTAGTACAAATGGGCATGGACCGAAAGTCCTCTCGTTGCCTTTGCAGTGCGGCAAAATGCTGCGCTGCGACGATGGACCTCACTTCCATGCGCGAACATGCCCGAGTAACTGCGACTAGACAAAACGCAAGTTGAGGCCGCAATGCCGAAGCCATTCAATCTAGCCGGACGCTCGGCGACAGCACTCCTGCTGCTCTCGACCCTTACGGGTTGCAACATGGTGGTCATGTCGCCGTCCGGCGATATCGCCGCACAGCAGAGGGACCTGATCGTTGTCTCGACGGTCCTGATGCTGCTGATCATCGTACCCGTCATTTTCCTGACGCTGTTCTTTGCCTGGCGCTACCGCCAGTCCAACATGGCGGCCAAGTATGATCCGGAATGGCACCATTCCACCGGTCTCGAAGTGATCATCTGGTCGGCGCCGCTCGCCATCATCATCGCGCTCGGCGCGATCACCTGGGTGAGCACGCACAAGCTCGATCCGTACCGGCCTCTCGACCGGCTCGATGCAGAGCGGCCGGTCACCGAAGAGATGAAGCCGATCACAGTCGAGGTCGTCGCCCTCGACTGGAAATGGCTGTTCTTCTATCCGGAGTACGGGATCGCGACCGTCAATGAGATGGCTGCACCGGTGGACGTGCCGATCAACTTCAAGATTACGGCATCGTCGGTTATGAACTCGTTCTACGTCCCCGCACTCGCCGGCATGATCTACGCCATGCCGGGCATGCAGACCAAGCTGCATGCCGTCATCAACAAGGCAGGCGAGCACGAAGGCCTTTCGTCCAACTACAGCGGCGACGGCTTCTCGCACATGCGTTTCAAGTTCCACGGTCTCGACCAGGCCGGCTTCGACCAGTGGGTCGCGAAGGTGAAGCAGAACGGCACGATGCTCAACCGCGACGCCTACCTGAAGCTCGAAAAGCCGAGCATCAAGGAGCCGGTGCGCTACTTCGCGTCCGTCGACAACGGCCTCTTTGAGGCAGTGCTCAACATGTGCGTCCGGGAAGGTCAGATGTGCATGAAGGAGATGATGCACATCGACATGATGGGTGGCGCCGGCGTCGAAAGCCACGAAAACCGCGCCAAGCTTGAGCATGACAACCGCCATGCCGGCGGCGCGACGGAAGCCTCCGCACCTGCTGCGACCTTCCCCGAAACCGGTAATCCCGCCAAGAGCGAGGAGCCGGCCGAGGGCGTGAAGGAAGAGCAGCCCGCACCGGCGGCAGAGCCGATGAACCACGACATGCACAAGACGCACTAGGAATTTCGCGCGCTCGCAGGCTCAGGTCCAGCGGGCGCCAAGGTCCTTTGGGCCGCAATTCGAGACATATTGGAAGACCCATGTTTGGTGACACCAGCCTCACACAACTCATCTTCGGGCGGCTTACCTTAGAAGCGATCCCTTACCACGAGCCGATCCTCGTCGTGACCTTCGCGGTCGTGGCGGTCGTCGGCCTCGCCGTCCTCGGCCTGATCACCAAGTACAAGCTCTGGGGCTATCTCTGGCACGAGTGGTTCACGTCGGTCGATCACAAGAAGATCGGCATCATGTACATCATCCTCGCGATCATCATGCTTCTGCGCGGCTTTGCCGATGCCATCATGATGCGCCTGCAGCAGGCGATCGCCTTCAACGGCAATGAGGGCTACCTCAACCCTCATCACTACGACCAGATCTTCACCGCCCATGGCGTGATCATGATCTTCTTCGTGGCGATGCCTTTCGTCACCGGCTTCATGAACTATGTCGTTCCGCTGCAGATCGGCGCGCGCGACGTTTCGTTCCCGTTCCTCAACAATTTCTCGTTCTGGATGACCGCGGGTGGCGCAATCATCATCATGATGTCGCTGTTCGTGGGCGAATTCGCGCGCACCGGCTGGCTTGCCTATCCGCCGCTTTCGGGCGCCGACTACAGTCCGGGCGTCGGCGTCGACTATTACATATGGGGTCTGCAGGTGGCAGGTGTCGGCACGACGCTGTCAGGCATCAACCTGATTGCGACCATCGTGAAGATGCGCGCCCCGGGCATGACCTTCATGAAGATGCCGGTCTTCACCTGGACCTCGCTCTGCACCAACATCCTGATCGTTGCGACCTTCCCGATCCTGACGGCGACGCTCGCGCTGCTGTCGCTCGACCGCTACCTCGGCTTCAACTTCTTCACCAATGACCTTGGTGGCAACCCGATGATGTATATCAACCTCATCTGGATCTGGGGCCACCCGGAAGTCTACATCCTCGTGCTTCCGGCCTTCGGCATCTTCTCCGAGGTTGTCGCGACCTTCTGCGGCAAGCGGCTTTTCGGCTACACCTCGATGGTCTACGCCACCTGCGTGATCATGATCCTCTCCTACCTCGTGTGGCTGCACCACTTCTTCACGATGGGTTCGGGGGCCTCGGTCAACGCCTTCTTCGGCATCACCACGATGATCATCTCGATCCCGACGGGTGCCAAGATGTTCAACTGGCTCTTCACCATGTATCGCGGCCGCATCCGCTACGAGCTGCCGATGCTGTGGACCATCGGCTTCATGGTGACCTTCGTCATCGGCGGCATGACCGGCGTGATGCTGGCGATCCCGCCGGCCGACTTCGTGCTGCACAATTCGCTGTTCCTCATTGCCCACTTCCACAACGTCATCATCGGCGGCGTTCTGTTCGGGCTGATGGCCGGCCTCGTCTACTGGTGGCCGAAGGCCTTCGGCTACAAGCTCGATCCCTTCTGGGGCAAGATGAGCTTCTGGTTCTGGCAGATCGGCTTCTTCTTCGCCTTCATGCCGCTCTATGTGCTCGGCCTGATGGGCGTCACCCGCCGCGTCAGCCAGTTCGAAGATCCCTCGCTGCAGATCTGGTTCATCATTGCCGCCTTCGGCGCGGTGCTGATCGCGATCGGCATTGCCTCCTTCATCATGCAGCTCATCGTCAGCTTCCTTCGGCGCGATCAGCTGCGTGAAACCTCCGGCGACGCCTGGGACGGCCGTACGCTCGAATGGTCGACTTCGTCGCCGCCGCCGGACTACAACTTCGCTTTCACGCCGGTCGTGCACGACCACGACAGCTGGTACGACATGAAGAACCGCGGCTACGAGCGTCCGCTCGAAGGCTTCAAGCCGATCCACATGCCGAAGAACACCGGCACGGGCATCATTCTGGCCGGCATCAGCGTCGTGCTCGCCTTTGCGCTGATCTGGTACATCTGGTGGCTGGCGGCCGTGTCCTTCATCGCCATCATTGCCGTGTCGATCGGCCATACCTTCAATTACCAGCGTGATTTTTTCATCCCCGCCGAGACGGTCGCTACGACCGAGGATGCGCGCTCCAAGCTGCTTGCGGAACGGATCTGAGACGATGAGCCAAACCCAAGTCCATGAAACCGAAAAACCGCAGTTCTACGTCACGGAAGAGCATCACCCGGAACACAGCACCATGCTGGGTTTCTGGCTCTACCTGATGAGCGACTGCCTGATCTTCGCCGTGCTGTTTGCAACGCACGGCGTCGTCGGTCGCAATTATGCGGCCGGGCCGTCGCCGGCCGATCTGTTCGATCTCGGCCTCGTTGCCTTCAACACGGCAATGCTGCTCTTGTCCTCGATCACCTACGGCTTTGCCATGCTCCAGATGGAGCGCAACGCCAAGATGGAGACGCTGTTCTGGCTTGGTGTCACCGGCGTGTTCGGCGCGATCTTCCTCGCCGTAGAGCTCTATGAGTTCTATCACCTGCTTCACGAGGGCGCCGGCCCGACGCGCTCGGCCTTCCTGTCTTCGTTCTTCACGCTGGTCGGCACCCACGGTCTGCACGTCACCTTTGGCATCATCTGGCTGATCACGCTGATGGTGCAGGTCGGCAAGCACGGGCTGATCCCGGAAAACCGGCGTCGCCTGATGTGTCTGTCGATGTTCTGGCACTTCCTCGACGTCATCTGGATCGGCGTCTTCTCCTTCGTCTACCTGCTCGGAGTTCTCGGATGAGCGCACAACATCCTGGCCACGAAAGCGCGTTCGAACCCCATCACGCGCACAGCCACCCCGGCGACGCTGCCGGACACGGCTCCTTCAAGAGCTACATGACGGGCTTCATCCTCTCGGTGATCCTCACGGCCATTCCCTTCTGGTTGGTCATGAGCGGCGCGCTGGAGAGCAAGCTTTTGACGGCCGTCCTCGTCATGGGCATCGGCGTCGTCCAGATCGTCGTGCACGTGATCTACTTCCTGCACATGAACGCGCGCTCTGAAGGCGGCTGGACGCTGATGGCGCTGATCTTCACGATCATCATCGTCGGCATCGCGCTCGCCGGCTCGCTCTGGGTCATGCATCATCTCAACGCCAACATGATGCCGATGACGAACGAGATGATGAAGAACATGCCCTGACGGGCAGGCAGGCGCGAAAATGACCACCGAATGTCAGGCAGAGGGGGAGGGAAGGCCATCCCCCTCCCGCGCCCGCCTCGCGTTCACAGGCGCGCTGCTGATCCTCGCAGTCGTATTCGTTGCGCTTGGAACCTGGCAGCTCCAGCGGCTCTCCTGGAAACTTGATCTCATTGCCCGCGTCGACGCCCGCGTCCAGGCAGAAGCCGTGCCAGCGCCTGCGCAGCTGGACTGGAAAAGTGTAAGCCGGGAGAAGGACGAATATCGCCACGTCAGCAAGACGGGGACCTTCCTGCATGACAAGTCGGTGCTGGTGCAGGCGGTAACCGAGCGCGGCGCCGGCTTTTGGGTTGTGACGCCCTTGGTCTCCGAAGACGGTTCGTCGGTGCTGATCAACCGTGGCTTCGTGCCACCGGATCGTCGCGATCCCGCTCAACGCGCTCAGGGTGATGTGAGCGGAACGACAACCGTCACCGGTCTACTGCGCATCAGCGAGCCCGGCGGCGCGTTCTTGCGGTCCAACGACCCGACAAACGACCGTTGGTTTTCCCGTGACGTCGATGCGATTGCGACGTCGAAGGGTCTCGGCGATGTTGCGCCTTATTTCATCGACGCAGACGCGACGCCCAATCGCGGTGACCTGCCGATCGGCGGTCTCACGGTCGTGCGCTTTCGCAACAGCCATCTGGTCTATGCGCTGACATGGTTTACGCTCGCCGCGATGGGGGTCGCAGCCGCATATCTTGTCTATCGCCAGCGGAACAAGGCGGCCTGAGCCTATGACGAAACAGGGCGCTCGACCCGTATTTCGGGGAGCGCCCTGCTCGAACCCGGAGTGCCGTCTTCAGAATGCCAAGGGCACCGCTGATGAAAGCTCTCAAAACGGGTGATGCCCCTTAAATGGAGTGGGCGGCCGCAATTTCAAGGGGGGAGGCGCCAACGACCTTTTTGCAAGGGAGATGAGTCGGAGCGGTTGGATGCCATGGCCGCCTCTACTGGTTGTATTTCACTTCAGCGCTGTGCGGGACCGGAGAAGTCAACTCCGTGGCCACGGTGAGAACTGTGTTGAATAAGCCACATGACGAGCTCGGATCACTCTTTCAGCAACAATGAAGAGTTGTACGATTGACTCTTTCTCCACCGCTCAATTAGCTGCCGTCCATCGGGTCCTGGGGCTAGCTGACCCGGTGTGTTTTGGGGGCATTCATGGTGCTGTGGGGTAGCAACGCTGCAGGCGGACGATCGCTGTCGTCCGCGGTCTGGCGTCGGGCTTTTCTGTCATTCTTCGCGACAATTGGCATGTTGCTGGCAGCCGCCTCCAGCGCCTCGGCGCAATCGGCGACAATCTCGGCCAGCCCCGCGACCTTCAACGCGCAAGGCGACACGATCAACTTCAGCTACGTGATCGCTCCCGGAGCCTACAACATCACCAGCATCAACGCGGCCACGACGGCAATCAAGGGCGTTGCAGTGTCATGCCCGCCCATTGATCAAGGCGGAACAACATCACAGATCACCTGCACTGGTTCCTATCAGGTGGATGCGCTCGATGTGATGTCCGGCCAGTTCTCGGATTTCGTAAACTTCACCGGCAGTCGCACCGGTGGCAGCTTCAACATCACCACCCCGACGATTGTCGTCAGAGCTGCGAGCGGCGGCCCGGTCGTACTAGATGTCGTCGCTTCGCCAACCCCGTCGCTTCCGGGCGAGGAGGTGGCGGTAACGGCGACGGTATCTTCGATGGGGTGCAACGCCGGTCAGTCGCCCACCGGAAATGTGACCATTACGATCGGTTCGGTAACGCAGACGCTCGGTCTGACGCCAACCGGACCCGTCAGCCCAGCATCGTCGGCGACCCTTAGAACCTCCGCGCTGGCGGTCGGCCAGCACGCTGTCTCGGTCAGCTATGGCGGCGGCGACGGTTGCAGCACCGGCTCCAAGACTGGCGCAAGTCATTGGGTCGACACCAAGCCAACCGTGACGATCAACAAAGCCGGGTCGCAGGCCGATCCGAGCGCGAAGACGTCGATCCAGTTCGCCGTCGCCTTCGACAAAGCAGTCACCGGATTTAGCGGAAACGACGTTCAGCTTTCAGGCACCGCGGGGGCAACCACGGCAAGTGTTTCCGGTTCAGGCGCGAATTACATGGTTTCGGTCAGCGGCATGACGCAGGCCGGAACGGTTATCGCCTCGATCCCGGCAGGCAAGGCAACCAGCGCGGCGGGCTTTACGAACGTCGATTCGACCAGCACCGACAACACGGTTGCCTACGCGCCGATCGTGATCGCGCCGGCGACCCTTCCTGACCCGGCCTATGACCAGACCTATACCTCGCAGACGATCTCGGCGACCGGCGGATCGGGCGCGATTACATTCTCAAAAACGGCCGGTACGCTGCCGACCGGCATGACCTTGTCCAGCGGGGGCGTTCTCTCCGGCAAGCCGACCACCAGCGGTTCATTTTCCTTCACCGTGACGGCAACGGATGCCGAGAGCTCGACGGCGCAAAAACTGTTTTCGTTCAACATCGCTGCCCCGACGATCGTGATTGCGCCATCCTCGCTGCCCGATGCCACGTTCGGCACGGCCTATTCGCAAACGATCGCCGCCTCGGGCGGGGCCGGTGCGCATACGCTCGCGGTAGCACAGGGACCCCTGCCTGCCGGCTTGACCCTGACGAGCGGCGGATTGCTTTCCGGCACCCCGACAATATCAGGCGCGTTCACCTTTACCGTGACGGCAACAGACGCCTATGGCTCGACGGGGAGCCAGGTCGTTTCCTTGAACGTCGCTGCGACCGTCCCCGACGCACCAACCATCGGAACGGCACTTGAAGGCGACGCACAGGCCGATGTGTATTTTACGGCGCCTGCCCAGAACGGCGGCGCCGCGATCACCACCTATACCGCGACCTCAAGCCCCGGCGGTCTCACGGGAACGGGCTCGTTGAGCCCCATTACCGTGGCCGGCCTTAGCAACGGAACGGCCTACACGTTTACGGTCACCGCCACCAATAGCGCGGGACCAAGCGTGTCGTCTGCCGCTTCAAATTCGGTTACGCCAAGATCGGCGCAGATGATCACGTTCGCCAATCCGGGGACGCAGGGCTTCGGCACGACGCCCACGCTCACGGCGTCGACGACTTCCGGGCTGACAATTGCCTTTAGCTCCTCGACCCCTGGTGTGTGCGACGTTGATGCGGGTGGGCTCTTGACCTTCCATCAGGCGGGCACCTGCACCATCAACGCCGACCAACCTGGCAACGGCACGTACCTTGCCGCAACGACCGTTACGCAAAGTTTCACCGTCGCAGCCATCGCTCCCGACGCGCCGACAGGTGCGAGCGCAACCGCGGGCGAGGCCGCGGCAATCGTTTCGTTCACCGCGCCAGCAAGCACCGGCGGGGCGTTGATTGCCAGCTATACAGTCACCTCCGATCCGGCGGGTATCACCGGAACCGGAGCGACAAGCCCAATCACCGTGACGGGCCTCACCAACGGCGTCAGCTACACCTTCACCGTAACCGCAGACAACGGCATTGCCACCGGGCCTGCGTCAGCCGTTTCGAACTCGGTCACGCCTCGAGGCGCCCAGACGATCACCTTCGCCAATCCAGGCGCGCAGACTTTCGGATCGACGCCAACGCTCAGCGCGACGACGAGTTCTGGCCTGCCCGTGAGCTTTACCTCGTCCACGGCCGGCGTCTGCTCCATCAGCCCCACAGGTGCTCTGACATTCCATCAGAGTGGGACATGCGCGATCCATGCCGACCAGGATGGGGACGGCACATACCTGCCGGCAGCGACGGTTTCGCAGAGCTTCACCGTCAACGCCATCGCTGCGGACGCACCGACGGGAGTGAGTGCGACGGCGGGCGACACACAGGCGACCGTCGCCTTCGTTGCGCCTGCAAGCACCGGCGGTTCGGCGATTACGGATTACACCGTCACCTCCAACCCCGCCGGCATCACGGCGACCGGGGCATCGAGCCCAATCACCGTGACCGGCCTTGCCAATGGCACCAGCTACACGTTCACCGTGACGGCAAACAACATCATCGGGTCGGGCACGGACTCCGCCGCGTCGAACGCGGTCACGCCCAAGGCACCGCAAACCATTATCTTCGCCAATCCTGGTCCCCAGGGATACGCGGTGCCCGCAAACCTGAGCGCGAGCGCAAGTTCGGGCCTCACCCCGGTGTTCCAAACGCTGACGTCAACGGTCTGCGTCGTCAGCCCGGCAGGCGTTGTGACCTTCCGCAATGGCGGCACCTGCACCATCGAGGTTTCGCAGCCCGGCGACAGTGCCTATCTGGCCGCCGCCAATGTCAGCCAGTCCTTCGTCGTTTCGTCGCCGATTTTCGCATTCACGCCAGCGGCAGGTACCCTGCCGACCGCGACCGCGGCAACGGCCTACAACCAGAGCTTCGGTGCCAGCGGCGGTACGGCTCCGTACAACTTTTCGATCGCGAGCGGCGCCCTGCCTGCCGGCCTGACGCTGGATGCTGCGAGCGGAACGCTTTCCGGAACTCCGACCTCCGATGGTACGTTCAACTTCTCAATCCAGGCGACCGACACATACGGAGCGGCGGGCGTCAGCGGCTACAGCCTGACTGTTTTCGTGCAGGCGCCAATTGCAGCTGCCACGTCAGCAACCGTGGCCGCGAACTCCTCGGATAATGTCATCGCGCTCAATCTTGCCGGCGGCCCGGCAGCCTCCGTTGCGGTCGACACAGGCCCATTTCACGGCGCGGCCACTGCCACGGGAACAACGATCCAGTACACGCCGGTCTCCGGCTATTCCGGTCCGGACAGCTTCACCTATACGGCAACGAACGCGTCCGGCACCTCCGCGCCAGCGACCGTCACGGTGACAGTCTCTCCGCCAGTGCTCGTGTTCTCGCCCGCTGGCGGCGCCCTTCCGTCAGCGGTCGGCGGGGTCTCCTACAACGCAACGATCAGCGCTGACGCGGGAACCGCGCCCTACAGCTATGCGATTACATCCGGCGCACTGCCCGCAGGCCTCACCCTGGATTCGTCGAGCGGTGCCATCTCCGGCCGACCGTCAGGCGACGGAGACTTCCGCTTCACGGTGACCGCGACCGACGCCAATGGCGCGATCGGTCAGGCGAGCTATCAGCTTGCCGTCAGCTCCGGCAATTTCGTCTTCAGCCCATCGGGCGGTGCCTTGCCGGACGCCATGGTCGGGGAAGACTATTCCTCGTCGATTTCCGCGACTGGAGGTGTCGGCGCGCTGGTCTACAGCCTCAAGAGCGGCGACCTGCCGAAGGGCATGGTCCTCAACGTCTCCACGGGTGAAATGACCGGACCACTTGCGACCGATGCGACGCCTGACACCTACCGTTTCACCATTGCGGTGACCGATAGCCGCGGCGCCAGCGGCTCGGCGGCCTATACCTTGACGCTGAACGCGCGCTCCGTGACCGCGCCTGATGTTGTCGTCGACGTTCCCGCGGGTGAGACCCCAAAAAACGTCTACCTCAACGACGGCGCAACCGGCGGGCCGTTCGTCAGCGCCTCGGTTGCCTCGGTTTCGCCACCGATCGCAGGTACCGCCGAGGTCATCGAAGGCGAACTCGCTGCCGCTGGCAGCTTCACGCCAGTCGGCTACTATCTCAAGTTCATCCCGAACCCGTCCTATTCCGGCTCAGCGGTCGTCAGCTACACGCTGCACAGCGCGCTCGGCTCATCCAATCTCGGGCATGTGACCTACAGGATCGCCCTTGATCGGGTGGCGGCTGGCGAGGAAATCGACGGCCTGGTGCATGATTTCATCCGTCAGCGGCAGAACCTGCTGTCATCCACGATCAAGGTTCCAGGTCTGCTCAACCGGCGCAAGGCGGCAGCAAGCACCGATCCGGTGACGACGTCGGTGACGCCGTCAGAACAGGGTGCCCGGCTTGGCTTCTCTTCCAGCCTTGCCCAGATCCAGGCGGCGCGCGATGCGGCGGATGCGGCGGCAGCCGGCGAAACCTTCGTCATGACCGACCAGCCCTTCGACATCTGGGTCAACGGCAGCTTCCTGTTCCACGAGGACGAAGACGACAAGAGCGACAAATGGGGCAATTTCGCCCTGTTCTCCATCGGTGCCGACTATCTTGTCAGTGACCGTGCCCTGATCGGCCTGTCCTTCCACTACGACTATATGACGGATCCGACGGAGGAGGACGCTGAACTGAAGGGCAACGGCTGGCTCGCCGGCCCCTATGCCTCGTTCGAAATCGGGCAAGGCGTCTTCCTCGAAGCCAACCTGCTTTATGGCGGCTCGTCCAACGATATCGACACCGGCATCTTCCGCGGCACCTTCGACACGAACCGCTGGATGGCGGACGTGAGTGTCAACGGCCAATTGCAGTTGGACGAGATCACCATGCTCACGCCGAAGCTCCGGGCCGTCTACTTCAATGAAGAGGTTGACGACTACACGGTGCGCAACAGCCTGGGTGAGACCATCGACCTTAGAGGATTCATCGAAGAACAAGCGCGCTTCAGCGTCGGCCTTGACGTCGAACGGACATTGGAACTGGAAAACGGCCTCACCCTTTCGCCGATCGTCGGCGCGGATGTCGGCTTTGCCTCACTCGACGGGGAAGGCCTGTTCGGGCGGGTCTCGGCCGGGCTGGCGCTCTCGAACAACGACAACTGGGATCTCGATTTCTCGCTGCTGTTCAACATCGAGGGTGACGGCTCGCAGGCGGGTGGCGCCAAGGTCGGCGCGCGTGTGCGGTTCTGATCTTCGCGGTCGGAGGAGGTTCCGCCTCACTCCCGAAATGGCGTGATTGCAGAGCATTGCGCCATTTTCCTCATGAAACGCTGTAACTGTTGAACGTCATGCGTTTGAAACAAAATTGGCCCGCCGAAAGGCGGGCCATCTGGAATGGGGGTGAATTCCTTACTTGGCACCGATCGCCTGCAGACCGGCTACTGCGCAGTTGGCATCTACGTCGCCCGACGGCGCGCCGCCGACACCGATGCCGCCCACAAGAGCCTTGCCGAACTTGATCGGCAGGCCGCCTGCCTGGATCACCAGGCGCGAATCCATGTCGCGCAGTCCTTCGTTGGCGGGCTTCGAAGCAATGAACTCGCCCAGACCCGCGGTGTCGCGACCCATGGCGGCCGAGGTGAAGGCCTTGCCCTGGGCGCTGTTTTGCGTGTGCGGGCCGGAATTGTCAGCCTTCAGCAGAACCTTGGTTGCGCCATCGCGAGCAACGACGGCGACGCTGACATTGTGACCTTCGGCAGCGCAGGCCTTGAGCGCTGCGTCAGCGGCCTTGGTGGCCAGGTCAAGCGGCAGATACGCAACCGTCGGAAGGTCCTGTGCCGTTGCGGCAAGGGGAGTGAGAAGCGCGGCTGCAAGCACGATATTGCGGATCATCATAGGTTCCTTTCCCGTTGATATGGAAAGGTTATTGAGCTTTGGGCGCGGCTGGTATTCGTAGAGCTTGCGTGCGCCTCCGTAGTTCTACGGAGCACGCGCACCGTCCAGCCAGATGCGCGTCATCTCCGCCTGGGACGTGCTGCCGAGCTTTGCAGCGATCGCGGCACGATGGCTTTCTACCGTACGCGGCGAAAGGCCAAGCCCTTCCGCAATCTGGCGCGTGGTGAAGCCTGAAGCGATGCGATCGAGGACTTCCCGCTCGCGCTGCGTGAGTGCGGCCAGCAAGGCGAGTGTTTCCGCCTTCTCTGCGAGGTCGCGCATACGGCGACCGAGAATTTCCTGTCCCTTGTGGATCGCGTCGATCAAATCCTGTTCGTCGACCGGCTTGGAGAGAAAATCGATCGCGCCGTTGCGGAAGGCACGGCGGCAGGCCTCGATATCGCCGTGGCCGGAGATGACGACAGTCGGCCAGTCGATCGCCAGTTCGGCCAGCCTCTCTTGCAGCTTCAGCCCGGAGATCGCCGGCATGCGGATGTCGACCACCAGGCAGCCGGGGTCAAGGCGCGATACCTGTGCCAGAAAGACCTGAGGATCCGCGAATGCCGTTACCTTGATGCCGACCGTTGAGAGCAGCAGGCTGAGCGCGCGGCGAACTGCATCGTCGTCGTCGACGAGGTAGACCGGTAGGCTCATTGCAACGTCTCCTTGGCTTGCCGGTTCTGAGGCAACGTCACCCGGAAGGTCGCTCCCGGGCCGCCGTCGACCAAGGCGATCTCACCACCTGCACGTTCCACCAGACGCTGGCTCAGCGCCAGGCCAAGCCCGGTTCCGCCGGCGCGGGTCGTCACGAACGGCGTGAACAGGCGAGAACGAACAGTTTCAGCCACACCGGGGCCGTTGTCGGAGACCTCGAACAGCACCATGGCGCCGTCCTTCTTCAACGTGACCCCCACACGACCTCTATTGCTCGGCGTGCCGTCCAATGCCTCGATCGCGTTGCGCACGAGATTGAAGCCGACCTGCTCGAGTTCGACCGGATCGGCCATGACCATGACCGGTGTTTCCGGGACGTCGACGTCCAGATCAATGTGGCGCGCCGCCGCTTCCGGGCGCAACAGCGCCTCGACATTTGCAATTGCGCGGCGGAGATCGAAGGGAGCCACCGGTGCTGCGTGCGGTTGCGACCAGTTGCGAAACCGTTCCAGGATCGAAGACGCGCGGCGTGCCTGGCTTACGGTGTCGTCAAGTACGGAAGCGAGGTCTTCATTTCGCCCTTGAGTGAGCAGCCGCCGTCCAGCCTGTGCCTGTGCCAAGATAGCCGTCAGCGGTTGGGTCAACTCATGCGCCATGCCGCTTGCCATCTCACCAAGCGCATTGACGCGCGAGGCGTGGGTGAGGCGTGATTCGAGCGCGCTGAGCTTCGCCTGCTGCAGGGCTGCCCGCGCACGTGCGCGCTGGCGCAACGCAGCGATGGCCGCGAGATAGGCGAGGCTCACGCCAAGAAGCGCAAGGACGGTCTTCGCGCTCGGGAACATGTCCGCCAAGCCGATATCCATGCCCGTTTCAAGCAACAAGGGTTGCGAAACGCTGCTGAGCGGCCTGGAGAACCGGATTGCTTCGGGCAGTGCCGTTGGGCTGACGAGGTGACGGCCGTTCGGCAGGGAGAGTTGTACCGCCGTACCGGGCCGGGACCAGAAAGGCCCGCCGTCACCAATCAGCCTGGTGGCATCGATACCCAGCATCAAACCATAACGCGCCTCGGCCGTATTCGGGCTGCGCTTGACCATGATGTAGTGGTCGGTGCGCTCAGGATGCGGCAGGAGCACGATGCGGCCATCGGACGATCTCGCAGCCGCTCGTATGGCTTCCGCCGCCGATGCGTCCATTGGACCGGTTCCGACCGTCTCCGCGTTCGGATCGAGCGGAACCAGCTGCACTTCGTCAATGCGCGGATAAAAGCGCGCGATCGTTCGGGCGACATCCAGAAACAGGTCGTGCCGACGTCCTTCGGACGCCACAGCCACCGCCGACAGCGCCGTCATATGCGCGTCGTGCTGGTCAACACGCTGCGAGGCCAGGCTGTGCAATGCACCGCTTTCACGCTCGAGTTCGGCGACAAGCGTTCTTCTCTCAAGGCCGGAGAGTATCGCTGCGGCCACAGCCAAGAGGAGGCACCAGACAACGAAGAGACATCGTGGGCAATCGAAGATCGAGCGGTTGTTGGGTGTCATCATGCGTTCTTCGGTTCGTCCGGCCCTGACATTTTCACGGTGCTTGAAAAACAGCCGCCGGGGCGAAGGCACGCGTCCGGCAGGCCACGAGATTGGATCATCTCGCCGGCCAGAGGCGGTCTGTCAATCCGCACGACGCGGACATTGACCGGGGAGGCGACCTTGTTGATGCTCTTTGGCATTGCTGCGGGCCCTCGCGTGGCTAGTCCTGCGGGGGCGACCGAACGCGCACTGATGCTGCTCGGCGCTGCCGATGAATTCTTGCAGGAAGCGGTTTACGAACCACTGCGGCAGGAGTTGATGGGCGCAGTGGCGCCGCCGCGCCCGCCGCTGCAGCGTGTTTGGAAGGCGGTGGGATCGTTGTCGAATCCAGAGATTCTTGACCGACATGCCTTCAATGCATGGAAAGTTCCAGACGACGAGCGGGCTTCCCATCCATTCTGGGCACATCGCCTATCCGCGTTGGGCTACCCCGAACTTCCAACCATTGCTCCAGTCGCTCTATCAGCGTTTTCGCTATCAGTTCTTCGGCTGACTGCGGGTTTCGACGATGCGTGGGCGAACCGGGTGGCAAACGACCTTCAATGGTGAAGTGGCGGGGCACGGCCAGCGCCCCAGCCGAGGAAGCGATCGAACCGCTCACGCATAACGCGCAACCGCAAGGTCCCTGGCGTCGATCTCCGGCTGCCTGCCGCTGACGAGATCGGCGATCACGCGGGCCGAGCCGGAGCTCATGGTCCAGCCGAGTGTGCCGTGACCGGTGTTGAGGTAGAGGCCGGCAACCTTCGTTGCGCCGATCACCGGGGTGCCGTCCGGCGTCATCGGGCGAAGGCCGGACCAGAAGCTTGCCTTCGACACATCGCCGCCGGGGAAAAGGTCGGTGACGGAATGCTGCAGTGTCAGGCGGCGAGGTTCGCCGAGATCGTTGGTATAGCCGGATATCTCCGCCATGCCGCCGACGCGGATGCGGTCGCCGAGGCGGGTGATGGCGATCTTGAAGGTCTCGTCCATGACGGTCGATTCCGGAGCGCGCGTGGCGTCGGTGATCGGGATCGTCAACGAATAGCCCTTGACCGGGTAGACCGGCAGGCGGATGCCGTGCGGGCGGACGAGGAGCGGCGAGAAGCTGCCAAGCGCCACCACAACGGCGTCGGCCTGCAGCGTTCCATGCGCGGTGACGACGCCTTTGATGCGGCCGCCCTCCACGTCGAGACCGCGGATGATGCTGCCGTAGTTGAAGCGGACGCCAAGTTCTTCGGCTTTTCTGGCGAGCGCATTGGCGAACTTGAAGCAGTCACCGGTCTCGTCCTTCGGCGTCAGCAGGCCGCCGACGATCTTCTCGCGCACATGCTTCAGCGCCGGCTCGACGCGGATGCAGCCATCGCGGTCGAGGACTTCGTAGGGAATGCCGTCGGCGGCGAGCGCCTTGACGTCCTTGCCCGAGGCATCGAGCTGCTGCTGGGTGCGGAACAGTTGCAGCGTGCCCTGCATGCGTTCGTCATAGGCAATACCGGTCTCGGCGCGCAAGGCGGCGAGCGAGGTGCGGCTGTAGTCGGCAAGCCTGAGCATGCGGCTCTTGTTGATGGCGTAGCGCTTGGAGGTGCAGTTGGAAAGCATCTGCGCCATCCATGCCAGCATGGCGAGGTCGACCTTGGGACGCAGGATCAGCGGCGCATGCTCCATGAACAGCCATTTCATCGCCTTCATCGGGATGCCGGGCGCTGCCCAGGGAGAGCAATAGCCGAACGAGACTTCGCCGGCATTGGCAAAGCTCGTCTCCAGAGCCGGACCTGGCTGGCGGTCAATGACGGTCACGTCATGGCCGGCCCTGGCAAGCTGATAGGCCGAGGTGACGCCGACGATACCGGCGCCGAGAACGATGGTTTTCATGATGTCCTCACTGGGAGAAATGGAGTTCAGCGGTAGCGGCGCTCGTAGCGATCGCCGAGGCCCGTCAGGATTTCGTAAGCGATGGTGCCGGCGTCGCGAGCGATGTCTTCCAGCGTCTGGTTCGGCCCCAGCACCTCAACGAGACTGCCAAGGCCGAGGCAGCCCTCTGATAGCGCCGAGATATCGATTGTGATGCTGTCCATCGACACGCGCCCGACAATGGGCAGGCGCACGCCGTCACAATAAACGGCCCCCCGGTCACTCAGGCTGCGCGGCAGGCCATCGGCATAACCGGCCGCGATGGTGGCAAGATGGGTTGCGTCCGCCGCGACATGCGCTCCGCCATAGCCGACGCGCGTTCCAGCCGGCACGGTACGGGTCTGCACCACCGCCACCTCTAGATGCACGACCGGCTCCATCGGGTTCGTCCGCCCCGCCGTCGGCGCGCCGCCGTAAAGCGCAATGCCCGGGCGGGCAAGCACGCCGTGATAGGCCTCGCCGAGGAAGATACCGCCGGAGTTGGCAAAGCACAGATCGGCCTCTGGAAATTCCGCCGCGATGCGCCCCAACTCGGCAAGCTGGTCACCGTTCTGCGCGTTATCCGGCTCGTCGGCAGAAGCAAGGTGGCTCATGATGAACAGGATATCGATCATGCCGCAGGTCGCAAGCATGGCTGCGACTTGCAAACGCTCTTCCGGCGGGATGCCGAGGCGCGACATGCCCGTATCGAATTGCAGAACCGCGGGTAGCCGACGATTCTGGCTGACCGCCACGCCTGCCCACTGCTGCAATTGCTCAAGCGAGTTGATGACGGGGATGATACCCGCTTCGGCACAGACGCGTTCGTTGCCGGGCTGCAGACCGTTGAGCACGAAGATCTCAGCATCGCGCGAAAGAAGCGGCCGCAGACGCAGGGCTTCGATGAATTGTGCCACGAAGAAGTGCCGGCAGCCGTGGGCATAGAGCTTTGCTGCCACCCGGTCGGCACCAAGCCCGTAGGCGTCCGCCTTGACGACGGCTGCCGCACGCGCGGGTGCCACATCAGCGGCAAGCCGGTCATAGTTGCGGGCGAGTGCTGAAAGGTCGACCGTCAGGTAACCGGACGCACCGCCGGTGCTCGCCTTCGCCTGCCTGTTTTCGCTAACTGCGCCATCCATGTCCCAGCCTCCCGATTATCGCGGAGATTAGTGAAACGATCGCAGAATTGCCGACGAAAGATCGATTGATCATTGCGTCATTTCGTGGTCTCTGCACGAAACGATCAAGATTTGGAATATTCTGCCATGACCGCACTCGATACGATCGACCGCAATATCCTTCGCCTGCTTCGGTTGGACGCAAGGCGCAGCAATGCGAGCCTCGCAAGCGAAGTCGGCCTCTCGCCGTCGGCCTGTCTTCGGCGGATAAAGCTGATGGAGCAATCCGGCGTTATTCGCGGCTATACGGCACTGGTGGACACCTCCAACGTCGAAGCGACGATCGCCGTGATCATCAACATCACGCTGGACCGGCAGACGGAGGACTACCTCGACCGTTTCGAGGCGGCCGTCAGAAGATACCCGGAAATCCGGGAGTGTTTTCTGATGACCGGCGGTTCGGACTATCTGCTGCGTGTCGAAGTCGCGAATGCGGGCGAGTTCGAGCGCATCCACAAGGAGATTCTTTCGGCGCTGCCGGGTGTCTCGCGCATCCATTCGAGTTTTTCCATCCGCAACGTGCTTGCGACCCGCCCCAAACTGCGGCGATAGGCTTTGCCGCGGCGATTGCGTTCGCCAAATGCGTGCGTCGGCAGTCACGGCAGGGCCTTCCAACGAGGCACGCGACGAAGATGCCGAACGGAGAAATGATTGCTCGGTTCCGTGCGGCGGAAGTGACCCCTGAGATTTCGATTGCTACGCCCCGTGCCACATGCGTCAGCGGATCGCACAAAACTTCGCGAAATGTCGCCGCCGATAGACGAAATTTCTAAGGCGTCGCGGAACCGAGGTCCCCGGTCCCTCGCGCTCCTACACGCCTACCGGTAGTTTTCAGGCAGCATCAACACCGGAGACTTGCATGAAACGCCTCCTTATTCTCGGCGCCGCCCTTGCCGCGCACTTCGTTTACCCCGCGCTGGCGCAGGAACCTACCAAGCTCCTCAACGCTTCCTACGACGTGTCGCGCGAGCTTTTCGTTGCTGAGAACGAAGCGTTCATCAAGCAGCATCCGGGCGTAACAGTTGACCAGTCGCATGCAGGCACCTCCAAGCAGGCGCGCTCGATTGTCGAGGGTCTGGAGGCCGATGTCGTGACCTTCAACCAGACGACCGATATCGAGTTCCTCGCCAAGAACGGCTTCGTGGCCAAGGACTGGGCGAAGGCATTCCCGAACAACGCCTCGCCGTTCTATTCCTTCCCGTCCTTCCTCGTGCGCAATGGCAACCCGAAGAACATCAAGGACTGGAGCGACCTTGCCCGCGACGACGTGCATGCGGTCTTCCCCAATCCGAAGACATCGGGCAATGCCCGCTACACCTATCTTGCTGCCTATGCCTGGGCCAAGGAGGCCTATGAGGGCGACGAGGCAAAGATCGAGGCCTACATCACCAAGATCTTCGACAATGTTCCGGTCTTCGACACAGGCGGTCGCGCGTCTACGACCACCTTTGTCGAGCGCGAGACTGGCGACGTCCTGATCACCTTCGAGGCGGAAACCCGCAGCATCGTCAAGCAGTATGGCGCCGACAAGGTCGAGGCCGTCATCCCCTCCGTAAGCCTGCTTGCCGAGTTCCCGGTCGCAGTCGTCGACAAGGTTGCCGAGAAGCATGGCACGCAAGCGCTTGCCAAAACCTATCTCGACTTCCTCTACACCGAGGAAGGCCAGCGCATCGCCGCTGAGTTCGGCCATCGCGTCCGCAACGAGAAGGTCGTCGGCGAGTTCAAGGATCAGTTCCCCGAGATCCGCCTTGTCAATGTCGATGATGTCTTTGGCGGATGGAGCAAGATCCAGAGCGAGCATTTTGCCTCCGGTGGTGTTCTGGACAAGCTCTACGGCAGCCGCTAATCGCCCTCTGGGTTCGCATTTCTTCAACCCGGCAGCCGAACCGCCTGCCGGGTCTTCCCGTGCAAAGGAAATGATCGCTTGAGACGCAATGTCCTGCCCGGATTACGCCTGTCGCTGGGTGTGACGCTGCTTTACGTAAGCCTGATCGTCGTCCTGCCTCTGGCAGCACTCGTGTTCAAGGCGTCAACCCTCGGTCCTGTCGACTACTGGCAGATCGTCTCGTCGTCGCGGGCGGTGGCAAGCTATCGCGTCACCGTGCTCGCGGCTCTTGCAGCAACGCTCTTCAATCTCTTTTTCGGCCTGGCGCTTGCCTGGGTGCTGGTGCGCTACCGCTTTCCCGGGCGGCGGATCGTCGACGCCATGGTCGATCTGCCATTTGCGCTGCCGACAGCTGTTGCCGGCATTTCGCTGACGGCGCTCTTCACCACCAACGGCGTGTTCGGCGCGTTTCTGAGCGATTTTGGCATCAAGGTCGCCTACACCCCGCTCGGCATCATGATCGCCATGTGCTTTACCTCGCTGCCCTTCATCGTGCGCACGGTGCAGCCGGTACTGGAAGACCTCGATCCGGCGCTGGAAGAGGCGGCCCAGTCGCTTGGCGGCTCCGATTGGGCGATCTTTCGCAAGGTCATTCTGCCATTGCTCACGCCGGCGCTGCTGGCCGGCGTGTCGCTGTCCTTTGCTCGTTCTCTTGGCGAATTCGGCGCCATCATCTTCATTGCCGGCAACCAGCCGATGTCGACGGAAATCACCGCACTGCTGATCTTCATCCGGCTGGAGGAATACGATTATCAAGCGGCTGCCGCGATCGCGTCCGTCCTGCTGCTGACCGCGTTCATCATGCTTGCTCTTACAAACTGGCTGCAGGCGCGAGCGCTGCGCTACACGGCAAGGAACTGACCATGGGCACGTTTCGAACCGGACGCACGCCGCCGCGGGTCGGCGACGGAGTAATCTTCCGCCGGGCGCTGATCGGCATTGTCCTATTTCTCGGTGCGATCCTCATCCTGGCGCCACTCCTGATCATCGGCGTCGAAGCCTTCGCCAAGGGCTGGCAGGTCTATCGCGATACGATCCTGCATCCGGATACGCGGCACGCAATCACGCTGACGGTGCTCGCGGCGCTGATCGCCGTACCGGTCAACACCACCTTCGGCGTTGCCGCCGCCTGGGCGATCACCAAGTTCGACTTCCGAGGCAAGGGTTTCCTGCTGGTGGTGATCGAGATCCCGTTCTCGGTCTCGCCGATCGTCGCCGGTGTCGCCTACCTCTTCGTCTACGGTCTGCAGGGGATACTGGGGCCGACGCTCGATGCCTACGGCATCAAGATCCTATTTGCCATCCCCGGCATCGTGCTCGCCTCGATGTTCGTCACGGCACCCTTCGTCGCACGGGAATTGATCCCGCTCATGCAGTCCCAGGGCCGGGACCTCGAAGAGGCTGCAACCTCGCTCGGAGCGTCCGGTTGGCGCACCTTCTTTTCGGTCACGCTGCCAAACGTCAAATGGGCGCTGCTTTACGGCGTCGTCTTGTGCAATGCGCGCGTCATGGGTGAGTTTGGTGCAGTTTCGGTCGTTTCGGGCAATATCCGCGGCCAGACCAACACGTTGCCGCTCCATATCGAGCTGCTTTATCACGATTACCAGGCGGCGGGCGCCTTCGCGTCGGCGTCCATTCTGGCGCTCATCGCCGTTTTCACCATCATCGCCAAGGTGGCGCTCGAGCGCCAGGGCGCGGGCCGTGTTCGCCCGGCAGCCAATCCCGCGGAGAATGCCTCATGAAGATCCGCCTTGACCACGTCGTCAAGACTTTCCAGACCTTCCGTGCCGTCAAGGACGTTTCGCTCGAGATCGAGAGCGGCGAGCTCGTTGCCCTGCTCGGACCGTCCGGCTCGGGCAAGACGACCATCCTGCGCATGGTCGCGGGCCTCGAATTCGCCGACGGCGGCCACATCTATTTCGGCGAGCAAGATGCGACCGACATACCGGTGCGCGATCGTGGTGTCGGGTTTGTCTTCCAGCATTACGCGCTTTTCCCGCACATGACCGTGGCAGAAAACATCGCCTTCGGCATGGAGGTCTCGAAGACCAGGCGTGAGAAGGCGGCCATTCAGGTGCGGGTCAACGAACTGCTTCGTCTTGTCCGTCTTGACGGCCTTGGGGACCGGTTTCCGGCACAAATCTCCGGCGGGCAACGCCAGCGGGTCGCCCTGGCCCGTGCACTTGCCGTGGATCCGAAGGTGCTTCTTCTTGATGAACCGTTCGGCGCGCTCGACGCCAATGTCAGGCGGGAGCTTCGCCGCTGGCTGCGCGAGATCCACTCTGAGCTCGGCATCACCACGCTGTTCGTCACCCATGACCAGGAGGAGGCTCTGGACCTCGCCGACCGGGTCGTGATCCTGAAGGACGGCCATATCGTCCAAGAGGGCACGCCGGAGGCGGTGTGCCGCGACCCGAAGTCGTCCTTCGTCATGAAGTTCCTCGGCGACGCCAATATGCTTCCCGCCGAGGTGCGCGACGGCAAGGCCTATGCCGATGGTGCTGTTATCGAGGCTTCAGGGTTGGCGGATGGCAAGGCCGAACTTTATGCCCGTCCCGGTGATCTCGACTGGGCGCCGACAGGGCCGGGCATTGCTGCCGACGTCAGCCGGGTAATGGATCGACCCGGCGGACGCCGGATCATTGCAACGACGAAGGACGGCGTCCATCTGGAACTGGACCTGGAGCCGGAGCGCGGCGTAAAAGGTGGAGACACGGGTTTTGTCACCCTGCGGCGTGCCAAGGTATTCGCGGCCTGACAGGCGAGCCGAGGCAGTCCAAGACCGTCAGCGCCTTGGCGGTGGTGGCCCGACGGAGTTGCGCACGACCAGATCGGGCCTCAGAAGGATTTCGGTTTCAGAGCCGGAACCGTTTGCAAGCATCTCCAGCAGGAGGGCCATGGCCTGTTTTCCGATCGCCGTACGCGGTTGCCGGATCGTGGTCAGGGACGGGCTCATGAAGCTCGCTTGAGGCACGTCATCGAAGCCGGTGACGGAGAAGTCCTGGGGAATGTCGTAGCCGCGTGCCTTAAGACCGATTGAAACGCCGAGCGCCGTCTGGTCGTTGACGCACATGAAGGCGGTCGGCAGGTCGTCGCGCATGAAGAGTTGCTCCAGAGCGAGCCGGCCACTCTCCACCGTTCCATCACCTTCCAGCACCATCTGGCGGTTCAAGGCGATGCCGGCCGCAGCAAGCCCCGCCTCATATCCCAATCGGCGCCGGCTATGGGCGAGACGCGTATGGGAATCGCCGATGAAGGCGATCCGGCGGTGCCCCTCGGAGATCAACAATTCAACGGCCTTGCGTGCGCCTTCGATATCATCGACCCCGACATACGGAATGCCGCCGTTAAAGACGGGTTCGAAAACGCCGACCGTCGGCGGCAGCGGTGCGGTCAGGGCCTGATGGCCGAAGGGCAGGATGCCCGTGAAGAGGATCAGGCCTGCGGCCTGATAGGAATTGAAGAACTTCAGATATTCCAGGCCCCGTTGGGCATCGTTCTGGGTATGCCCGATCAGCACGCCATAGCCGTGGGCGCGCGCTTCGTTTTCGAGCCCGACCAGAATGCTGGAGAAATTCGGATCGCCGATATCGGGTGCGACCACGAGGATCATGTTCGACCGGCCGAGCCTCAGGCTGCGCGCCATCGCGTTGGTGGTGTACCCGGTGATGGCGATTGCCTGGTGGACTTTCAGCCGTGTCGATTTGGCAACCTTTTCCGGCATGTGGATCGCCCGCGAAACGGTCGCAATTGACACCTCGGCGATGCGTGCGACGTCTTCGATGGTTGCAGGCGTGGAATTGGACACTCAGTTTGCCTCGGGCTTTGTTGCGAGGACACTACACAGACTTGCCCGACGGTCAAACGGCACGAACCAAAAAAATTGTCGAGCACAGATGATGTAAACCTTTACATCGGCCAGTGTAAAGGTTTACATCGTTGAAAAGGCGGTGGAGGCCGCTAGGGAGGGGAATATGAACACGGAGGTCGTCGACGGGGCTCCCGTCGTGCTATCCGCGCGCCGCATCAGTAAATCCTTTAGCGGCGTGCAGGTGCTGTTCAGCGTCGATTTCGAACTGCGTCAGGGCGAGATCCATGCGCTCATGGGCGAGAACGGCGCCGGAAAATCCACGCTCGTCAAGATTCTATCCGGCTTCGAGCAACCGACCTCGGGCGAGATCCTGCTCGACGGTAAATCCTTGAAGCTGCCGCCAAACGGTGCTGCCGAAGCACTCGGCATCGTCATCATCCACCAGGAATTCAACCTCGCCGAACATTTGACCGTGACCGAGAGCCTGTTTCTCGGTCGCGAGGTGACGCGCTTCGGCGTGCTCGACCGCAAGTTCATGCGGGCTGAAACGCGCCGCGTTCTCGATCTGCTCGGCTCGCATGTCGACGAGAACGCAATGATCGGTTCGCTGTCGATCGCCGAAAAACAGATGGTCGAGATCGCCAAGGCAATCAGCCGTGATGCACGCGTCGTCTTCATGGACGAACCCACCGCCGTGCTCTCGCGCGAGGAGACGAACTTCCTGTTCCGCCTGGTGCGCAAGCTGCGCGAGAAGGGAACGAGCTTCGTTTTCGTCTCGCACAAGCTGGATGAGGTCATGGAGTTGACCGACCGCGTGACGGTGCTGCGCGACGGCCAGTGGATCAAGACCTCGCCGACGTCCATCCTGGACGGGGAGGCGATCGCGCAGTTGATGGTCGGCCGTGAGCTCTCCAGCCTCTACCCCGCCAAGACCGAACCCGATGTCGACGAGGAGGTGGTGCTGAAGGTCAGCTCCGTTTCGACGGGCTATGTCCGCGACGCGAGCTTCGAGATCCGCCGCGGAGAGATCCTCGGCTTTTCCGGAATGATCGGGTCGGGTCGGACTGAATTGATGGAAGCGATCGTCGGGTTGCGTCCGCGTCTGACCGGCGAGGTTCTCGTTCGCGGCCAGCCGGTGGCATCCGGTGACGTGCACGCGGTCAACAATGCCGGCCTCGCCTACATGACCAAGGATCGCAAGGCAAAGGGTCTGCTGCTCAATGCCGGCATGATGGCGAACCTGACGCTGCAATCGCTCGATCGGCATACTCGACTTGGTTACCTCGATCCGGCAAGCGAAGAGGCGGCGCTCGTCAAGGCACGCCGCCGGTTTGATATTCGCGTGAGGGACGACAGTGTCGTCGCCGGACGCATGTCGGGCGGCAACCAGCAGAAGCTGCTGCTTGCCAAGGTCATGGAGACCGACCCTGATATCATCATCATCGACGAGCCGACACGCGGCATCGACGTAGGCACCAAGCAGCAAATCTACCACTTCATCTCGGCCCTCGCCCGAGACGGTCGCTCGATCATCGTTGTTTCGTCGGAGATGCCCGAAGTCATCGGCCTGTGCAGTCGCGTGGTGGTCATGCGCGAGGGCCATATCGCCGGCATTCTCGAAGGTGACGAAATTTCCGAGCAAGAGATCATGCGCTACGCGGCAGGGTTGAAGAGGAAGGCGGCGGCCTAAAGCAGCCGCGGCGCATGCTGCGCAGATGCCGAGAACAATGAGATTCCCGACAGGTGGGACGGAGGTTCAATTGGATATGAGCGTAAACGAGGAAGGCAGTCAGGGCGCAATTCGCCGCCGCAGCTGGCGTGACATTGATCTGAGGGCCGTGGCGCCGTTCGTTGCGCTGGCGTTGCTGCTCCTGGTTGGAGCGCTGGTCAATCCCAACTTCATCAGCATCAACAACCTTGCCAATGTCGCCACCCGCAGCGCCTTCATTGCCATCATCGCGGTCGGAGCCACGTTCGTGATTTCCTCCGGGGACCTCGATCTCTCCGTCGGGGCCATGGTCGCCTTCATCGCCAGTCTGATGATCCTGTTCATGAATTCCGGCGTCATCGCCGACCCGGTGCTCATGCTTTTGGCGGCAATCCTGTTCACCATCGTCGCCGGCGCGCTCTGTGGTCTCACCAACGGACTCATCACGACGGTCGGCAAGATCGAGCCCTTCATCGCGACGCTTGGAACCATGGGCATTTACCGTGGACTGACGACCTGGCTTTCGCAGGGCGGAGCGATCACGCTCAAGGAGCCCCAGTTGCAGGAGATGTACCGGCCCGCCTATTTCGGCACGCTCTTCGGGGTCCCGGTTCCGATCGTCGTCATCCTCGCCGTCACTGCCGTCGCCGCCTTCATCCTCTACCGCACGCGCTATGGCCGGCACGTCGTCGCCGTCGGCTCCAACCGTGATGTTGCGCGCTATTCCGGCATCTCCGTCAATCGCGTGCGCACCATTGCCTTTGTCATTCAAGGCCTGTGTGTGGCGGCGGCAGTGCTGCTCTATGTGCCGCGTCTCGGCTCGACCTCGGCAACGACCGGAATTCTGTGGGAACTGCAGGCGATCACCGCCGTCGTCGTCGGGGGGACGGCGCTCAAGGGCGGCGCCGGCCGCGTCTGGGGCACGATCTGCGGCGCGTTCATCCTCGAACTGGTCGGCAACATCATGCTGCTTTCCAACTTCATCAGCGAATATCTGATCGGCGCCATCCAGGGTGCGATCATCATCATTGCGATGCTCGTCCAGCGCTCGCTGGTTCGGAAATCGTGACACGGCCGGGTCCACAGGTCACCCGGCCTGCAACAGGCTGACCTGTTTTTCTGGGAGGAACTTAATGCGTAACAAGCTATTCGGCCTGACCCTTGCGGCAATGACGGCACTTGCTGGCGTCGTGCACGCACAGGAAGAAAAGAAAGTGACGATCGGCGTGTCCATTCCGGCAGCCGACCACGGCTGGACGGCCGGCGTTGTCTTCCATGCCGAGCGGGTCGCCAAGCTCCTGATGGAGCGCAATCCGGGCCTCAACGTCATCGTCAAGACTTCGCCCGATCCGGCAAGCCAGGCCAATGCCGTACAGGACCTCGAGACGCAAGGCATCGACGCGCTCGTCATCCTGCCGACCGATCCCGATCCCCTGGTCAACGCCATCAAGGAAGTAAAGGGTAAGGGGACCTTTGTTGCCCTCGTCGACCGCGCGCCGAGCGTCAACGACAATTCCGTGCGCGACCTCTATGTCGCCGGCAACAACCCGGCACTCGGCCAGGTCGCCGGTGAATACATCAAGGCAACGACGCCGGACGCCGAAGTCGTCGTCATCCGCGGCCTGCCGATCCCGATCGACCAGCAGCGTCAGGATGGCTTTGACAAGGGCATCGAAGGCTCGAACGTCAAGGTTCTCGACCGCCAGTACGGCAACTGGAACCGCGATGACGCCTTCAAGGTCATGCAGGACTACCTGACGAAGTATCCGAAGATCGACGTCGTCTGGTGCCAGGACGATGACATGGCCGTCGGCGTGCTGCAGGCGATCGAACAGGCAAAGCGTACCGACATCCAGTACGTCGTTGCCGGCGCCGGCTCCAAGGAAATGATCAAGAAGGTCATGGACGGCGACAAGATGATCCCGGTCGACGTGCTCTATCCGCCGGCAATGGTCGGTACCGCGCTCGAGATGACCGTCGCCAATTTCTACGGTCAGGTTCCCGTCCGCGGCGTTTACACGATCGATGCAACGCTCGTGACGAAGGACAATGCCAAGGACTTCTACTTCCCGGATTCGCCGTTCTGATCGAAGACTAGAGCGCAAGGCAGCCCGGGCGGCGCGCGGGCTGCCTTTATAAGTACGATCACCTGAACTCTCAGGTCGCGTCGTCTTGAGCCCGAGGCGGGCCCCACCGGCATCTGATCGCCGGCATATTTTCCAACGGAGGAGACGAGAGATGAAGACGATCAAGGGGCCAGGGCTCTTTCTTGCGCAGTTTGCCGGCGATGCGGCGCCGTTCAATTCCTGGGACG
>NZ_JAKUMO010000037.1:0-38436 GCF_037026475.1 Ensifer sp. MJa1 | reverse complement strand
TTCGGGGCCGGGTTTCTTCAACATGGCCCACTGAATCACAAACCCCCAGCTCTCGCCAGGGGTTTGTCAGCAGTCTGGAGGGCGCGATAGCGCCCTCTTCCCTCAGTAACGGTGATCGGTTCAACCATGGCGACCATCATTCTCCACCCTTCGGCAGCGAGACGAAGTAGCCCGGGCGATAGGTCACCGGCAGGAACTTTTCGTGGAACTCGCGGAATGTCTTGTCCGGGTCGATGTCGGCAAAGAGGTCCGGATGGAACCACTTCGCGAACTGCTGGATCGGGACGAATTCGTAGGGTGCGCCGTAGAACTGGTGCCAGACGGCGTGAACGTTGCCCTGCTTCACCGCCTTCAGCCCGGGAAAACCGGGGCGCTGCATTAGACCGCCTAGGCGTTCCTGTGCTGCTGCCGCGTCGGCGCCGCGACCGACGCTGACGAACTGGTTGAGATCGGACTCCGCCGACCAGTTGCTGCCGGTGATGATGACATGGTCCGGATCGCTAACGATCAGCTGCTCGGGATTGAGGTCGCCGAAGGTGCCCTTGATCACGTCCGAACCGATATTGTGGCCACCGGCCTGTTCCACCATCGCGCCGAAATTCGCAGGTCCGAAGGTCCGGCAGCAGACGACATCGCCGGTGATGCCAGGCGAGCGCTCGATGAACACCTTCGGGCGCGCGATCGCACCGGCTTTCTGAAGGCGATCGGTAACGAGCGCGATCTGGGCACCGCGGTATTCGATGAACGCGAGCGCTTTCGCCTCGGCACCGAAGAGTTGACCGAGGATCTCGACGGATTTTTCGCTGTTGGCGGCAGGATCGACGCGGAAGTCGAGATAGACGACCGCGATGCCGGCGGCAGCCGCCTTTTCGATGAAACCGGATTCCTCGACTGCCTTCTCGGCCTCTAGGTTCAGCGTCAGCACGTCCGGCTTCAGAGCGATTGCCGCTTCGAGGCTGAAATCGCCTGAGGGGATGTAGCCGAAGCGCGGAAGCTTCTCGATCTCTGGGAAGCGCTCGACATAGGCCGCGTAGGAGTCCGGGTCCTTCTTCAGGAGATCGTCGCGCCAGCCGACGATCGTGTCGAAGACGTGTTCGCCCTTGAGTGCTGCGGCCACATGGATCTGCCGCGCCTCGCCGAGCAGGATGCGCTTGGCCGGAAGTGCGATTTCAACCTTGCGGCCGGTGACATCGACGATTTCCGCCGCACCGGCCGGCAGTGCCGAAAGCACAATTGCAGCGATCATCGCGGACACGATTTTCCTGAGGATCGACATATTCATTCCTTTCGATTGCGGCGCTTGGGGCCTCCCCTCCCCGTCCGCAGATGCCTTTACTTGGCTGATGTCAGCGAGACGAAGTAGCCGCTCTTGTAAGGAAGCGGCAGGAAGCGCTCATGCAACTCCTTGAAGGTCGCCTCCGGGTCGAGGTCGGCGAAGAGATCCGGATGCAGCCACTTGGCGATCTGCTGGATGGCGACGAACTGGTAGGGGTTGTTGTAGAACTGGTGCCAGATCGCATGGACCTGGCCGTCCTTGACCGCCTTGACGCCGGTGAAAGCCGGACGCTCGGTTAGCTTTTCCAGCTTGCGCGCCGCTTCCTTCTCTTCCGCTCCGTAGCCAACGCCTACCCAGTTGCTACCGGGTACATAGCCCTGCCAGTTGCCGCCGGTGATGATGATCTGGTCCGGGTTGGATGCGATGATCTGCTCCGGATTGACCGTGCCGAAGGTGCCGGGAATGATGTCCCTCGCCATGTTCACGCCGCCGGCGAACTCGACCATCTTGCCGAAGTTCTCGTTGCCGAAGGACATGCAGCAATCGTCGGAATAGCCGCCGGCGCGCTCGACGAAGACGAGCGGCTTCTTCGGGTTTGACTTGGCGAGAACGTCCGTAACCCTGGCGATGCTTTCGGCGCGGAACTTGATGAATTCCTCGGCCTTGTCTTCCTTGCCAAGCAGCTTGCCCATCAGCCGCATGCTCGGCTCGGTGTTTTCCATCGGCTTCTCGCGGAAATCGACATAGACGAGCGGGATGCCGACCTTGGCGAGCTTCTCGATATAGCCTGCCTCTTCGGTCGCCGTCTTGGCGTCGATGTTCATCAGCACGACATCGGGCTTCAGCGCCACCGCCTGCTCGATATCGAAGGTTCCATCCTTCATGCCGCCGAAGGTCGGCAGCTTGGCAATGTCGGGATACTTGGCGAGATAGGCGGCGTAGCTTTCGGGGTCCGCCTTGGAGAAGTCGTCGCGCCAGCCGACGACGCGTTTGAACGGGTCTTCACGGTCAAGCGCGCCGAGGAAATAGATCTGGCGGCCTTCTCCAAGGATCACATGCTCGACCGGCACATTGACCTCGACGTCACGACCGGTGACGTCCTTGATCTTGACGACATCAGCGGAGGCCGCCGTGGAAAAAAGCACGCAAAAGCCCGTGGCGGCCGCAGCCACCCTGTTGAAAAACCGCATTGTTTTCTGCTCCGCTGGGAAAATCGTGGCGATCTAATGTTTCATGACTTTATTAGTCAACATTTATCTTTTAGAACGCCTCCAAACAGAGGCGAGCGATGTCGGCATGAGCGATGTGAAGAAACGGCAAAACTACAACCTGCGCGATGAGATCAAGGCCTATTGGTCGGAGCGTGCCGCAACCTTCGATCTGTCGCCGGGCCACGAAATCTTCTCGGAGGAAGAGCGTGCGGCGTGGCACGCGTTGTTCTTGCGTCATATCGGAACGGGCGACGGTCGTGCTGCTCTGGACCTTGCAAGTGGGACGGGCGTCATCTCACATCTGCTCGACGAACTCGGCTTCAATGTTCAAGGCCTGGATTGGGCCGAACCCATGCTCGAACTTGCCCGGCAAAAGGCTCGCAAGCGCCGGCGCGCGATCCGATTCGCGCTTGGCGACGCTGAAAATACCATGGAGCCTGACAGCCACTACGATGTGATCGTCAACCGGCACCTGGTATGGACGCTCGTCGATCCGGCCGCCGCCTTTGCCGAATGGCTGCGCGTCTTGAAGCCCGGCGGGACGTTGCTGATCGTCGATGGCGACTTTGTGAACACCAGCGCGCTCGAGCGGTTGTTTTCCAGGCTCAGTGCCTTGGGGCAGCGCTTCGGCCTGTTCAAGGCGGAAACGCCGACCGGTTCGCCGCAGATGATGGCGACGCATCGCAGCATCCTCTCCCGCGTGCATTTTTCGCAGGGAGCCCGCGCCGAGGCGGTCGTCGAACTCTTGCGCGCAGCCGGATTCGTCGACATCGTCATCGACAGAGACCTCCGCGAGATCCATCGCACCCAGGCCAGAAACTGGAATGTATTCAAGGGCCTGGCGCGGCAGTGCCAGCATCGCTACGCCATTCGCGCGACGAAAGACTAAGACCTCGCATCCGTCTGATGCGGTTTCTCGCACCAGTCAACCGAGTAGCCACGACCATCGATGCACCAACGCCGCCTTCAGATCTGACGACACGTTGTGAGACTTTTGGGGCGCGCGGAATCGGAACATCGATCTGCAATAGGCTATTCGCCTTCATGCTCGAGGAATCGATCGTTTCCGCGTCTGATCAGCGGCACGCAGCGCTCGTGCCGGAGACGGGCTATCGCCAGCCAACCATTGCGTGCGAAGATCCCTGATAATCTGCGCAGCTGTCACAACACCGTCACGAAACATACGAACAACTCGCACCGTATCGATTGCGGAGGTTCAGATGGACTACTTCAGGCGCTTTACCTTTTTGTTCGCGACACCCGCTTTCGACAGCGAGGATCTGGAAGGAGCCCGCTATAACCAGATCGTCGAGGAGATTGAGCGATCCGGTTTCGAGGTGGTGCGCGCGCGCAATCTCGAAGACGCCGAAATCGCCGTTCAGACGGATGCGGCCATCGGCTGCATGATGGTCGACTGGGGCAAGAAGGGTATGGAAGGCAAGACAGCCTCCCTCATCAACCTGATGCGCCGCCGCGGCCTCGAATTCCCGATCATTCTCCTGATCCGCCGCAAGCGCTTCGAGGATGTTCCGGTGGAAGTGCTCGATTTCATCGACGGCTATGTCTTCCTCTCCGAAGAGACGCCCGCCTTCATCGCGAAGAACCTCATCAGCCGCCTCAAGCAATATGCCGAGACGATGAAGACGCCTTTCTTCGGCGCTCTGGTGGACTACGCTGAGGAAGGCAACCAGCTCTGGACCTGCCCGGGGCACAATGGCGGCGTGTTCTATAGCCGCAGCCCGGTCGGCCGCGTGTTCATGGAGCATCTGGGCGAAGCCGTCTTCCGTGACGATCTCGACAATTCGGTGCTCGACCTTGGCGATCTGCTGACCCATGAAGGCCCGGCGCTTGCTGCGCAGAAGGAAGCCGCAAAGATCTTTGGCGCGGAGAAGACCTATTTCGTCCTCAACGGCACCTCGACCTCCAACAAGGTCGCCCTATCCGCGCTCGTCACCGATGGCGACCTGGTGCTGTTTGATCGTAACAATCACAAGGCGGCACATCACGGCGCCCTGATGATTTCCGGCGGTATCCCGGTCTATGTGCCGACGGCGCGAAATGCCCATGGATTGATCGGCCCCATGGATTTTGGTGCTTTGAACGAAGAGACGCTGCGCGAGCGCATCCGCACCCATCCTCTGGTGAAGGACCCTGAGGCCTGGAAGAAGCCGCGCCCGTTTCGCGTGGCCGTGGTGGAGCAGTGCACCTATGACGGCACCATCCACAATGCCGAGATGATCCTGAAGGCCATCGGGCATCTGTGCGACTATATCCTGTTTGACGAAGCCTGGGCGGGCTTCATGAAGTTTCATCCGCTCTATGCCGGCCGTTTTGCCATGGGCCTTGCCGAACTCGGACCCGAGGCGCCGGGTATCATCGCCACGCAATCCACCCACAAGCAGCTTGCGAGCTTCTCGCAGGCGTCGCAGATCCACATGAAAGATCGGCACATCAGTGGTCAGAAGCGTCGGGTCGAGCACCGGCGCTTCAACGAGAGTTTCATGCAGCACGCGTCGACCTCGCCCTTCTATCCACTCTTTGCCTCGCTCGACGTCGGTGCGCAGATGATGAAGGGCCGCTCGGGCGAAGTGCTTTGGGACGATACGATCCGGCTCGGCATCGAGCTGCGCAAGAAGATTCGGGCTGTGCGCCGGGAGTTCGAGGAAAAGGAGCGGCGGCCGGAGCGCCGCTGGTTCTTCGAGCCCTTCGTGCCGGATCGCGTGGCAATCCCGGATGTGGCAAGCCCCGGAGGGGTACACGACGTGCCGTGGGAGAGCGTCGCCACCGATCAGCTGGCCACCAATCCGGCGTTCTGGCACCTCGCCCCGGGTGCGACCTGGCATGGCTTTTCGGACATGGCGGCGGGCTTCGCCATGACCGATCCCAACAAGCTCACGCTGCTCACGCCCGGCTTCGACAGGGCAACCGGCCAATATGCCGAGCACGGAATTCCGGCGCCGATCGTTGCGCAATATCTGCGTGAGAACCGGATCGTCGCTGAAAAGAACGACCTGAATTCGCTGCTGTTCCTGCTCACGCCCGGCGTCGAAGCCAGCAAGGCGGGCACGTTGATCAGCGGCCTTGTCGCCTTCAAGAAGCTTCATGACGACAATGCGCCCTTGGAAGAGGCGATCCCGGAATTCTATCGCCGCCGGCCCGGTCGCTACGCCGGCGTCAGATTGCGCGACCTGTGCGGCCAAATGCATCGCTTCTTCCGCGACGCCAATGTAAGCGCGCTGCAGGCCAAGCAGTTTTCCGAAGCGCATCTGCCGGATATCGCCCTTTCGCCTCACGATGCGGCGCGCTGCCTTGTGCGCAACGACGTGGACTATCTGCCGATCGACGCCATCGCCGGACGGATCGCAACGACACCTTTCGTCGTCTACCCGCCGGGGATCGCCACCATCGTGCCGGGCGAGCGGCTGACCGAGCGAGCGCAGCCGATGATCGATTATCTCAAGATGTTCGAGACCTGCTTCAACACGTTTCCCGGCTTCGACGTCGAGATCCAGGGCCTCTACCGTGAAACGGACGCATCGGGCCGTGTACGACTTCATACCTACGTCGTCGCCGAATAGGATTTAGGAATTTCGGATCCCCCATGCCGCAGGACAATTCAATCGTCATTCGCCCGTCGCGGGAAAGCGATGTGGACGCCATGCTGGCGATCTATCGTCGCCACATCCGACGTGGCATCGAGGAGGGCGTTGACGAGGGCGACACACCGCAGCCGGACGATCTGCGCGAGCGACGGAAGAACCTCAAGAGCCGCCGCTTCCCGCACCTTGTCGCGATCAAGGAAGGCGAAGTCGTCGGCTACGCCTATGTCGTCCTGTTTCGCAAGCGACCTGCCTACCGTTATGCCGTCAAGCACTCGATCTATGTTCATCACCAGCATCTTGGCCAAGGCATCGGGCGCCTGCTCATGCGCGATCTGATCGATGCCTGTGCCGCGGCCGGTTTTCGGCAAATGATCGGCTATATCGACGCCGAAAATGTTGCCTCGCTCACGCTGCACGAGCGGTTCAGCTTCGTTCGAGTCGGCGTTTTGCCGGGAATCGCCTACCGCTACGGCCGCTGGGCGGACAGCGTCATGGTCCAACGCTCGCTCGGACCTGGTTCGACGACGGCACCGCCTCCCCCGCCCCTCTCTACCCGTTGAAGAGCGAAAACCGGATGCAGTGCGAGATCGGCAACCATCGAGAGGGCGAGTGCGACGCGGATGATGGCGCCTGCCTTCTGCAGGGTGAAATCAGGTGGAACGGGCACTGGGCCGGTCCGGCTGCGGCAGGTGCGTATCCCTATCACGCCGACAAAAGCGCTGCCCGCAACATGCTGAAAAAATGCGTTAAACAGCCCGTCGGTTACCGCGAGTGTACCAGTTGCAAGGCAGTGGTGGAGCCAATGCCTGTTCCGGGTTTGGCGAAAACCCGCGACTCCTCGATGAGGCACGGTGGTGGACGCGCTTTTTCGGCTTCAATGAGCCGGACGCGATAAGGGGACTTCACGCTTTGAGATAATCGGTCACTTAAAATGACTTCCCATTGCAGCCGAGTATGGTCATGTGGGCACCTAAGCACGTGTGAGCCCTTGCTCGACGACCACCGAACCGAAGAGCTGATTGCATGGAAAAGCCCGCCTCGTTGAACCGCATCGCCGAAAACACAGTCTTTCGCAAAGGTGATGTTTTCGTCCTCTTCGGCGAACTGTTCGGCCGCGGATATGCGACCGGCTTGCTCGATGAAGCCAGGCGAGCCGGAATGGAAATCGTGGGGATCACGGTCGGACGTCGCGACGAGAACAATGCTCTGCGACCTTTGAACGCCGAAGAACTCGCCGCCGCCGAGGACCGTTTGGGCGGCAGGATCATCAACATACCGCTAATGGCCGGCTTCGATCTCGACGCGCCGGAAGGTGGCCCCACGCCGACCGATCTGCTTTCGAGCATGACGCTGGAGAGCTGGGAACAGGACAAGCTCGACTGGGACTATATCAGCCGCTGCCGGGACGCGGCGACCGCACGGTTCACGGAGTCGCTTTCACAGGTCATGGCCGTTCTCGACGGGATGATCGGCGATGGCCGCAATGTTTTCTTCGCCCACACGATGGCCGGCGGCATTCCGAAGGCCAAGGTGTTCCTGGTCATTGCCAATCGGATCTACAAGGGACGTGGCGCCCGCCACATGTCTTCCCAGGCGCTGCTCGACAGCGACATGGGCAAGCTGATCCTGCAGAATTTTGATGAAGTCTCGGCCAACACCTTCCGCCACCTGATCGACTTCAGCACGGCGATCCGCGAGCGCGTCGAGGCTTCGGGTGGTCAGGTGCGCTACACGGCCTACGGCTACCATGGAACGGCCGTGCTGATCGACGGGAGCTACCGCTGGCAGACCTACACCAATTACACCCAAGGCTACGCCAAGATGCGGCTCGAAGGCATCGCAGAAGAAGCCTGGGCAGCCGGTGTGAAGGCGAGCGTCTATAACTGCCCGGAAATCCGAACCAACTCCTCGGACGTTTTCACCGGCATCGAGCTACCCCTGATCCCGCTGCTGCTTGCCTTGAAGAAGGAAAACGGCGGCCAGTGGGCAGACGAGCAGTGGCAGGCCTGTCAGCGGCTTCTGGCAGACGGCTTCACGATGGAGGACGTGTTCCAGAGGATTACCGATATGCAGGCCGACGATGTCATGCGTCCGTTCTACGATTTCTCGGCCTGGCCGATGGCGAACAACCAGGGCCAGTCTGATCTGACCATCGGCACGTCCAACGACATCACGCAGATGCATCGGGACGGCAAGGCGTTGATCAGCGACCTTTTGAGCGCGCTTGTCGTCGAGGCGACCGGGCAACTGATTTTTGGCGAATCGTCAAATCCGTCCGGCCCCGTGCAATGGCTGAACCACGATATTGTGGCGCGCCGGCTGAACGCCTCTCACGCACGATCGGCGTCCGTGCCGTCCGCCGAGAACGGCAAAGTGACCTCCCTGCCCGAGGTCGCCTGATTCCCAGCCGGATCCTTTAATGCTTCAGGATCTGGCTGAGGAAGAGCTTCGTCCGCTCGTGCCTGGGATTTGTAAAGAACTCGCCGGGCTTTGCTTCCTCGACGATCTGGCCAGAATTCATGAAGATTACCCGGTCGGCAACCGCCCGGGCGAATCCCATCTCATGCGTGACGCAGACCATGGTCATTCCGTCCTTGGCGAGACCAGTCATGGTTTCGAGCACTTCCGATACCATTTCCGGATCAAGGGCTGAGGTGGGCTCGTCGAACAACATCACAGCCGGCTGCATGCAGAGAGAGCGGGCGATGGCAACGCGCTGCTGCTGGCCGCCCGACAGCTGAACCGGGAACTTGTGCGCCTGTTCCGGAATGCGCACCCGTTCCAGGAACGTCAGCGCCCGTTGCTTCGCCTCTGCTTCCGGCACGCCGTTGATCCACATCGGACCGACCATGCAATTCATTAACACGGTCATATGCGGAAAGAGGTTGAAGTGCTGGAACACCATGCCGACGTTGCGGCGCACCTCGCCGACATTGCGCATCTTGTTGTGCAGGTTGATGCCGTTGACGACGATTTCGCCCTCCTGATGGGCCTCCAGGCGATTGAAGCAACGGATCAACGTCGATTTGCCCGATCCGGAAGGGCCGCAAATGACGATGCGCTCTCCCTTGTGAACCGTCAGATTGATATCCGTCAGGACCTGGAAGTTGCCGTACCATTTGGAAACGTTCCTGACCTCGATAATCGTCTCAGCACTCATCTGACCTTGCTCCTGGCATAATGGCGTTCGATGCGGGATTGGATCAGCTCGAGGCAAATGGACATGATCCAGTAGAGCATTGCGGCTGAGATCAGCATCTCCATGTGCTGGAACGTCTTCTGGCCGAGCGTGCGCGCCAAGAACATCAGTTCCCAGACGCCAATGACTGAGACCAGCGAACTGTCTTTCAGCATGGAGATGAACTGGTTTCCGGTCGGCGGGATGATGACGGGCAGCGCCTGCGGCAGGATGACCTTGCGCATCGTAAGCCCGAATCCGAAGCCAATCGAGCGCGAAGCCTCCCATTGCCCGCGATCGATGCTCTGGATGCCGGAGCGGAAGATTTCCGTCATGTAGGCGCCGTAGCAGAGCGAGAGCGCAAGGATGCCGGCCGGCACGGCATCAATGATGAAACCAAGCTGCGGCAGGCCGAGATAGATCAGATAAACCTGCATCAAGAGCGGCAGGCCACGGAAGAACGACGTGTAGAAGCTGGCGATCGCATAGGCGAAACCGTTGCTCGAAAGCTTGGCCACTGCACCGAGAATGGCGATTGCCGACGCGATCACGATCGAGATTGCCGAAACATAGACCGTCGTCACCAGCCCCTGCGTGATGAGAAACGGCAGCTTCTCCTCGATGAACGGCAGGCTGAGATTGAAGGTCTGGAAGAAGGCAAGGAACAGGACAAGCAGTTCGAGCCAGACCACGGCAATCTGCACCCTGAGGCTCGCAAAGCCGATCAGAACGATATTGAGGCAGAAGAGCACTGCGACGACGAAAGCGGTCGCAAAACGACCGTAGAAACCGCTTTCCAACGGCTCGCCGATCACCGGGCGCATCAACTCGCCCATGGTTGTGCCGGCCAGGCCAAAAGTCATGAAGGCGATGAGCACGGCCGCGAACATGCTGGCCACGAACCAGGGTTTGTGGACGAGTATTTCGGACTCGACGGTATCCGGATAAAGCATCTTGGTCCCTCTGGACAAAAAGGCGGCCCGGACCGATCCGAACCGCCAGACGTGGGAAGGCCTACTTCACGACGGTGTAATCGACGCCGTACCACTTCTCGGACAGCTTGCTCAGCGTGCCGTCGCTCTGCATCGCCTTGATCGCTTCGGCGATCTTGTCGTTCAGTTCCTTGTCGCCATGCTCGACCGCAACGGCGAGCGGCTCATAGAACACGGGGTCGCCCACCTGCTTGATCGGATAGCCGGCCTTGATGGCGTCGCGGATGCTCGGCAGCGACGACACCACCGCATCGAGGCGAACGCCGTCGCCGAGGCGAAGGTCGTCGAACGCGGTCGTCGAATTGGCGTAGGATTTCACCTCGGCCGGCTTGAAGGTGTATTCGAACGCCGGAGCGCCGGCGGCATCGAGCGTCAGTTCCTGCTTGGCGTAGGCCTCGAATGTCGAGGTCGCTGTTGTCCCGACGACCTTGCCATCCAGATCGATCAGGGTGACTGCGCCACTATCCGTATGAACCGCGACTGCGGCCGGCGTGTAATAATACACGGCAGGGAAATCGAAGATCTTGGCACGTTCCTTGGTCGGCGTCATCGAGCCCACATGCATGTCCCAGCGGCCCTGCCAGTTGCCGGCGGTGATGATGTCCCAGCCGGGTGTGACGAACTCGACGCTGACGCCCAGTCGATTGGCGATTTCCTTGGCGACATCGACGTCGAAACCATCCATCTCGTTCTTGTCGTTCATGAAGGATTGCGGCGCCCAGTTGGCGTCGGTTGCAACCTTCAGGGTCTTTGCGTCGAGCACGCGATCGAGCACGGCGCCGGCATGGGCCGGAAGCGCTGCGAGCGAGATTGCAAGCGAGGCCGCGGCCGCTGTCAGTCTGATAAAAGTGTTCATGCTGTCGTTCCCTCTTTTGTCGTTCTGGGGCTCCGGCAGGATCCTCTTCCTGCCATCGGGTTGATCTTGAGTTCGATGGTCCCTTCCGTCTTCCGGCGATACGAGGCAGCGCGGAGCGGCTCATTCCTAAAAACAGCGGAAGTCAGCGCTCTCCCTTCTCGTCCATTTCGTTCCGAACATTCCGCGCGACCCGGAAGGCCTCGACGCCTGCGGGAATGCCGCAATAGATCGCGATCTGGACGAGCGCCGCGCGAAGCTCTGCATCGGTCAGGCCATTGCGGATCGCCCCGCGGAAATGGATAGCGAATTCATGCATGCGATTGAGAGCGGCCAGCATGCCAAGGTTGAGCAGGCTGCGGCTCTTCAGGTCGAGCGCTTCGTCCGTCCAGGCCGCACCCCAGCAATATTCATTGAGCAGGTCCTGGAACGGGCGCGAGAAGGCGTCGCTGTTGCCGATCGCTCGATCGACATACTCATCGCCGAGCACCTTGCGCCTGATAGCCTCGCCCTTTCTCAGCAGTGCCTCATCCATCGACCGTCTCCCCCAGGCTCAGAAATTCACCCATCAGGCCCGCGACGACATCCGGCGCCTCGATGAGGATCGAATGGCGCAGACCCGGTAGGATGCGAAGTTCGGATCCGGGGATACGCTCGTGCATGTAGCGCGCCATGCGCGGATTGGAGCCGGCATCGTCCTCGCCAGTGGCGATCAGCGTCGGACAGCGAATCTGGTCGAGGAAACCGCCGAAATCCGTTTCAGCCAGCACCCGGTAGGCCGAAGCGTAACAATCCGGATCATTTTCCGCGTCGCGCGATCTGAGCCTTGCGATCAACTCCGGATTGCTCTCTTGGAAACCCTCCGTCAGCCAGCGCGACAGCGAGGCATTGTGGTGATCTGCCGGTGTGCCGGCCCTGAGCGCTGCAAGCCGCTCGAGAACCCGTTCCCGCTCACCTGGTGTGCGGCCCGCAACCGTCGACAAAAGAATAAGCCGTCGCAGTCGCGAAAGATGGGTGAGCGCCAGGCGCTGGGCGATCAGGCCACCCAGCGAAAAGCCCGCGAGATTGAAGGTGGCGAAACCGGCGCGGTCGGCAAGCGCCAGCGTCTCGTTGACGAAATCGTCGATCTCGTAGCGCCCTTTGAGCCGGCTTGACTGGCCGTGGCCGCGCAGATCGAAGGTCAGGATCGTAAAACGATCCTTCAGCCTCTCGACCACAGCGGACCACGCCTCCAGATAGGACCCGACGCCGTGGATGCAGACGAGCGGCTCGCCGTCCCCGTCGATGCGGTAGTTGATCGTAACCTCGCCTATGGTGTGACGCTGGTTCTCCGCCATTGTCAGCGCCCTACCGCGACGCGTTTCTGCTCTTTTTCGCGTGCGGCGAAGAAGGGCATGATCTCGGTGATGAACAGCTCGAGCGTGCGCTTCTGCAGTTCGAAAGGGAGGTTGAAGGTCAGGCCGAGGCAATACTGATCGACACCGGCCGCTTCATAGGCCAAGAGCTTCTCGATCGCCTCGTCCGGCGTGCCGAACATCAGGTTCTTGCGGATGTTCTCAGGATTGTAGTTGTCCTTGCCCTTGACCGCTTCATAAGGAACGGCCTCGGGGAAGCCGTGGTGTACCGTGCCGATGTTCTGCATGAGGTTCTCAAAGGCGCGGCCATAATCGATGCTGTGCTTGACCGCGAGCTCCCAACCGTCAGGCCTGTCGTAGACGCAGGTGCGGCGCTGCATCATGAAGCGCGGACGCGGTACTTCGGGGTGATTGGCGACGGCCTTGTGGAACTTGTCGGAAAGCACCTGGATTTCCGCAGCCGGCGCCGACAGCGGTGTCGACAGGATGCTTGCGCCATTTGCGATCGCCCAATCGAAGGTACCCGGATCACGCGCCGCCACCCAGATCGGCGGATGGGGCTGCTGCAACGGCTTCGGAACGGCCGCGGTGATCGGAAAATTCCAGTAATGGCCCTCATGGGCGTAGTCGCCGGCCCACAGCTTCTTCACCGCCGGCACGATCTCCTTCATGTAGGCGACGCCCTCCTGCTGCGGCATACCGCCCGCCATACGGTCGAACTCGTACTGGTAGGAACCGCGGGCGATGCCGAACTCCAGCCGCCCATTGGTCAGGTGGTCGCAAAGCGCCGACTCGCCCGCGAGCCGGATCGGGTTCCAATAGGGTGCCACCAGCGTTGAGGTACCCAACCGGATGCGATGGGTGTGCTGGGCCAGCCAGACCAGCGTCTGGAACGGGTTCGGCGATATCGTGCATTCGAGCGTGTGGTGCTCGGCAGTCCAGAGTGCCTCGAAGCCGCCTTCGTCGGCAATGCGCGCCAGTTGAAGCAGGTTGTTTTTCACCCGCTCCATCGGCACATCCGGAGAGAAGCGCTCCATCGTGAGGGATACTGCAAATTTCATGGTATCTGCCTTTCCTGTGCCCGTGCGGTTGTCGCTATTTCAGGCGGATGACGAAGGGGTCCTGCATCGCGCCGGAGTAGTCGACGATGACGTTCTTCAGGCGGGAGAACTCATGCATGACCTCGAAGCCACCGCGCCGGCCGTAGCCGCTTTCCTTGAAGCCGCCGTTGGCGGACATGAACGAGGCGGAGCGATAGGTGTTGATCCAGACGGTGCCTGCATCGATCCGGTTGGCGAAGCGCAGCGCCCGGTCGATGTCCTTGGTCCAGATTCCAGAGGCGAGGCCGTAGCGCGTGTCGTTGGCGAGCTGGATCATCTCCTCCTCGTCGCGAAACGGCATCACGCCGACCACGGGGCCGAAGATCTCGTCGCGCATGAACGCCATGTCGTTATCCGCATCGACGAGCACTGTCGGCGCGAAGTACCAGCCTCCATCAGCAAGCCCTTGCCTCTGCGGGCGGTGGCCGCCGGTTGCGATCCTCGCCCCTTCGCTCACGCCTGACGCGACGTATCCCTCGACCTTCGACAGTTGGTCGGCGAGTGCCAGCGGACCGATGTCGGTGTCGTCAACCGTCGGCAAGCCAACGCGGATGCGCTCAGTCCTGGCGACGAGTGCGTCGATGAACTTGCCATAGACGCGCGCCTCCACGAAGCAGCGTGATCCCGCCACACAGGTCTGGCCGGCTGCGGCAAAGACGCCGGAGACGACGCCGTTCACCGCATGCTCGATGTCCACATCGCCGAAGACCACGTGGGGAGACTTGCCGCCGAGCTCCATCGAACAGGGAACAAGGTTCTCGGCCGCGTTCCCGGCGATACGCCGACCCGTCGCCGTGCTGCCGGTAAAGACATATTTGGCGACGCCGGGATGGCGGGTCAGCGCCTCGCCAGCGCTCTTTCCCGTACCCGTCACGACATTGACGACACCGGCTGGGAAGCCCGCCTCGTCGATCAGCTCGGCAAGGGCCAGGGTCGAAGCGGTCGCGTGCTCGGAAGGCTTGATGACGACCGTATTGCCGATCGCAAGGCAGGGTGCCAGCGTGCCGGTCAAGAGCATCAGCGGCGAATTCCACGGCGTGATCATGCCGACGACGCCCAAGGGTTCGCGAAGATTGAAGTTCAACGTGTCGAGGCGGTTGATCGGGATCGTCTCGCCCTGCAGCTTGTCGGCCATGCCGGCGAAATAGTGGTAGCTGTCGGGCATGGCACGCATCTGCGCCCGCGTTTCCTTGAGCAGCTTGCCGTTGTCCCGCGTCTCGATCTCCGCGAGCGCGTCGGCATTGGCGCGGATGAGTTCGGCAAGCCGCCGCATCAACGCGCCACGATCGGTCTGCGTCATGCGCCGCCAGACCGGATTGCGGAAGGCAACCTCCGCGGCAGCCACGGCAGCCTCGACATCATCCGCATCTGCTTCGGCAAGGTGATACCAGGGCGCGCCCGTCGTCGGGTCGTAACTGGCGATGTAGTTGCCGTTCTTTGGCGCCACGAAATCCCCGCCGATGAACAAGGGCTGGCGCGAGCCCTCGATGGAGCTGACTGTCGTCTTCATGTCATTGTCCTTGGTCTTGGGAGGTGTGACGCCAGGCGCGGGCTTGCCCGTCGATCATCGCGACGCGACCGCCATCGTCGCTATCCATGTAGATGCCGAAGCGTCCCGCCTGACGCTCACGCACATAGCGCCGCAGCATCGATCGCAATTCGTGGGTGGCGATCGCCTCGTAGGGCAGATCGTCTATCGAGAAGAACCGGAGATCGCCGGGCAGGTTTGTGCCCTCGCCCGCCAGCCGGGCGCGGTAGACGAGATAGCCGGGATCGCTGTCGGCGACGTCGAAGACCGAATAGAGGAACGTTTCCTCCGGTACGAGGTGCAGCGCATCGCCGCCGTCGACGACGAGCTGGCTGTCGGCCTTGCGGCGCCGGGCCGAGGGCAGCACCCAGTTGCCCTTGCCGTCTGTGCGAAGCAACAGCCGATCACCCGCCTCGATCAGGTATCCGATGATCATTCCTTGAGAGGCGAGCCAGCCGTTCGGCAGCGGATCCTTGACGCTCGCGTAACGACCGCGGCAGAAGCCGAGGGGTGCTGTCGGGCTCGTTCCGAAAGCACGTACTTGGCCAATCAGAACCGCATGGTCGCCGGCATCGACCGTGCTGAAGGTGGTGCAATCGAACCACGTCAGGCTGTCCGTCAGCACCGGCGCGCCGGTGTGAATATTGTCGTGGGTCACCGACTGAAACTTGTCGTGCGCCTTCGAGGCGAAGGTGCCGGAGACGTCGACCTGCCCCTCGTGCAGGATGTTGACTGCAAAGCACCCCGCGCTGGTGAAGGCGTGGTAGCTCGATGCCGATTTCGCGACGCAGACAAGCAGCAGCGGCGGATCAAGGGAGACGGAGGTAAAGGAATTCGCCGTCATGCCGCGTGGCGTGCCATCCTCGTCGCGGGTCGTGATGACGGTGACGCCGGTTACGAAAGTCCCGAAGGCGCGACGAAGCGCAATGGGATCTATCGGCGCGTCCGTCGATACCTCTTCCACCACCATGCTTCGTTCCTCCTCTCGATCACATTGAGAGGAGGCTATCGCGGCCATTGCGTCCCTTCTTCCGCGCCTTCATAGGAAGAGAAGAAGAACTTCTGCATCGATCCCACGCAAAGAAATGACGACCGAAAAGGATCGTGGCGATCCCGTCGCAAGAGGCACTTCAAGGGGAGAGAAATGTCAGGTGCGGGCTGTGGAACGGTTGTCGATGACGCCATGGAGGCGAAGGGCGAGTTCGACCGCAAAGCGCTTTTCCGGCGTCTCAATGTCGATGCCGAAGAGCTCCTGGATTCGCGTCAGGCGATAGCGCAGCGTGGTGACGTGCAGGCCCATCGTATCGGCGCAGGCCTGGCTGCGGCAGCCTTCCTGGAGGTAGACCGATAAGGTTTCGAGATACGGCGTCCCGTTTTCGCGATCGTGGTCGGCGATCGCGCCGATGCTTTCCTGCACGAAGCCGCGCACATCACCCGCTTCGCAGGCCGCTACAAGCATCGGAAGGGGGCCGAAGTCCTGGGCCGATACCGCGCCGGTCAGTCCGAAGGAACGACCGATCCCAATCATGCGCAAGCACCGCTCCCATGCGGCCGGATAGTCGCCAAGCGCGGCGCAACGGTTGCCGACCACCACGATCGGTTCCTCGTCGAAATAGCGGCCGAGCTCCTCGGCAATGCGGCGGGTGAGCTTCGCCGTACGCTCTTGCCGTTTGCCGGGTTCCGGTGGCACCAGGCAAACCACCCCGCCCTCGATGGCGACAAGGCCGGCCTGCAGCGACGCCTGCTGCATGATGCGTGACAAGGTATGCTCGACATCGACGGATGCGCCGCCAAACGCCTTTGTTTTTTCCGGGAAATCGACGACGATCATCTGCTGAGGAGTGGCGAAACTGAGCCCCAGCCGCTGTGCTCTCTGCGAGATGTCGTTTGCATTGCGCCAACGTCCTTCAACCACCTCGAAGAAGAGCTCGGTCTGCGTCCGGGTTTCGAACCGGAACCGGATGAAGCTGCGCATCATCTGCACGCTCAACGCAAACTTGGCGCTGTCGAGCATCATCAGGTCGAGGTCGCTGAATTCCTGCGACGTCGGAAAGATGATCAACGCACCGACCAATTGCATGTCCACCGTCAGCCCTTCGATGCGCGCAGTGAGCCGGAAGCGCTGCTTGCCGTCGTCCAGGAAGAGGCTGGTTGCCTCGCTCGTCCCCCTCTCGACGGCATCGCGCGCCGCCTTCATCAGCGACCGGGCAAGCGTGGTCGAAACCGCATCCTGCCAGCTGGCGTCATCGAAGAGGCCTGCATTCGGCGATTGGCCCGCCATGACCTGGTTCGCGGTAAAATCGACGACGACTGTCGGATTGGGAAGCATCGTCCCGACCATTGCCGAGAGCGACGCGACCGAACCGTCCGTCAGCACATGCTCCAGAAGCGAGGTATGGGCCTTCAACGCACGCTCGAGGCGCTGAGCCGATACCTTCTGCGCTTCCAACTGATGCTCGCGCTCGACGGCAACAGCGCCCAGGTGAATGATGGTGCCGAGAAAGGCGAGATCATCCTCGGAAACGTCCGTGACCTGGCGTGCGATGACGCTCAAGACCATTGGACGGCCTTCCGCATCCTTGCAGTTCATCGGCATGACGAGGACGGTGCGGTAGTCGCGCTCGAAGGCTTCCTTCCGGTAGCCCGGAAACTCGTCCGATTCGCGCGCGTCGCGGATGTAAACGGGTTCGTTTCGTTGCAGGGCGATGAGGGACGGGCTCGTCGCCAGCTCCCATTTGTCGGGCAGCGACCGCTGGATCAAAGTCGGGTCGTAGCGCACGATAACATGCGCATAACCGTGGGCTGCATCGATGCCCATGATCGAGCCGAGTGACCAGTTCGCATGACGACAGGCCGCCGCAATGAGCTGCCGCAGCACGGTCTGAAGATCGCCACCGCTGTTGATCTGACTGGCGACGTCGCGGAGCGCCAGTATCCGGGACTTCTGATCCAACTCGTCTCGCCTTTTGACATCTATCAATCAACCATGCGCGCGCGGAATGGCAATGTCTACTCTGCTTGCGAGAAGTCGTAGCTCTGATCTTCCGACGAAAGATAGGAAGCGCCATCGGCCGATCCCGCTAGGCTGCGCGGCGATCCCAACAATCAGCAACGGCACATCCCATGACGATCGGCATTCGAAAATTCTGCACTTTCCTGGAAGAAACGCTGGTGGAAGGAGGCAAGGCGGCGCCCCGCCCCGTCAACATCGTTGTTGTCGCAGCGATCATCCAGAACCCCTGGGCCGGTCGCGGCTTCGTCGAAAACCTGCGGCCGGAGATCATCCGTATCGCCGGTGAACTCAGCCACGAGATGACAGGCAGACTGCTGCGCCAGATGGCGCCGGACCGGATCGAAGCGTGCGGCAAGGCTGCCGCGGTCGGCGTCAATGGCGAAATCGAGCACGCCTCCGCGATGATCCACACGCTGCGCTTCGGCAATCCCTTCCGCGAAGCGATTGGCGGCACCAACTACCTGGAATTTGCCAACACCAGGAACGCCCCCGGCGCACTTCTCTCTCTGCCGATGATGCACAAGAGCGAGAGCGGCAAGCGATCGCACTTCCTCACCGCCAACTTCCAGATCGCCGACGCGCCTCGTCCGGACGAGATCATTGTCGCCATTGGCGCCTCTGACGGCGGCCGTGCCCACGCCCGCATTGCCGACCGTTTCCAGGACATCGCCGAAATGGACGCCGAGAAGGCTGCATTGCACAACAAGGCCTGATAAGAGCAAACAAGCGCGTTGCCCGGAGTTTGCCATGAAGCTTGATGCGTTCGACCTGCGCATTCTCGATGCAATTCAGCGGGATGGCCGCATCACCAAGCTGGCGCTCGCCGAAAAGACAGGCCTTTCGCCAACGCCCTGTTGGATGCGACTGCGCAAGCTGGAAAAGGCCGGCATCATCAGCGGCTACCATGCGCACGTGGCCTTGCGCCGCGTCGCGCCCGTTGCGAGCGTCATGGTCGAGTTGACGCTCGCCAACCATCGCCAGGCCGACTTCGACCGCTTCGAGCGGGCCGTCCGGGAAATTCCGGAGATCGTCTGCTGCTGGTCGGTCGGCGGCGGCGTCGACTATATCTTGAAAATCGTCGCCGCCGACATCGACGCCTACCAGCGCCTGATCGATGCCCTGCTCGACCGTGAGCTAGGCATCGCCCGCTACTTCACTTACATCGTCACCAAGACAGTCAAGGAAGAACCGGTATTGCCCGTGTCACTGCTTGTGTCCGACGAAGCCTGAATCTCTCTCTGCTACCACCCATAGTATTTCCCGTATTTCCCAGGCCCGATGCCCCTGGCTTTGAACTTGCGCCTCCGCACCTCTACCAGCCCCCAATTGGCTTAGTCATTCTCTCTCATCCGTCGGGTGTTTTCAGACAGATTGTCTCTGCTTGCCGGCATCAATGGACAATCTCTCGCCGCTCGCCGTGAACAATCGGCGGCAACGAAGGAGAGGATCCAACGATGACAGCCGTGTTTGCCCGCCCCGACTACCACGACGCCCTATCCGGCCTTAACGATCGCCACCTGCTGCGCAACCTCTCCTATATCGATGGCCGTTGGGCCGGGTCGCGGGTCGGCGCCAACTTCGAAGTCACCGACCCGGCCTCGGCCATCACCCTTGCCTGGGTGGCCAGTCTTGGCACGGAAGAAACGGGACGCGCGATCGATGCTGCCCAGAAGGCCCTACCGGCATGGCGGGCGCTGCTACCTCAGGAACGGGCGACCATCCTGCGCAAGTGGTTCGAGCTGATCATCGCCGCCAAGAAGGACCTGGCGCTGATCATGACGCTCGAGCAGGGCAAGCCGCTTTCTGAGTCCCTCGGCGAAATCGACTATGCTGCCTCCTTCGTCGAGTGGTATGCCGAAGAGGGCAAGCGCCTCAACGCCGAGAGCGTGACCAGTCATCTTCCTGGCGCCGAGATGATCGTGCGCCGCGAGGCGCTTGGTGTCGTCGGCATCGTAACACCGTGGAACTTCCCATCGGCGATGATCACCCGCAAGGCGGCCGCAGCACTTGCCGCCGGCTGCACCGTGGTGGCCCACCCATCGTCCGAAACGCCGCTTTCGGCGCTGGCGCTGGCAGAGCTCGGCGAGCGCGCCGGTCTGCCGGCGGGCGTCTTCAATGTCGTGACCGGCGATGCAGCGACGATCGTCGGGCGGCTCTGCGAAGACAAGCGGGTACGGGCAATCAGCTTCACCGGCTCCACGGCCATCGGCAAGCTGATCGCCGAGCAATGCACCCCAACCATGAAGCGGCTGGTGATGGAGCTCGGGGGCCATGCCCCGCTGATCGTCTTTGGCGATGCCGATATTGACCGCGCCGTGGACATCGCAATCAACGCGAAATTTGCCACCTCCGGCCAGGACTGCCTCGCCGCCAACCGCATCTTCGTCGAGCGACCGATCCTTTCCGAGTTCAATGCGGCTTTTGCCCGCCGCATCGCAGCCCTGAAGGTCGGGGATGGCCTGGCGGAAGGCAGCGTGATCGGTCCTTTGATGCACGCCCGCGCCGTCGCGAAGGCAGAGGAGCACGTCGCCGATGCCATCAAGCGCGGAGCCAGGCTTGCCTTGGGCGGCAAACGCCATCCGGCAGGCACGCTATTCTTCGAGCCGACGCTTTTGACTGACGTCCCCGACGATGCGTTGATCATGCACGAAGAGACCTTTGGCCCGGTCGCAGCCGTTAACGCCTTCGACAGCGAAGACGAAGTGATTACCCGCGCCAACGACACGGAATACGGCCTCGTCGCCTATGTCGTCACCGAAAGCGGCGCCCGTCAGATGCGCCTTGCACGTGCGCTGGAGTACGGCATGGTCGCCATCAACCGCGTGAAAATCACCGGCGGACCGATCCCTTTCGGTGGCTGGAAGCAATCGGGTCTCGGCCGCGAAGGCTCGCGCCACGGCATCGAGGCCTTCACCGAACTCAAATATCTCTGCATCGACACCGCCGCCTGATCCCGGGCTCTTATACGCGAAAGGAAACTCCATGCTCGACCGGAACAATGAAACCACGGCCTGGGACCGTGACCACTTCTTCCATCCGTCCACCCACATGGGCATGCATGCTCGCGGCGAGACGCCGACCCGCGTCATCGACGGAGGCGAAGGGGTCTACATCACCGACACCAACGGTCGCACAAGCCTCGATGCGTTTGCCGGGCTCTATTGCGTCAATGTGGGCTACGGCCAGCAGAAGATCGCCAATGCGATCGCTGAGCAGGCGAAAAACCTCGCTTACTACCATGCCTATGTCGGCCACGGCACAAACGCCTCGATCCGACTGTCGAAGATGATCATCGACCGCGCGCCTGAAGGTATGAGCCGTGTCTACTTCGGTCTCTCCGGCTCGGATGCCAACGAGACCAACATCAAGCTGATCTGGTACTACAACAACATCCTCGGCCGACCGGAGAAGAAAAAGATCATCTCGCGCTGGCGCGGCTATCACGGGTCAGGCGTCATGACCGGATCGCTGACGGGGCTTCACCTCTTCCACAACGCCTTCGACCTGCCGCGCGCACCGATCCTGCACACCGAGGCACCCTACTTCTTCCGCCGCCCGGACCGCTCCATGAACGAGGAACAGTTCTCGCAGGACTGCGCCGACAAACTCGAAGCGTTGATCCTGGCCGAAGGTCCGGAAACGATCGCCGCCTTCATCGGCGAGCCGATCCTTGGCACTGGCGGCATCGTGCCGCCACCCAAGGGCTACTGGCAGAAGATCCAGGCCGTGCTCGAAAGGTACGACATTCTGCTCGTTGCCGACGAGGTTGTGACCGGATTCGGCAGGCTCGGCACCATGTTCGGCTCCGACCACTATGGTATGAAGCCTGACCTCATCACCATTGCGAAGGGGCTCACTTCGGCCTATGCGCCTCTTTCCGGCACCATCGTCTCTGACAAGGTCTGGCGAGTGCTGGTCCAGGGGTCGGACGAACTAGGCCCTATCGGTCACGGCTGGACCTATTCGGCCCATCCGATCTGCGCTGCCGCCGGCGTTGCCAATCTCGAACTTATCGACGAACTGGGGCTCGTCGACAACGCCGACAAGATCGGCTCCTACTTCCGCGCCGAATTGGCAAAAGCCATCGGCGGACACCGGAACGTCGGCGAGGTGCGCGGCGACGGTCTGATGGCCGCGGTTGAGTTCGTCGAAGACAGGGACGACCGGATCTTCTTCGATCCGGCGAGGAAGATAGGACCGCAAGTCGCAGCCGCGCTTCTCGAGCGCGGCGTCCTTGGGCGGGCCATGCCTCAAGGCGATATCCTTGGGTTCGCACCGCCGCTCTGCCTGACCAAGGGAGAGGCAGACATCGTCGTGAAGGCGGCTGCGGGCGCGATCACGTCGGTTCTCGGCAAAACGTAAGTGATGGCGATGGTGTTGCCGATTGCGACACCATCGACGCCTGACGCGGGATCGCAGCCCCATGGTGTCATGGGGCTCTTTGCGCCCAGCTGCGGGCCAATGCTGAACACAGGCAGAAAGCGGGCGTCCGCCCCATCCAGGCTGCTTTTGGGTAAGTGCCGAGCCCGGCAGAGGGCGTCCACACCTTTTCCAGGCGCAAAGGTCCTCAAGCGGCAAATCAGCGTTCAGGCAACCCCGCCATCCGTAAACCTTCGGCCATTCGATCTTGCCACTGGGGTATGCTTTGAAACCAGGGAAGCGCTCGATACCGCTCGATGGTGAAGCCTGGTTCAGCCGCCAAAAGCTTCTGTGCGGCCCATCGGGCGGTCTCCAAGTCCCCGTTCATCGCAGACCAGGCGGTGAGGTGGCGATAGCACCAGCTTACGTCAGGATAGCTGTTGGCGACGTCGTGGACGATCGCGATGGCCTGCGTGAGCGACCCTGCCATGGCCAAAGAAAAGGCCATCCCCATTCTCATGTTGAACGCCAGCGGATCCCTTGGGCTCAGCGCCATGGCACGCTGAAAGTGCTCAGTTGCATGCGTGGCCTCGTCTTTGTAGATTGCGAGCCAGCCGAGGCGCGCCCAAGCCCAGGCATTGTTCGGGTCGAGCGTAAGCGCCTTTTCGATATAGGTGGTCGCGCGCTGCTGATCGCCGCAGATGCTCATCGCCGCACCCGCGGCCGTCAATGCGGTCGGGTCATCGCTGATCGACCCCGCGGCCTTGACCGCGGCGCGCGCGCTTTCCAGTTCACCTTCCGGTTCGCCGGTCCAGAGGTACGAGGCGTTCGCCGCGTGGCACCACGCCAAGAGTGCGTGCGCGCGGCCATAACCAGGATCGACGGCGATCGCTTGCTGAAGCAGGTCGATCGCCTGATTGTTGGTCTCCTTGCGGCGGCCCCAAAGGTTCGGGTAGGCGCGCATGACAAAATCATAGGCTCTGAGACTGGTTGGCGGCTTGCGCTTGGCCAGCTCGATCTCGGCATCGCGAATGGCCGGATGAATGGCTCCCGCCACCTGCGCCGCGATCTTATCCTGGAACTCAAAAACATCCTCGATCGCGCCTTCGTAACGATCGGACCAGAACTGAGCCCTTGTCTCTGCATCGACCAGCTGCACAGAAATGCGCAATCGGTCGCCGCCTCGGCGAACGGTCCCTTCGACCACATAGTTGACGCCGAGTTCCCTGCCGATTTCCCGCACGTCGACGAAGCGTCCCTTGTAGGTGAAGGCTGACTGCCGCGCGATGACGAAGAATTCCCTGACGCGCGAAAGCGCAGCCGTGATCTCCTCCACGACGCCATCCACGAAGTATTCGTCGCCCGGACCGCTGAGATTGTCGAAGGGCATGACGACGATCGATGGCTGGTCCTTGCCACGACGGACCGCAAGTGTCGGCACAGACAGGATGCCACCGTCGACAGGCGCCTCCTGCTGCCAATCTACCCGAAAGACAAATATCGGTCGGGGGATATTCTTCAAGTTCCGCTCGCCGAGGCTGGTCAGCGCGAACGGCACCTTGCCGTCGAGATGTTCACGCACCGACGCGGAAATGCAGATGCCTGATGGAGCGGCGATCTCCTGCATGCGCGCCGCGATATTGACGCCGTCCCCGAGCAGGTCGTCTCCAGAGACGACGACATCGCCCAGATTGACGCCGATGCGGAATTCCAGACGGCGATCGGCCGGGAGATCCTGAGAGAGGCTGAAAAGACGGCGCTGAATTTCGACCGAGCACCTGACGGCGCGAACTGCGCTCGGGAACTCGGCGACAAAACCATCACCTGCACTGCCGAAGATGCGGCCGCCATGCTCACCAACCAATTCGGCGATCCGCCCGCGGCAAAGGTCAAGCGTGCGAAGCGTCCCCTCCTCGTCCAGCGCCGCAAGGCGGCTGAATCCCGAGACATCGGCAGAGAGGATGGCTGCAAGCTTTCGATCCACAGCAGTGATTGTCCCGGCGGCACGATATCGTTGAGCTTAGGCCTAGCATACGTTCCCACATCCACGGACGTTTGTCGCCAGAGAGATCGGATGATGACGGCGTTCGGAGCATGGTCGCGCCGCCCGCGCAGCCAACGGCCCGCGCACAGGACCGCCTTCTGCTGATCCACAAGTCGTTCCGGATCCATCCGCTGCACAGGCTACGTTTGAGTTGACGGTTCTCGTAGGCGAGGCGACACTTGCAACCAGCAGCAAGGCAGGAGAAAAAAATGGCCGAACCAGACCTCTGGCGCCACATGGCAAGCGCACCGAAGAACGGCAGTCGGATCCTCGTCACGATCCGTCCGTCCGAGCAAGGGGCGGCAGAAGTTGACCTCGCCTATTGGTCGAATGGTGACCAGTTCGGTGCAGCAGGCTGGCGCGCCTCCGATTCCTCGCCTGGCCGGATTGTTGAATATGCCGAACCTGAACTGAAGTGTTGGATGCCGATGCCTTCGGCCAATCTCAGCCGCACATCGATGCCCTCACCCTGGGAAGGTGAAGACGAGCAAGAGCTCGATGGGTCTGGGATATAAGAACTTGCGCGGTCAGTTCCTGACGCATGACGTTGGAAAACGGCAAGTCAGTCGAAATCCGGGGCATCCGACAGATGACGTCGGCCCGCTTGTCGCTACGGAGTAGTCATGTCCCCGCCCGAACGAATTGGCTTTGTCGGCACTGGATCCATCACGGATGCGATGGTGCGCGGCCTTCTCGCCGAGCCAGCTGCCGTGCCACAGGTCGTCGTGTCTCAGCGCGGTGCGGACATTTCGGCCAAGCTTGCCTCCGATTTCCCACAGGTCAGCGTTTCGGCTGACAACCAGGCAATCATTGATGACTGCGACACGGTCGTGCTTGCAATCCGCCCGCAGGTCGCCGAAGACGTCATTCGCCCCTTACGTTTTCGCGATGGTCAGAGGGTCATCAGCGTCATTGCAGCGACTGACAGGCTTGCGCTCACCGAATGGGTCGGCGCGAAGGTCCATCTGACCCAGGCGATCCCCCTGCCGTTCGTCGCACGTCGCAAAGGTGTTACCGCCGTTTTCCCGGCGGATGCTGGGACAGCGGCCATCTTCGACGTACTCGGCAATGCTGTCGAATGCGAAACAAAGGCTGAGTATGATCTCCTTGCCGCCGCCAGCTCCCTGATGGCCACATATTTCGGCATCATGTACCGCACGACCGAATGGCTCGTGGACAATGGCCTGCCCGAAGAAAAGGGGCGCGCCTATCTCGCGCCGCTGTTCGCGGGTCTTTCCGAAGCCGCAATTCTCGCCGGCCCGAAAATCGACTTCATCGAGATCAGCCGTGAGTTCGCCACCAAGGGCGGCCTGAACGAACAGGTCTTCCGGGATTTTGACCAGAAGGGTGGAACGGGCGCGCTCACGCGTGCGCTCGACAGCGTGCTCAAACGCATCACCGATCGCTGACCGAGGTTCCTGGCTGGCGTTGGATGTGAACCCGGGCGTCGTCAGCTTCCCGTAACGCCGTCCTCAGTCATGCCGAGATGCGTGGCTCGATCCGCAGACGGGCGAGACCTCTTAAGGCCGGTCGGGTGCCAGTGGGAATTCTTGCGGAGTTCACGCTGACGTCTGCGAGAGCTCCTTCACAACAGCGCCGCCCAGCCTCTGCTCCGGCAAGCTGTAACCTGAACGGCGCCCGACAGCTGAGAGAGGCCCGTTTTGGTCGCCGAAGGGCAGCGACAAGCCGCGACCAGAGGTGGGTGTACTCGTAACAGTGACGCCTGGCACGATCTCTACGGCAACGCCGTATTTTCGCAGAGATGCAAGGTCTTCGACCAGCCGGCCGAACGCCGTGGGATCGCCGGACGTCAGGCGTACGACGCGGTTGCCGGCATGCGCGAGCTTCAGCATCCTTGCTTCGATCTTATCGTCACGACCCGAGGCCCCACCCCCATGCATGTGGACCGCAACGCGCTTGGCCTCGCGGCGCGCCAGTTCCAGCACCTCGGCAGAAACGAAGTCGTCGAACAGGATGACATCGGCTGTCTGAAGTGCCCGCACGGCCTTCAGGGTCACGAGTTCGGGATCGCCTGGTCCGGCCCCAACCAAGGTCACGCGACCGGTGGCGGGGGCTTCCGCGAGCCTTTCGGCATCAGCAAGAAGCGCCCCGCCTACGCCCTCCTCCGGCGTATCGAACGTGGAAAAGACGCGATCGGAAAAACGCTCCCAAAAAGCGCGGCGTTGCGCGCTCGATTTCAGACGGCGATTGACCTCACCGCGCAGCGACTGCGCCAACGCTGCCCAGGCCTTCAGGCTTCGGGGCAACAAGGTCTCGATCTTGCGGCGAATGGATTGTGCAAGAACTGGAGCGGCGCCATCCGTCGATATTGCGACGACGACAGGCGAGCGATTGACGATAGAGCCGAACTGAAACTGGCAATATTCCGGCTTGTCGATGACATTGACCGGGACGCCGGCGGCACGTGCTGCGAACCAGAAAGCGCGCGCTGCTCCTTCATCGCTGCAATCGCCGACAGCGAGCGTGGCCCCCTCAAGATCCGCTGCGGCCACACACCGACTGTGCAGCGTAAAGCTTGCGCCGAGATGCATCGGTTCGCGGGCAAGAAGGTTTGCCAACGCCTCGCCAAGCGCCTCGGCGTAGATGTCGACGCTGGCACCGCAGGCGGCAAGCAGCTCTGCCTTCCAGGCCGCAGCATCGGTCCCGCCAGCAACCACGACGCGCTTGCCTTCCAGTGACCAGAAGACCGGCAGCTTGGCGAGCGGCTCCATGCGGGGCGGTGTTTCATTCCGCAGCCGTTGCAAGACATCCATCGATGATCCCTCCGATTTCGGCGCGGCACGAGCCGCAATTGGTTCCGGCATTGAGCGCCTTGCCGACCGCCTCGACGCTGTGGCAGCCGCCGCGCACGGCGGCGACGATCTGGTTGACGCCAACGCCAAAGCAGGAGCAGACGGTGGCTCCTGGATCCGGCTTGTCGGCGCCCGGCCGGCCAGCGACGAGCGCGAAGCGCTTGCGCAGATTGGCGTGGTCGGCGGCAAGCTGCGCGATCGCCCAGTTGCGGGCGACGGCGACCGGTTCGCGCGCCAGGAAAAAGGCAGCAAGAAGCCGCGGACCATCAAAGAAGGCGAGCCTGATATCGCCGGTTTGGGCATCGGCATAGCCGAGCGGCTCGACCCCGGCGGGGATGGCGAAGACACGGCGGCACCAGCCCGCCCAATCTCCGATTGGCCCTGCAAAGGCCAGTTCCAACCGCCAGCCACCTTCGGCCTTGGCGAGGGCCCAATAGGCCGCATCCGGATCGATAGGTTTTGCCTGCGAAACGGCAAAGGCAAAGGAACACGCCTTGAACCTGCGCGCCGCGACGGCAACGTTTTTCGAGGCGGGTTGGCCGGACAGGCGATCCGTGATCGCCGGCACGACCGCGTCGATGCGCGCCTTCGCGGCGAACTGGTCATTCCAATGCATGGGCGCAAAGATGCTCCCTCTGGCCTGCCGCTCGGTGATGAGCGCCCGCACGACTGCCTTGCCTCTTGGGCTTTCGATCTCAACAAGGCCGGCATTGCCAACCCCGATCTCCATGGCATCGCGCGGATGAAGTTCGGCAAAGGGTTCGGCGATATGGGCGGAGAGGCGCGCGCTTTTGCCTGATCGTGTCATCGTGTGCCACTGGTCGCGGATGCGGCCGGTGTTGAGGGTAAAGGGATAGGCGGCATCGGTCCGGTCGCCTTCTACCGGCTGGATCGCGACGAAGCGCGCCTTGCCATCGGCATGGTAGAAGCCGCCATCTGCAAAGAAGCGGCTATCGGAGCTTTCCTGTCCTGCTGGTTGCGGCCATTGGAAGGGCGTAAGCCGATCATAGCCCTCCCGGTCGAGAGCCACATGCGCACCGATGTCGAAGTCGCGACTGCCGGCATTCTCGAAGGTCGAGAGGGCTGCGTGTTCCGAGAAAATCTCCGCCGGAGCGTCCCAGGCGAAAGCATCAGCAAAGCCCATGCGGCGACCGACTTCGGCAAGTTGCCACCAGTCGGCCCGTGCGTCCCCCGGCGCATCAAGAAACGGGCGCTGGCGGGAAATGCGGCGTTCGGAATTGGTAACGGTACCGCTCTTTTCCCCCCACCCGAGCGAAGGCAGCAAGACGTGGGCGTGACGGGTCGTGTCCGTCTCCTTCAGGATGTCGGATACGACAACGAAAGGACAGGCCCTGATCGCCGCCTCGACCGCGTCCGCATCCGGCATTGAGACAACCGGGTTCGTCGCCATGATCCAGAGCGCCTTGATGCGCCCCTCAGCCACCGCCTGGAAGAGATCGACCGCCTTGAGACCAGGCTTTTCGGCGATGCCCGGAGAGCGCCAGAAGCGCTGCACGCGGTCGCGATCCTCGGCGTTTTCGATCGCCATGTGGGCGGCGAGCATGTTGGCAAGCCCACCAACCTCGCGGCCGCCCATGGCGTTGGGCTGGCCCGTCAGCGAGAACGGTCCCATGCCGGGCCGGCCGATGCGACCGGTCGCGAGATGGCAGTTGAGGATCGCGTTGACCTTGTCGGTGCCCGACGACGACTGGTTGACGCCCTGGCTGTAGCAGGTCACGACCTTTTCGGTCGTCGCAAAGAGGCGATAGAAGTCGCGCAGCTGCATCGCCGCAAGCCCGGTCCGTTCAAGCACCTCGCCGAAGGACACAGTGCCAACTGCGGCAAAGGCTTCCGCGAAACCGGTGGTGTGTGCCGCCACATAGTTCTGGTCTACGGCGCCGCTGGACACCAGATGCGAGAAGAGGCCCGCGAACAGCGCCACATCGGTGTCCGGGCGGATCGCAAGATGCAGATCGGCGATGTCGGCCGTCATCGTGCGGCGCGGATCGATAACGACGACTTTCATGCCCGGCCGCTTTGCCTTGGCGGCAGCAAGACGCTGATAGAGAACCGGATGGCACCAGGCAAGGTTGGAACCGGTCAGAACGACGAGGTCTGCCAGTTCCAGATCCTGGTAGCATCCCGGTACTGTGTCGGAACCGAAGGCGCGGCGGTGACCGGCGACGGACGACGACATGCAGAGACGCGAATTGGTGTCGATGTTGGCCGATCCGACAAAACCCTTCATCAGCTTGTTGGCGACGTAATAGTCCTCGGTCAACAACTGGCCCGAAACGTAGAAGGCGACCGCGTCTGGACCGTCTTCAGCGATGGTCCGGGCGAAGTTTTCTGCGACGAGGTCGAGTGCCTCGTCCCAGGATGTTCGACGTCCACCGATCTCCGGATGGAGAATACGGCCGTCGAGATCGATCGTTTCGGCGAGAGCCGAGCCTTTCGAACAGAGCCGGCCATAATTTGCCGGATGGTCCGGGTCGCCGCTGACGGTTACCGCACCGTCGTCGGCAACGGTCGCAATGACGCCGCAGCCGACACCGCAATAGGGGCAGGTTGTCTTGACGGCCTTCTCCATCCTATTCGGCCGCCATCATGAGGCTTTCGAGTGCGATGAAGAGAGCGCCGTCATCGTTGCGCAGCGCGATCGTCTTCACCGCTCCTTCATCCGCGCCGAGCGCCTTGCCGGTCTCAAGCGAAATCACCCAGTTGTGCAGCGGGCAGGTGACGGCCTTGGCATGGACGATGCCCTGTGACAGCGGCCCACCTTTGTGCGGGCAATGGTCCTCAATGGCAAAGGCCTCGTTCTCCGCGGTCCGAAACACAGCGATCTTGCCTTGCGGGGTTTTGACACAACGCGCGCCGCGCAATGGGATGTCGGCGATGTTTCCAATGGCAAACCAGGTCATATGGCCGACCTCCTATTCCGCAGCTTGGGGATAACCGATGGTCGCCATCGGCCGGAATTCATGTTTATCCTTGCCGGAGACGCGCTCCGACCAGGGATCGACCTGGGCAAATTTTTGGCTGAAGACGAAGCGGTCGTAATAGGCCGTGCGCTTGTCCGCATCGTCCATGATCTGGCGACGGATTTCGTCAAGACCGATGCGTTTTGCCCATTTGTAGATGCGCTCGAGATAGCGCGCCTGCTCGCGATACATCTGCGTCAGCGCCACGATATGCTCCAGCGCCTCGTCCTCGGTCTTCACGAGCCCGAGCACTTCGGTGCCCTTGATGTCGAGGCCCGCCGCACCGGCAAAATGGATCTCGAAACCGCTGTCGACGCAGATGACGCCGATGTCCTTGCAGGTTGCTTCAGCACAATTTCGCGGACAGCCGGAGACCGCCATCTTCAGTTTGGCAGGCGTCCAGGAGCCCCACATGAACTTCTCGATGCGGATTCCGAGGCCGGTGGAATCCTGCGTGCCGAAGCGGCACCAGTCCGAACCGACGCAGGTCTTCACCGTGCGCAGGCCCTTGGCATAGGCCTGGCCCGAGATGAAGCCGGCCTTGCCGAGGTCGGCCCAGACCGCGGGCAAGTCTTCCTTTTCGATGCCAAGCAGGTCGATGCGCTGGCCGCCCGTCACCTTGACCAGCGGAATCTCGAACTTGTCGACGACGTCGGCGATCGCCCGCAATTCGCCGGAATTGGTAACCCCGCCCCACATGCGTGGCACGACGGAATAGGTGCCGTCCTTCTGGATGTTGGCGTGAACGCGCTCGTTGATGAAGCGCGACTGGTAGTCGTCGGCGTATTCATCCGGGAAATCGCAGACGAGGTAATAGTTGAGCGCCGGGCGGCATTTTGCGCAGCCACAGGAGGTCTTCCATTCGAGTTCCTGCATGACGGCCGGTATCGTCTTCAGCCTCTTGGCCTTGATCAGTCGGCGCACGTCGTCGTGGCCGAGATCGATGCAACCGCACATCGGCTGAACGGCTGCCGGGCTGTAGCTCTCTCCGAGCGTCAGCGTCATCAATTGTTCGACGAGGCCGGTGCACGAGCCGCAGGAGGCCGACGCCTTGGTGTGCGCGCGCACCGCGTCGAGCGAGGTCAGGCCCTTGTCGACGATGGTCGAAGTGATCTTGCCCTTGCAGACGCCGTTGCAGCCGCAGATTTCCGCATCATCCGGCAAGGCTGCAACGGCCGCCATAGGGTCCAGCGGAGCACCCCCTTGGTAACCCTGACCGAAGATCAGGGTCTGGCGCATGTCGGAGATGTCGATCTCCTTCTTCTTGAGGTCGTTGAACCAGGCACCATCTGCAGTCTCGCCGTAAAGCACCGTGCCGATGATACGGTTACCCTTGAGCACCACCCGTTTGTAGACGCCGGCCGAAGCATCGCGCAGCACGATCTCTTCACGGTCATCGCCATCGGCAAAGTCACCGAGCGAGAAGAGCTCGATGCCCGTGACCTTGAGTTTCGTCGGCGTGTCGGAATGAACGAAGGCGGCCGAGTGTTCGCCGGCGAGGTGCGAGGCGGCAACGCGAGCCATCTCGTAAAGTGGCGCCACGAGACCATAGACCATACCGCCCACTTCCGCGCACTCGCCAAGCGCCCAGATGCGGCCGTCCGAGGTCTGCATGCCATGGTCGACAACGATGCCGCGGTTGACGGCAAGGCCGGCCTCCTTGGCGAGCCCGACACTCGGCCGGATACCGACGGCCATGACGACCAGCGTTGCCGGGATCACACGGCCATCGTCGAGTTCAATGCCCTCGACCTTGCCGTCACCGATGATCGCCTTGGTATTGGCCTTGCAGATGATCTTGATGCCGCGCCCTTCGAGCTCCTTTTGCAGGAGGTAGCCTGCAGCCGGATCGAGTTGGCGGTCCATCAACGTCGGCATGACATGGAGAACCGTGACATCCATGCCACGGCCGGCAAGACCGGCGGCGGCTTCGAGACCGAGCAGACCGCCGCCGATGACGACGGCTTTTTCGCGCGACTGGGCGGCAAGCAACATCGCCTGCACGTCGTCGAGGTCGCGGTAGGTGATGACGCCAGGCAAATCTTTTCCCGGGACCGGAATGATGAAGGGCACGGAGCCGGTGGCGATTACCAGCTTGTCGTAACTTGTCGTCACGCCGTGGTCGGACGTCACCGTCCTCGCATCGCGGTCGATGGCGACGATGCGATGGCCCTTGTAGAGGGTGATGCCATGTTTGATGTACCAGCCATCCCCGTGGATGATGATCTCTTCGTACTCCTTCTCGCCGGACAGGACCGGCGAGAGCATGATGCGGTCGTAGTTGACGCGCGGCTCGGCGTTGAAGATCGTAACCTCGTAGCGGTCAGGCGCCTTTTCGAGGAGGTGCTCCAGCATGCGCCCCGGCGCCATGCCATTGCCGATGATGACGAGTTTCTCTGTCATGGTCTGTCCTTGTCTGTTCAGGCGGCAACAGCCGTCGGTACGGCGAGCGCGCGGCGCTCCATCTGGCGGATCGAGAAGTGCATCCAGAGGAGCGACACGGCGACGACGGCAAAGAGAAGCAGGAAGCAGCTCGACCAGAGGCCGGTCGCATCCTTGAGGAGGCCGAAGGCGATCGGGAGAACGAAGCCGCCGAGACCGCCAACCATGCCGACGATGCCGCCGACGGCGCCGACGTTTTCCGGGTAGTAGGCGGGAATGTGCTTGTAGACGGCGGCCTTGCCGAGGCTCATGACGAAGCCGAGTACGAAGACGACGACGATGAACACTGCGGGCGTGATGCCGAACGCGCTCCCCTCACCTGCAGCCGGTAGCGACAGGATGAGCGTTGCCACGGCTGAGACCCCGAGCATCCAGTACATGACGCTGCGGGCGCCCTTGCGGTCCGAAAGCATGCCGCCAAATGCGCGGAAGATGCTGCCGGGGATGGAATAGGCGGCCGCGATCATGCCTGCGGCGGCGATATCGAAGCCGTAGACGCCAACGAGATAACGCGGCAGCCAGAGCGAAAGAGCGACGAAGCCACCGAAGGCGAAGAAGTAGTAGAGCGAGAAGCGCCAGACCTGCGCATTCTTCAGCGGTGCGAACTCCTGGAGCAGGCTGCGCTGTGGCACGTGACGCTCACGGCGGCTGCGGAAGGCCGGATCATCGCTGGTCGTGAGCCAGAAAGCCAGCGCTGTAACGACCAGCGCGGCGGCCCAGATCTGCGCAACGGCCTGCCAGCCCCAGGCAAGGAGAATGAAGGGAGCGAGGAACTTCGTCACCGCCGCCCCGACATTGCCGGCACCAAAGATGCCAAGTGCGGTGCCCTGCTTTTCCGGTGGGAAGAAGGGCGAGATATATGCGACACCAACCGCAAAGGACCCGCCGGCGAGGCCTACGCCAAGCCCGGCAATCAGCATCTGCGGATAGGTGGTCGCATAGGCGAGCAGGAAGGTCGCAAGTGCTGCCGCCAGCATGGTGATGGTGTAAACCAGGCGCCCGCCGTAGCGCCCCGTCCAGACACCGAGCAGGATGCGCACCAGCGAGCCGGTGAGGATGGGAGTGCCGACGAGCAGGCCGAACTGCGCCTCGCTCAAGGCGAGGTCTTGCTTGATGCGGATCCCGATGATCGCAAAGATCGTCCAGACGGCAAAACAGATGGTGAAGGCGAAGGTGGACATCCATAACGCGGTTGCGGGTTCGCTGGCGGATAGAGGCTGCTTGTTCTCAGACATGGCTTCTCCGAGGCCCGACAAGGTCGTGCCGCTCCATCTTGGGGTTTCAAAAACAAAAAGCCGCTGGCCGGGCGCATGCGACACGGCAAATCCGTGCACGCAAAATCCCGATCAGCGGCTTTGCTGGTGAGGCGCCCGTCGTTGGACACCGATCTCGTGGCCCGGAGGCCTACGAACTAGGAAGCAATCACCGTGCCAGTTTCGGCAACCAATTGATTTATAATAGGAAGATAGGGCAGTGGGCTTTGGGCCATACCGGCAGGGCCTTCGCCCTGTGCAGCGCAAAAGCTATTTTTTGTGCACCGCGCATAAATTAGGCGCGACGCAATCACCCTGTTGATTGGGATGCGATATAGGCATCCACATCGTCAGGATCGAAGCGCCCGCCATCGAAGAAGCCGTCCGGCCCGAGCGTCAGCGCGCCAGTGGAGCCGACCGGCGTCTCGGCGGTCAATGCACCCTCGACCTTGGCGCTGGCCGAAGGCATGGCGATGCCGAGGTCCTTTAGTGCTGCACGATAGACGTCGGGCCGATAGGTTTCAGCGGCAATGTGCTGGCGCTTCCCCGTATGTTCTATCTGCCGCCAGCGGACCATCTGGGTGTAGAACCACAAGGCATGGCTCTTCCACGGGAAGGTCGCGGCCTTGGCGGTCGGGACGAAGAAGTCGGCGACAGTGGCCATAACACCGTCGCCAACCGCAAGATTGCCATTGAGAGCGGGAAGAAGCAGTTCGGCGTCACGGCCGACATAGGCGGGTTTGGAAAGAAGCGCCGCAAGTGATGCGTGGTTTTCCGGTAGCGCGCACCAATGCGATGCACGGTGGAGAGCGACCAGCAGCGCGGCCATCGCTTCCGGATTGGTACGCCCCCACTCGGCGTTCACACCGAGGACCTTTTCCGGGCTCGACCGCCAGATCGCTGCCTTGACCGTGGCGATGTGTCCACCGCGATGAAGAACACCAAAGGTGTTCCACGGTTCGCCTGCGCAGTAGCCGTCGATCACGCCCGAGGCAAGCGCATCGCCCATGTCCGGCGGCGGCAGCACGACGATTTCTATGTCTCGGTCCGGATCAATGCCGCTTGCGGCCAGCCAGTAGCGCAGTTCGTAATTGTGCCCGGAGTAAGGATGAACGACACCGAAGCGCAGCGGGAGGCTCTTCCCCGAGCGAATGACCGTCTGCAGAGCCGTGCCGTTCCTACGCGCATCAAGATCGGTCGTCGCTCCGTTGCGTTCCATCATCTGCCAGAGCGCCGCCGATACGGTGACGGCATTGCCGCCGAGCCCAAGCGCCATCGGCACGATCATGTCGGGCGCCGGCACGTTGAGCCCGAGGTTACAGGCAATCGGCATCGGCCCGAGGATATGCGCAACGTCGATGTGGCGAACGGCAAAGCGGTCGCGTATGCTCGCCCAGGAGCGTTCGCGCAGAAGCGTGAGGTCTATCCCCTGCTCTTCTGCGAACCCCATTTCCTTCGCGACGACGATCAGCGCACTGTCGAGCAACGGCACGAAACCGGCGGTGATGGCGTGGCGCGTCGTCATTCCTTTCCTCCAGGATCAAGCAGGCTCGCCGCCGTGATCAGGCTTTGGGCGATCTCGACGATCTTGCGGTTCTGGTTCATCGCGGTGCGGCGCAACAGTGCATAGGCCTCTTGCTCGGAGAGCCCGCGCGAGCGCATCAGCAACCCCTTGGCACGGTCGATAACCTTGCGGCTTTCCAGTTCGCCGCGCGTCTCCTCGAGCTCGCGATTGAGGCGCGAGAAGGCGTTGAAACGGCTGATCGCCATTTTCAGGATTGGGCGCACCCGCTCCTGCTTCAACCCGTCGACGATGTAGGCAGAAACCCCCGCCTCGACGGCCGCCTCGATCGAGGCTTCATCGGACTTGTCGACGAACATGGCGATCGGGCGCTTTACCGCACGCGAAAGCTGGAACATGCTCTCGAGCATGTCCCGGTTCGGGTTTTCGAGGTCGATGACGATGACGTCCGGATTGAGATCGGCGATGCGCCGCGCAAGGCCATGCATGTTGTCTATGACGGTGAGTTGGTCATAACCTGCATCGCGCAGCCCTTCTTCGATGATGGCGGCGCGAATGCGATTTTCGTCTATAACCAGTACGTTCAGTCCGCTTGGCTTCATCTTGCGACCGCAATGAGAGAGCGCGACTGTGTTGTCGCGCCTAGCTTTTGACATGCGGCATGGGATTGCGCTTTGCAAGCAGGATTAAGTAGCGATCGCCTTCTAGGCGGCGACATGGGTGAGCATCCGCCCATGGGCGATGTCAGGGATGATCGAGGGGGCGAGCGTGCGCATCCCTTGCTTTGTCAGGAAAGTCTATCGGAGCTTTGACGCGGGCTTCGCTCGTTCGACGATGTCCAGGCTTTTCAACTGGTTGCAAAGTGCAACGCCAGTAGTCTTGTGGCTCGAAATGTTCACCGCCAATCCGGCAAACATGCCCCCGGTTGTAATCGGCACGACAAGGCACATGCCGATCACGTTGATCTCGCGAGGAGTAATCACCACGCAACGATGTTCATCTTTCATCTCATTCCCGACAACTGGGTTGAGATCGACAATGAACACGTCACCACGTTTCGGAACGTTGCTCCGAACCACGATCATGTTTCGTTCACGACACGTGCCCCAGCCTGCCACGCGCTGGCCTGCTTGTTCAAGGCGGCCGTCTCGTCGGCTCTTTGCAGAAGCTGCGCCAGCGTGTACCTCTTTTTCGGCAGAGCAGGTGTTGCGATGAGCGTTCCGTTATCGACAACCAAGGTCAATTCCGTTCCGACTTCCGCGCCCAGCATCTTCAGCAGCGCGGGAGGGGATACTAAATACCGTCGCGCCGCCTTGGCGGCGAATTTTCGCTGTAATGCCAAGCCTGTCCGCGCCGGGTCCTGTTCGCTTGTCGACCCGGTCTCGCTCGCAAAAAGAGCCTCTGCCGGTTAGGGAGAGGCTCTGTCAGTCGGTGCATAATACGATTGGCCTCTACAGCGGGGACTGCGTTGAAGGTGACAACCGTATTTGGAAGAGTGACAGAGGCCTTGTCGGTGGGCAACGGGCCCAAAGGGGCTAGTCATAATCAGCCAGAGGTACGCCACGCTCAGCAAAACATGCCAGAGGCGCGAACCGGGTCTGCAGTTGTCAGCTGGCGGAACTTTTCTGGCGAACACCTCTTGACGGATGGGGAGCCCTTTCTGGCGAATTCGCGCCAATCGCTGTAGCTTAGGCTCGCTTGACGTTGCCCCATTTGGGGCGGACATCTCTACGTGAGCGAAGGACGAACACGACCGGAGTGAGACATGTGCCGAAACATTAAACCGTTGTTCAATTTCGATCCGCCAGCAACGAACGAAGAGGTTCATGACGCAGCGCTCCAGTTTGTTCGCAAACTGAGTGGGACGACAAAGCCGTCCAAGCGCAACCAGGAGGCATTCGAGCGTGCCGTTCTTTCGATCGCGGCATGCGCGCGTGAACTGCTCGATTCGCTCGAGACGTCGCAATCGCCCCGCAACCGCGAGGAGGAGGCGGCGAAGGCGCGCGCAAGGGCCGCCGTCCGTTTCGCCTGAGGGCTGGCAGCTGTTGGAAAGGAGAACGAACGGCATGACCATGGGTGCCGAGTTCGAGAGAATGCAGGTCGCCATTAGCCATCACGTCGACGCCGCGGAACCTGATGCGGAAGGCCTTCATGACTATCACTATGAGTACGACAATTATCGCTTCTCGCGCGGACACGTCACCTATACGACCCGCGCCTACATCGACGAACCCGGACAGGCTTCCTTCCTGTCGCGGGAGTACGGACGTGAAAGCCGTCTGCTTGATATCGCCGACGGCGATGATCCCTTGCTGATCGAGGCCGTCAATCACCTCCGGGCCTCTGGCATGACCGTGCTCGACCGATTGACGGCGCATGATGGGTATGTGCCTATCGATGCGCCGTGGTAGACGCACGACAGCCCTTCTCCTGCCTCCCGATAACACATGCTGCAGGAACTGCCTTTGATCGCCCACCCGGCGGGCCTCAGCCCTATCAGCTACACACTTACATCATGCCGGACGCCATGTTTCCCCCAAACTCGACGTGTTTTGTCATGAGGGCACGCCCCTCATCCGCCTGCGGGCACATTCTCCCCGCTTCCGGGGGGAAGGGAGTGAGGGCAATCCGCCGCGGATCCTGTCTTGGTTCAAATCCCCAGCATCCGCCGGTTGGCCGCCTCATCAGTTCCGCCGCCAGCGAAATCGTCGAACGCCTTCTCGGTAACGCGGATGATGTGGTGCTTGACGAAGTCGGCTCCCTCGCGGGCGCCATCCTCCGGATGTTTCAGCGCGCATTCCCATTCGACCACCGCCCAGCCGGAAAAACCGTTGGCGGCCATCTTCGAGAACACCGCGCCGAAATCCACCTGGCCGTCACCAAGCGAGCGGAACCGCCCTGCCCGGTTCACCCA
>NZ_JAKUMO010000036.1:0-43576 GCF_037026475.1 Ensifer sp. MJa1 | reverse complement strand
CCAACGACCATCGCCGACGCCGCTCCGGCCCCGTCAGCAAAACTGCATGTCCCATGCTCAATGCACTCTTAAGTCCAATCTTAAGAGCGCAGACTCACGGGAGACGCGGAACTTCGCAAGGCGGTTCACACCGGAGGGATACCGTCAAACAGCGGTTAGGCGCGGTGCGCCAGCTGTTCGACTGGCTCGTTACAGGACAGGCGATTTAGGCCAATCCTGCCCATTCCATCCTAGGGCCGAAACATTCCCGTAGAAGGGGCAAGACCCCCTGTCCTCTCGTCCGAGGAAGCCCGTCAGCTCTTGGACGGCATTTCCACCGATATGTTGATCGGTAAGCGAGATCGCGCCCTGATCGGGCTCATGACCTACACGTTCGCCCGCGTTGGTGCCGCGACGGCCAGATGGTGGCCAGATTAGCCGCCAAAGGAAAAGTCTAGCCGGAAGAAGTGGCTTACCGATATCACGGAGTTCCAGTTGCCGGCGGGGAAAGTGTATCTGTCGCCTATTATCGACTGCTTCGACGGGCTTGTTGTCAGTTGGTCCGTGAGCACACGTCCAGACGCACAACTCGTGAACACCATGCTCAATGCCGCAATCGCAACGATCAGCGTTTCCGAGCGTCCAGTTGTGCACTCTGACCGCGGTGCCCATTATCGCTGGCCTGGCTGGCTGTCGCGCATACACAATGCTCAGCTGGCCCGCTCCATGTCACGCAAAGGGTGCTCACCGGATAACTCAGCCTGTGAGCTTCTTTGGACCGCTAAAAACGAGATGTACTACCATCGCGACTGGATCAATACGACGCTTGACGACTTCATGCAGCAAGTAGATTCCTATATCCGGTGGTACAACCAGCATCGCATAAAAATCTCACTCGGTGGCCTTAGCCCCGCGGAATACCGCCGGAACCTCGGAATTGCAGCATAAGCAGTCCAAGAATTCGTCCGCACTTACAAAGTGCCGAAGTAAAATTCCCCCCTTACGCCGACGTAGACGGCACGAATGCGTGACCATTTTTCGGTGGCCGTCCCCGTGGTTTTGCTGGTGGCGCGAAAGCGGGCGGCGTGATGAGGGCTTTCGAGCGGACATGCTCTAGCATCAGTTCCGCATGTTGTCGCAGGCGGTAGCTTGATCGATCTGAATGACGACGGCATGGTGAAGGAGCCTGTCGAGCAGCGCGGTGGCGACGACGGGATCGCCAAAAACGTCGCCCCACTCGGCGAAGCCGCGGTTTGAAGTCAGGATCATACGCCGCGCTCGTAGCGAGCGTTGACGAGTTGGAAGAAGAGGTTGCCGCCGCCGGCGACCACCGGCAGGTATCCGATCTCATCTACGATGAGCAGGCTCGGCCTGCAGAAGAAGCGGATACGTTCCTGCAATCTGCCTTCCCGTTCAGCACGCGCGAGCGAGGCGATCAGATCGGCAAGCGTCGTGAAGTAGACGCTTTTGCCGGCCTTGACGGCTTCGACGCCCAGTGCCGTGGCCAGGTGGCTTTTGCCGGTTCCGGGTGGGCCGAGGAAGTGAACAGCTTCATGGCGCTCGATGAAGCCGAGCTGCGCCAGCGTGAAGACGCGATCTCTATCGAGCGACGGCTGGAAGGTGAAGTCGAAGCCTGCCAAGGTTTTGATGGTTGTGAGCCTGCCCATCCGCAACGCCGTCTTGATACGTCTGTTCTCACGCAGTGTCAGTTCTTCCGATAGCAGAATGTCGATGGCCTCCTGCGCCGACAGTTCACCGTGCTCGAGGCGACGCACGACATGATCGAGCGCTTCAAGCGCGCGCGGCATCTTCAGCCCAACGAGATCGTGGCGAATACGGTCGATCATCGAGGGCATGGAATCGAGAGTGACGCTCATGGACGGTTCTCCCGCGCCAGCGCTTTGCCGACGGCATCATAGAATGCCAGGGATCGCTGAAGAACCTTGCCGCCGGCTCCTTGGATGATGACGTCCGTGTTGGCCGCCTTCGACCAATTGCGATGAGAGCTCAGGCTTCGTCGATGGTCGGGGTTCACGCGCCGCTGCTTGCGTCCCTCCTCGTCGATCTCCTCGCACAGCCGCGACACCTGGCTTTTGGAGATGCCGCTCATCCCCATGGCTTTGACCAGATCATCGACCGAGCGCGTCGATATTCCTTGGATATACGCCTCCTGGATAACAGCCGTCAGAGCCTTCTCGGCCATGCGGCGCGGTTCGCGGAAGCTTGGAAAGTAGCTGCCCTTGCGCAGCTTCGGAATGCGAAGCTCGACCGTGCCAGCTCGCGTCTCCCAATCGCGCACGATAGCCATTGCGTTGTGCAAGCCGCATCGGGTTCTTCTCCCCGAACCCTGCACCCGTAGCTGAGCTGACCTCCAGCTCCATCAGCCGTTCAGCGGCAAAGCCGATCATCTCGCGCAACAAATCTGCATCAGCGCTCTTCTCAACGAGCGAACGCACGTTCATCATGTCAGTGGTCATCAGTGATCTTTCCGTCAGGTTGTGTCTTGAACAACCCGACCCTAGCGGAAAACACTGATGGCCGCCCGCACAGCGCCTCACTCCCTACAGCGCGATTGGGGGCGCGCTCGCGAGCGGCTTTGCTACCGCCGAACTACACCACTCGGTGGGACACGATCCGCCGCTTCGATTAACGCTCTTGCTGCTGGCCGTTTCTGGCTGGAAAGATTGTCGAGGATCACGATGTCACCGGGTTTCAATATCGGGACCAGGACCTGAGCAACATAGGCCTCGAACCACTCGCCATTGATCGGACCGTCGATGACCAAAGGCGCGACCATTCCGGTGTTTCGTAGACCGGCGACAAGCGTCGTCGTCTTGCGATGGCGATGCGGGAAACCCATCCGCAGCCGCTCACCTCTGGTGCATCTGCCATGAGTGCGCGCCATGTTGGTCGCGGTCCATGTTTCGTCGATGAACACAAGCCGCGACGGATCAAGATCAAGTTGCTCGTCGAACCACCGCTGACGGAGTTCCAAGACGTCTGGGCGTACTTGCTCTATCGCGTGGCCCGTCTTTTTTTGCGCGTCTGATTGTGCCGGACAAGGAAACGGTGCAGCGCCGACTTGCTGACGGCGATGCCCTGACCTGCAAGGGCATCACGAAGTTCGAACAAGGTGCCGTCCCGGTGTTCCTCAAGCCACGACATGATCGCATCGGCGTTGGCTTCGGTTTTGTACGAATGACGGTCTCCACCCAGAGGACCCGGTCGAACATGGCCCTGACGGACTTGCAGGTTTCGCCACCGGCTCACGCTGGCCGCACTGACGCCAAAGCGCTCGGCAGCCTCCCGGTGCGACGCTCCGGCAGAGACGGCGGCAAGAACCCGTGCGCGAAGATCAACGGAAAGGGCTTTCGACATTATCTGCCGACCTCCATCGGCAGTTTGAATCAGAACCCGGGATCGGGGCGCAAGCTTCGTTCCAAAGCTCGACAACGTGAACGGCGAATTGGTTCAGCCGCTCGGCCAGGTCCGCTAGCTCTGATTTCGCGCGCCGGTCGGGAAAGTGCGTCAGGGCATGAAACTGCGGCTCGATGTCCTCCGCCGCTATGGTTGCGGCGAAGGTCCCTGCCACAATGGCCAGGATGTTGTTTTCGAGAGTTGCGATTTATGCCTCTCCTTCGACGAGGGTAGGGGCACGGCGCTCAATGCGGGATTGCAGCCCCGCCAACGCGCCGGCAATGATGATGCCTCCGGGGGAAATCTCGTCGGTCTTTGCGAAAACCGGATCGAGGACCGGGCGGCAGCATTTGAAATGCTTGGCCGCGTCCTCAAGACTGACAAGCGGCGACGTGTAGGGTGAGCTACCATCCCCCCCGACAAGAACGATCTTGCCCGCGATCGGCTGGGGGAAGCCGCGGTCAGGCCTTCCTTCAACCCTTCCTCGTCGACAAGGAGCGTGTGGCGCTCGTCGAAACGCACGACTTCGAGAAGGCGACATCCAATCAGGTCGTAAACCGGCCGGATACCCGTCGAGATCGGAAGCCCGACGGGCTTAAAAATCGTCGTCTCTGGGTCCAGCACATAGGCGGTGTTTGCGCGTTCCATTTTCTAGCCCTTTCCATTCCGCGAAGCGGTCTAGCGTCTGCCCGAGGGCAGGAGCCCCGCTCCTGCTTCCGAGCTCGCGCGGAGCAGCGGGAGAGAGGGAGGCAAGGGAACAAAACGGAGGGGGTTCGCCCGCCCGAGGCTTAAAGCCGAAGGGGCGACGACTGATCCGTACATGCGGATCAGCGTCGATCCTGCACGTAGCGAGCGATCAGCGACCGGAGGAAGGACGGGGAGACCGTTTTTTCCCTTGTGAGGGAGAGAGGGCGGCGCCTTCTTTCCCTCCATCAAGAAAGCATGCCGGCCGCCTAGCGGACGCCATTTCAGATACAGAAAGGGCCGCCCTGCCTCGTGAACAGGACGACCCCTTTGGCGCATGACAAGAAGGGCTAGCGACTTGCCATCACCAACTCATGATTGACTTTGCCGGCGCACAATATGCAGGTTTCAACGGGCGTGTAAACCGGGAGCCAGAGGCAATTTGATGCACGGACGCGAAGCGGACGTAGCGCAATCGATCGCTACCCGCAGAGGCGAAGACCGCTTTCAAAGGGCTTCGTGCTGAAGGCATAAAGCGGGCCCGCGTCAGCGATGCGCCAAATCGATGCGAAACCTGGCGGCGTTGTGGCGACCATAAGCCCAGGCTGAAAAGCTCCAGTTGAGGAAAACTTTCATCCGTCGCCAGCACTCAACGGGCCGATTTGGCAATAGCCGATAGAAACCGCTTCAAGCTCAAACCGGCCAACAGAATGTAGGGCGGCCTGGCGAGCGAATAGTGACCACAGTTTAGTTTCAAAATATTTGGCTTGGCTCCGGCGTCCTTTAGGCGTTGCACGAACCTCTCCGATAGCTCTGGCAGCACCACTTTGTCTCTCCTAGCCAACACAACGTGTAGGTCGAGATCAGGCCGTGCCAAACGATGCACGTAGTTCTCCATGTTAAGTGGAGCCCAGGCCCGTCTTAGATCGGCCAGCGCGATTTCAAGCTCAAGGCTTTCGCGTATCAATCGTGTTGCGCGTCCCGTCCAAACCATATCCGCGAGACTTCCCGCGGTGAGAAACAACGAAGCTTTTGAAACAGCAGGGTCGTGTGCCGCGATGAGCCCAGCAACCCAGGAGCCCAAGCTCATACCGAGAACCGAAATCTCTCGATAGCCTTCGCCCTTCAACCAACGTATGAGCTTTCGTCCATCCCACACTGCCTGCCTGACAGCTTGGATCGTTTGGCCGAGATTCGCGCTGAGCATGTAATCGGCGTGCGAGGCGCCCGGACGTTGGCGCTCGAAATGATAAGGCATTGAAATCTCAACAACCGTGATACCACGCCGTGAGAAAAATTTGGCGATCTGACGATTTCGCCTGGTTGCATTCCAATGGTGGAAAACCACCAGCACCTGATCGAACGACCCGCTTTCTGTGATCTTTGTCCAGACGACGTTGTTCTCTTCAATGTTTGTAGAGATGCCCGATGGAAATTTGAGCCACCCATCTTGCTTCTGAAAAACCTGATCGCTCCCACTCGGCTCATCGAAGAAGGCTGGATCAGCGACGGCCTGGTCCGCAAGACGACAAAACTCTTCGAGACTTGCGACCTTCTTCGCCTCTGGAAAGGCGCGTGCCACGTCAAGGACGAAATCCGTTGTCTCCTTTTCCTCCTCGCCTCGCCGCGCCCGCCGCTCATCCCATCGATCAAGCCAATTATGATACACGCTGATGATTTCCTAACTCAGTCGCCCGCCATCGCCCAAAGCCTGGATCAAACAAGCCGTACAACGCAAGGAGCACGCCGACGCCCAAAAGGATCGAAAAGCCTGCAAACGCGCCGATCAGCAAATAGCCGGCAACGAGAAGACCTACAACGGCCGCCATCTCCCACAAAAGCACACGAAACCGACCTCCAACACGTAAACGGATGGAGCCAAACAGAAAGACGACGCAGGTCGAAATAACGATAAGAAGACTGCTGAAATGAGTCGGCATCCTATAGCCGGCCCCGTCGCTTACATTATTGCGACCATGAAGGACTGAAGACATGTCGCTGACCAACCAAGCCGCAACATTCTCGCCGCTCGATGTCAGGTAAGAGCTCTGGACCTTCATGCATATGGCGATCAGAACGCCCAATACGGTACACCGAAAAATCCCGCGCATTACCCTAAGACCGACCTCATTGATCTCGTGCTGATAGTTTGCATCAGACCGATGCTTCGTCGCCACTTCAACTCTCCAGAGATCATAGACAACCGTATAAAGCAAAATGAGACCGACGAAGAAAACATAGAAGCACAGGCACATGTATAGGTAAGCAATCCCCGTGAACAGGACCGCTTCGGGCACCGATATGACCTCCGGGCGCACAAGTGCTAACTTGCCCCAATCCATTGCATAGTTGCCACCGCCGTTCACCAATGGGATCAGGCACACTTCGATCCATTGAAAAAGACCTGCGAACAGCAGGCAAATCAAAAAGACCGCCCAGTACGTATAGGAAGAAGCTTCGACATTGCGCTCCCAGGCCTCGTCGTTTTGCATCCGGTCTGCCTGCGCTGCAAGCCTTGGGCGCGCCTCGTTCTTCCAGATGCCCAGCAGCTCTATGACGAACGCGCAAAACAAGGGTAGCAGCACCATGAAGACGAATGTCCAATTCGGCGCCCAAAGAAATCCAACCTGCTTAACAAGGCCATCCGGCCGGTCGTAAGTGGCGTTGTGGATCCCCGTGATATACGACAAAAACCCAAGAGCGGTGGCCCCTGCAAACACCGACGCCGGCAAATTCAAGGGCGATCCGCGACTAAATAGCGCCTCCGATCTCCTCGCCAAGCCGATACGCCGTCTTGGCCTCTTGGTGTCAGTATCTCGTGCCAACTCTGGCGGAGACTTCGTCTCATTATCGACGATCGTGGTCCGCGGCGGATCTGGGATCCCAACGCTGCTCCCTGCATTCCTCAGATCTCGTCTCTTGCCCGCTAACCGGGATTGCGCCGCACTGAGCTCCATCTGCCATTCGCTGGTTGCCATTGGGTCATCGCACCCAAAAATCCTCGCGAGCCACCGAATGTTGGCAGTGCTAATTCCCTTCTCATTCTCTTGAAACCAAAGCTGCACCGTTCGCAGATCAACCCCGATCCGGTTCGAATCGATCTGTGAAATCGCCTCTGCAAGAAGCTCTGGCGTCCATGGGCCTGCGGGAAACCCATCACTGCCCAATGGCCGACCCGCTCCAGCCGCAGCCAATTGTTTGAATAGCTCCTTGAAATCACTCCCGTCTTTCGACGGCGGAAGAAATAACTTTCCATTCTTTATCAATGACTTATTGGCCCTGGTTTCGTTTCGCTTCGCTAGGTTTCGTGTCCTATCGTTCCATTGCCCCAAAAATCACGGTCTTATCGCTGGGATGCAACTTTTTAGCGCTTCCGAGATGAAGCGCGCAACTATTGGAAGGAGGGGGTCTTTTGTCGGTGAGGCACGCAATCATGCCAATTTCGTCGTCATCAGCGTTTCAGCGCCGCATAGAGACCGACAGCTTATCATGCTCGCTTCGGTCCTATAGCAGCGGATTCTGCGCTTCAAGAATGCGCACGGCTTTGAGCGCATTAGCTTCCGACGGTATTTCTTACATGGAAATCGCGGGACCTTTGGGTGGGAGGGGACGCAAAGAAGAAAGCGGGTCGGAAACTGCGGGGTCCCTTGGTGAGTTGATCGACCGACATATCGCTGCGCAACTGGCGACGGCGGACGCCGTTCGTGCTTGGGATGAGCGGAGGGCGGCCGGTGAGGTTACGAACGTCACCTATGCCAACCGATTGTTGGGCGTTGCGCGGGATGAAGAAGCTGGCTGGCTGGCGATCGTCGATTACACGCCGCGGGGCGATCGGGAATCGAGGCTGAAGCTGACCTATATGGCGGCATACCTGATTGCAACACGTGGCACGCTGAGCGCCAAAGAGATGAATTCCGCCTTGGAAGCCCCTCGCGGTCGGCCTGCCGACTCCAGATTGACGTGCTGAGGCCACAGGCTTTGCCGACTGGATTCCTACAGCGCGCCGACGGGATAGGGCGGCGGACGCCGCGCCATTTCCCCTCGCCGATCCTTTGCAGGGAGATAACGTACATGGAAACACGCCAGCGCAAGCTGATGGGAGTGAGTGAGATTCCGGCATTCGTCGATGAGGTGATCGAGGCCGGTTGCGATATCTGTGCGGTCGGGCACGGTTGCTACGTACTCGGCGACTTGGAGGAGATGGATGCGGCGGGAGATGAGCTGCACCGAATAGGTGAAAAATTCGGAGACCGAGATTTCCTGTTGTTGGAAATCGTCGCCTATTTGCGGTCGCTTGGTCGGTACCTCGACCCCGGCTCGCCGGCGAGACATTGGAGTGAAAACGAAAAAGCTGAGAATCCAAATGATCTTCGGGCGAGTCGATGTTCTGGCATCTGCTGAACGCCGCCGCCCTCGAACAGGCACTCGTGTTGATAGGAGGCTTTCACCGAGGGGTGGGGAGTCGGCTCAAAGGTTGCGATCACTGGCACCTGAGTCGACTGCCACGGACGCAGACAGGTCCCAACCGCGAACGTTGCGTCCAGAAAACCGCGAAGAAGTCGGCCTGTGGGAACAGCCGTGCCACCCGGTGTCTTCCAGCAGAATGTCTGGAGAAATTCGACAGTCTTCCTCCGGATGCCCGGCAAGGCGGTCCAGCTTAGTGGTGCTATCGAGGGTGCTCCAATTCGCGCGTTGTCGGTGATATGATGCCATCTTCGCTGCACCATGGGAGGTGGGAATGCGTAATTTTGTACTCACTCTCGCAATCGGATTGTTTTCCACTGCGCAGGCACTGGCAGAACCGATTGTCTTCCACACGGAACATTTCAACGACGACACCGTCGTCAGCCTTGGTCTCGCGAGTAACCACATCGCGCAGCGGCCAGGATACGATTACGATGTCCGAATATCGGTCTCATCCAAGCGCGACACGGACGGGGCCATCTACAATGACCCAGGAAAGCATCGGGCGCTCGTCAGATGTGGCGATCCAGCCAAGGTATCGGTTCGAGGTGTCGACTACCCGGTGCGGGCCTCGGAGGGAAGTGCGGGGGACTGGAAGGCCGATCTCTGGAAGGCGGTCTGCCTGGTCCCGATCTCGTAGTGTGAGGGGGTTTCCGCGGCTCGGGCAAAATCCTCGCGGCGCAGATACCAGATATCTACGGGGAGCCTGCGTCCGGGCAGGACGACGGCCTTCTGCGGCGTCCAGATGGCGGGTTGAACAGGGGTCCGCAAGCGCGCCACCAACGAAACCGACACCACAAGCGGTGCGTCGAGTGATTTGGCCAAGGACTCCAGACGTTGAGCCACATTGACCGCGTCGCCGATGACCGTGAATTCGCTGTGGCAGCCGCTGTCCAGGACGCCCCCGACGACCTTGCCGTAGTGCAGACCAATGCCAGCATCGAGGGCAGGGTAGCCGTTGAGAGCGTTGTGGTTCTTCCAGTCGTGCAAAGCATTGACGAGATCGAGAGCGCAGGCCATCGCTCGATCCGGGTCGTCTTCCAAGGGCCTGGGTTGACCGAACACGGCCATCACGCCGTCGCCGATGAACTTGTCGACGGTTCCGCCGTGCTTGAAAATCGTCTGGGAGACGAGTTGGCGGTATTCGGCCAGAACAAAGGCGAGCTCCGGCGCGGGTGCCGTTTCGGCGAAACTGGTGAAATCGCGCAGGTCGACGAACATGATCGCCGCACTACGGCGCTCCAAGCCAAGGGCGTCGCCTCCATCCTGCAGTTCCGAAACGACGAGCGGCGAGAAGAAGCGGGAGAGATTGAGGCGTCGTTGGTCCGCCCTGAGCGCCTCTCTGCGCGTCCGATCATGATCCCTCGCAAGGAGATAGATGGCGAAGGCGGTGAAGCCAAAACTGACAGTAAGGCCGAGATCCTGGTTGAAGAATGACCCGAGCAGTGAAAGCGCGCCTGTCGTATGATGCCTGGCAGCCGTGATTGCCAGCATCGCCATCCAGGATGTGAGCACGATGCCGGAGAAGATCAGGACGAGACGTCGTTCCAGCTTGAGGCCGACATGGACGAGCAGGATGAACGCCACTACGAGACTGGTCGTGGTCAGGTTGTGGTTCTCGGTAACCGGCCCAGCAAGGATGTGTGCGTAGAGGAGCAGGGCGACCAACAAGGCATCGAGAACGACGAAGAGTGTCTTCAGCCACGAACGACCGGGCAGGTAGCGCGCCGCAGCCACGGAGGCCATGCTGATAACGAGGTAAGTGACGACGACGATCGAATGCGTCCGTTCGGCACCTTCGTTGTCGCCGAGCAACAGGTTTGCAAGGAGGATAGCGAACGCGACGAACCGTAGGAGGATCGAGCGTATCTCGCGTGCGAAGTCCCAGCGGGGATGGAGTGAAGACGTCATGTCTGCCGGTTTAAAACAACATCGTTGGGGGTTGGCTGACCGCGCTCTCCCGGTTGCACAGGGTAGTGGACGCGGCCCATCGGCCGCGTCCGTTGTCGGGTTTACTTGACTTCCGTTACCGTCAGCTTCCCGTCGACCCGCTCGGCGACGAATTCGACGTTCGCCCCCTCCTTTAGCTTCGCCATCAGGGCGTCATCCTTGACCCGGAAGACCATGGTCATCGCCGGCATATCGAGGTTCTTCAGTTCCTCGTGGATGAGTGTGACCTTCTTGGCCTTGGCGTCGATCTTCTTGACGGTTCCCTTGGTGAATTCGGCCGCTAACGCCCCGTAGGCAGTGCCGAGCGCGAGGACCGAAGCGAGGGTGAGTTTGATCAGCATTTTCATGTGGTCTTACCTTTCCGAAATCGATTACTTTCCTGCGACAGTGACGTCGCCATGCATGCCGGCGTCGTAGTGTCCAGGCACTAGGCAGGCGATCTTGAACGCGCCGTCGTTGGTGAACTTCCAGATGATTTCGCCCTGCTCTCCGGCGGCGAGCCGGATGGCGTTCGGATCGTCATGTTCCATCTCCGGAAACTTTTCCATCGCCGCCTTGTGCTCGATGATCTTGTCTTCCTGGTCGAGCACGAACTCGTGATCGAGCTCGCCCGCGTTCTTGATTGCGAAGACGATGGTCTGGCCTTTGCGCACCTTGAAGGTCGACGGCGTGAAGATCATCTTGCCGTCTTCAGTCTCCTTCATGGTGACGCGGATCGTCTGAGTGGCGTTGGCTTTCTTGCCGGGTTCGCCGACAGCCATGGCTTCGCCGTGACCGCCTGCGTGATTACCGCCGGCGAGCGCCGGGGTGGCGAGCGCGGCGACGAGAAGTCCGAAGATTTGAGCTTTCATTGTGTGGTCCTTAGGTTGGTTGAACATCGGCATGCTGGATCAGCCGTGGTTCTTATGTTTCGGCGTGATCTGGGTCTTGGCGTCCTTGGCTTTGGTCGCGTCGGGGAGCTCGCCCGTCCACTCCCAGGCCTGGGTTCCGGGCGGGTTTTCGTACCAGCCGGGATCGGCGTAATCGCCCGCCGAGATGCCCTCGCGCACCTTGACGACCGAGAACATCCCGCCCATCTCGATCGGCCCGTGCGGACCCCAGCCCGTCATCATCGGGATGGTGTTTTCGGGGATTTCCATTTCCATCTCGCCCATGTCGGCCATGCCTTTGGTGCCCATCGGCATGTATTCCGGGCGAAGCTTCTTGATCTTCTCGGCGACCTTCGATTTGTCGACGCCGATGAAGGTCGGGATGTCGTGTCCCATCGCGTTCATCGTGTGGTGCGACTTGTGGCAGTGGATCGCCCAGTCGCCCTCGTACTTGGCGTCGAACTCGTAGGCCCGCATGGCGCCGACCGGAATGTCGATGCTCACCTCCGGCCAGCGCGCCTCTGGCCGCACCCACCCGCCGTCGGTGCAGGTGACCTCGAAGTCGTAGCCATGCATGTGGATCGGGTGGTTGGTCATGGTGAGATTGCCGACCCGCACCCGCACGCGGTCGTTCTTGGATACAACGAGCGGGCTGATGTCCGGGAAGATGCGGCTGTTCCAGCACCACATGTTGAAGTCGGTCATTTCCATGATCCGCGGCACGTAGGAGCCCGGATCGATGTCGTAGGCATTGAGCAGGAAGACGAAGTCGCGGTCGACCGGCATGAACTTCGGGTCTTTGGGATGGATCACGAAGAAGCCCATCATGCCCATCGCCATCTGCACCATTTCGTCGGAATGCGGGTGGTACATGAAGGTGCCCGACTTCACGAGGTCGAACTCGTAGACGAAGGTCTTGCCGACGGGGATGTGCGGCTGCGACAGCCCGCCGACCCCGTCCATGCCGGACGGCAGGATCATGCCATGCCAATGTATGGTCGTGTGCTCCGGCAGCTTGTTGGTGACGAAGATGCGCACCCGGTCGCCCTCTACCGCCTCTATCGTCGGGCCCGGCGACTGGCCGTTATAGCCCCAGAGGTAGGCGGTCATGCCCTCCGCCATCTCGCGCTCCACCGGCTCGGCGACAAGGTGAAACTCCTTGACGCCGTTGTTCATCCGGTAGGGCAGGGTCCAGCCGTTGAGCGTGACTACGGGGTTGTAGTCGGGTCCGGAGGTGGGCTTTAGCGGCGGCTGCGTCTCCGCCGTCTCCATCACGGCGGCTTCTGGCAGCCCCATATTCGACGTCTTCGCCCAGGCGGCGGTCGATACTAGTGCGGCGCTTGCGCCGAGTAGTTGTCTTCTGTTGAACATGGCCTGTTCCTTTCTCAGTGGCCGCCACCACCGCCCTCGGCGGCAGCCGCAATTTCCGTCTCGCCGGCGGCGGCACCCGCACCGCCGCCGTAGATGGCGGGGGCAAGATTGGCCTCGGCCAGCCAGAAGTCGCGCTTGGCGTTGACCGCGAGCAGGATCGAATTGACCTTCTCCCGGCTGTCGGCGAGCAGTTCGAATGTGTTGGTGATCATGCCGTTGTAGGTGAGAAGTGACTCCTCCTCGATCTTGGTGCGCAGCGGGACGACGCTGTTCCTATAATGGCGGGCGATATCGTAGTTGGAGCGGTAGGCCTGGTAGGCGGAGCGCGCCTCGGAGCGGACGTTGACGGCCTTCTCCGCCAGCAGGTTCGCCGACCGCATGTAGGCGAGTTCCGCTTTGCGCATCCGGGCCTTGCCGCTGTCGAAGATCGGAATCACGAACTCGAGTTCCACGATCCCGGTCGTCTCGGTCTGGACGTCGCCATCTTCCTTTTCCCGCTCCGTCTCGAAGCCGGTCAGGAGTTCGAGGTCCGTGACGTAGCGGGTGGCTTCAGTCAGCTTGTAGGATTTCGCCGTTGCGTCGAGGTCCAGCTTGGCCATCTGCAGGTCGACGCGACGCTGCAAGGCTTCCGCCTCGATGAGGTCACGCTTCATCACGCCCCTCGGCAGGGAGGGCAGGCGGTTCGGCACCTGGTATTCGACGTCCGAACCCCAGAGCCCCATCAACCGCGTCAGCTCCTCCTTGGCAAGTCGTGCCTCCAGTCGCGCCTTTGCGGATTGTCCCACCAGTTCTGCGTAAAAGACGTGTTCGCGAGCCTGCGAGCCCTTCGTCATCGCGCCTGTCTCACCCAACTTCTGCGCAAGCTCGGACGCGGCATCGGCTGAAGCCTGGGCTTGATTGAGTTGCGCTACCGTTTCCCAAGCGGCGACAGCATTGATCCAGGCGCGCCGTGTGTCCGCGGCAAGCTGAAGTGTCCGCAGCGCCGCATTCAACTGGGCCTGGCGGAACCGGGTGTCGGCGATTGCGATATCTCGTTCGCGCGTGGCGAGCGCCAGGATGTTCGATGCGATTACCCCCTCGACCGACCTGAAAGCCTCGATCCCCGGCGCTCCAACGCCGTTGAAGCCGACGGAGACCGTCGGGTTGACGAACATCGTCGACTGCCAGGCATCGGCGGACGAATCCCCGAGGTCGGCGTAGGCAGCCTGCAGGCCCTTGTTGTTCAAGAGCGCGATTTGGACCGCCGTCTCCACGTCGAGGGTCTTCTTGGCGATCAGCATCTTGACGCGGTCGGAGACGACCCGTGCCTGCTGCTGGTTCTGGACCCAGACAGTCTGTTTGCTCGTCGCCTCGACAGTCTTGGCTTCGACTGAAGAGAACCCGGCGTTTTTCGCCGCATACTCGGTGGCCGACACGCAGCCGCCGAGGAACAGCGGAAGAGTGAGCGCCGCAGCCAACTTCAACGTGCTTCCGGTCATGACGCATCTCCTTCCGGAGCCTGCGCGTCATTCTGATTGCGCCACGGCTTGGGATCGACAGGCGCGCGGTGGGTGTAGCCCGAGACCGGGCTCGTATATCTGAGGGGGCGTACGTCGGCCTGTGAGGCCGCGCGGTTGCCCGAGGCAATGACATCGGGAGGCAATGTGGCTGCGCATCCGCTCGCGAGAAGCGACAGGGCGGCCACCAGAAATAAGGGTTTCATGGTGTTGTCCGAACAGGAGATGGCATCGGCGCTGCGAGCATCACGCTCGCAAACGCGCGGTGAGACCCGCAGAACGGGTTCGGCCTATTCAGATATTCGGGGGGCGGTGGAGTGACGGGAATTCGCCCATGATATGGGCGTCGTCGATGAATTCGCGGATGGTGGCTACACGCTGGCCGCCGACGGGGACGCTGCTGGTCACGATGGCCATGCTGACGCAGAAACTGCCGCAGCATTCCTGCTTGGCGATTTTTCTTGCAGCATCGTCAGGTGAGGAGGCGTGATCGCCGTCTGAATGGTGGCCGCTCGCCCCTTCATGATGATCGTCAACCTGACCTTGGTGGTCGTGGGATTGCAAGACCTCTGACCCGGACCATGACCCGTGCATGGCAGCGGAGGCGGTCGGCAAGGAGTATCCCGCCAGTGACATAACGATCACCGTGCGAAGCAGAACCAGCATCTTTGAAAATGTGATTCGATACATCTTGCCCATATCGGAGGACTAACAGCAGCCCTGAAGTTGTCAATTGTCAGGTTCTATCCTTGATGCGATTCGCGTCTATTATGTGGCACTGAACTACGTGCCGACCCCGTCGAGCTTGTAAGTCAAATGAGAAAACAGTCGAATAGCTCACGAAGCGCCCCCTTCTCGCAGCGTTTGCACGAGGTTGTATGGCTAGCCTGACCGCATATCTCGGATTGTTTCTCGCCGCGTTCGGGGCGGCCACGGTGTTGCCTTTCCAGTCGGAACCGGTGCTTATCGGCTTGCTCGCGTCAGGGAAATTCTCGACGACCTGGCTTGTCGTCGTCGCAAGCGTCGGAAACGTATTGGGTGCGGCTTTAAACGCCGTGCTCGGACGTTTCATAGATCGGTTTCATGACCGATCTTGGTTTCCTGTGAAGGCATCCGCGTTGGATAGGGCCGTCGGATGGTACCGCCGCTATGGCCGGTGGTCGCTGCTGCTCTCGTGGATGCCAATCTTCGGAGACGCTTTGACTGTCATCGCAGGTGTCTTGCGGGAACCCTGGTGGTCATTCCTGCTGCTTGTCGGCATCGGGAAGACGGCGCGCTACATCGTCCTTGCCGCGGCGACGCTCGGCACGCAGGCAGCGATCGGAGTTTGATGCGGGTTCGGGCGCGGAACTTTTGATCGGCGGACGGGTTGTAGGCTCGAAGGAACCGCGCCTCATGCCTGCCTTCCGAATTTCACTCCGAATCATTGTGATCGGCGTTCTCTGCCTTGGGATATTCAATCTGCACGGCACGGCGGCGACACCCTTTCATGTCGACCTCCATTGCCCCTCCTTGACGGAGCCAGCCCACGTCTCATCCGACATCGCCTCGCCGTCGAGCTGCTGCACGAAGTCATCATGTTGTCCGGTTCTGGTCGATTGCGTGCTCGTGGCGGACACCCATCTGCCACGTCTTCGCAATCCGCTCGGGGTGAAGGCGAAGCCCTTCCTGCTCGTCCGGGCGCTTTCTCCGCCGCCCAAGTCCCCGGTTCTCCCGGTCTGAACGGACTTCTATCCAAACATGGAGAGTACAATGGACAGCATTCTCAAGTTTTTGGTCGCCGGGGCGGCCATCCTTCTCGTAACGACAGCAACGGCATCGGCTCAGATGGCGATGCCCGACGGTTGCAAGTCGGAAGCCTCGATGAGTGGCGAGATGAAGATGCCAAGCGACATGCATATGGGCGAAATGGCCGACCATCAGAAAGCGATGATGGAGTCGATGCAGAAGATGCACCCGGCCATGATGCAGGGAATGATGGCCAAGGACCCGGATGTTGCGTTCGTCTGCGGCATGATCGGCCATCACATGGGTGCGATCAGCATGTCAGAGGTCGAGCTGAAGTACGGCGATGACGAGCAGGCCAAGACCATGGCCAAGAACATCATCGACGCCCAGAAGAAGGAAATCGAAGAGATGACCAAATGGGTCAACGAGCACGCCAAGTGATCCCTCGGCAGCTCGATGACCTCGTTCGGTGGAGGCGGCCTTCGCGACCGCTTCCGCCGAGCGGGCGTGTCATGTGATGTCGCCCGGTTTCGTCGGGCGGTCTCCACCGTCATGGCGATGTCCGCCATGGCCACCGTGACCGCCATGAAAGAAGTGCATCAAAGGGCAGGCAAGCAGTATTAGGTAGGGCGTGAAGCCCAGGGCGTGCTGCCAGTGCTCGCGAAGGAAGAAGAACGCGGCGATCACCGCGAGCGACATTGCAAACAAAGTCCATCTGCGATCCCAGGTCATATCCGGACACTCCTCAATCTTAGAGAATTCCCGATCACGCTGACCGACGACAGGGCCATTGCCGCCGCCGCGATGATCGGGGACAGCAGGAGGCCGAAGGCCGGGTAGAGCACGCCCGCGGCGACGGGCACTCCGGCGGCGTTGTAGATGAAGGCGAAGAACAGGTTCTGCCGGATGTTCTTCATCGTCGCATGGCTCAACTGCCGCGCCCGCGCGATCCCCTGGAGGTCGCCTTTGAGCAGGGTCACGCCCGCGCTCTCGATCGCCACGTCGGTTCCAGTGCCCATGGCGATGCCGACATCGGCGGCGGCGAGCGCAGGCGCGTCGTTCACGCCGTCTCCGGCCATGGCGACGATGCGGCCTTCCTTGCGGAGGCGCGCGACGATCTCGCTCTTGTGTTCCGGCAGGACTTCCGCTTCGACTTCCGTGATGCCGAGCCTGCGGGCGACAGCTTCAGCCGTGGTCTTGTTGTCCCCGGTCAGCATAACCACCCGGACGCCCTCGTTCAGCAATGTCTGTACAGCCGCGGGGGTCGTCGCCTTGATAGGGTCGGAAATGGCGAAGAGGCCGCTGACGCGACCGTCGACGGCCACGAAGATGACGGTCGCGCCTTCGCCGCGCAGATCCTCGGCCTCCCTGGTCAGGGCCGACACGTCGACGCCGGACTCGTCCATGATCCGGTGACTGCCGATGATCAGCTTGCGCCCCTCGACGGAGCCCGTGACACCCTTGCCGACGGGGCTGTCGAATTCCTCCGCATTGCCGAAAGTCAGGCCGCGTTCTGTGGCGGATTCGACGATGGCCGCCGCGAGGGGATGTTCGCTTGCGCGTTCCAGGGTCGCCGCCATTCGAAGCAGCTCGTCTTCACTCACACCCCCGGTCGTGGCGATCGAGGTCACCTTCGGCTTGCCCTCGGTGAGCGTTCCCGTCTTGTCGACCACCAGCGTGTCGACCTTTTCGAAGCGCTCGAGAGCCTCGGCGTTCTTGATCAGCACGCCGAGATGGGCGCCGCGGCCGACCCCGACCATGATCGACATCGGCGTGGCCAGACCGAGGGCGCACGGGCAGGCGATAATCAGCACCGCGACCGCGGCCACCAGTCCGTGGGCGAAGCGCGGCTCCGGTCCCAGCCACATCCAGACCGCGAAGGCGATAATGGCGATGGCGATGACCGCGGGAACGAACCAGCCGGAAACCTCGTCGGCGAGGCGCTGGATCGGGGCGCGGGAGCGCTGAGCCTCCGCCACCATCTGCACGATCCGCGACAGCATCGTGTCGCGCCCGACCTTGCCAGCCTCCATGACGAAGCCGCCGGTCTTGTTCATGGTGCCGCCGATCAGTTTTGCCCCGACCTCCTTGGTGACGGGCATCGACTCGCCGGTGATCATGGATTCATCGACCGAGCTGCGGCCCTCCACAAGCGTGCCGTCGACCGGAACCTTCTCGCCAGGGCGGACGCGCAGCTTGTCGCCGACGGCGACGGCCTCGAGATCCACATCCTCGTCGGTGCCATCGGAGCGTATGCGGCGGGCGGTCTTCGGCGCGAGATCGAGAAGCGCCCTGATCGCACCGCCCGTCTGCTCGCGCGCCTGCAACTCGAGCACCTGTCCGAGCAGCACCAGCACGGTGATGACGGCGGCCGCTTCGAAGTAGATCGCGACCGCCCCTTCGCCGGATCGGAATGTTTCCGGAAACAGGCCGGGTGCGACCGTTGCGACGACGCTGTAGACCCAGGCGACCCCAGTGCCCATGGCGATCAGCGTGAACATGTTGAGGTGCCTGTTGACGATGGATTGCCATGCCCGTTCGAAGAAGGGCGCGCCAGCCCAAAGGACGACCGGGGTCGCCAGGACGAGCTGGATCCAGTTCGACATCTGCGGGCCGAGTAGCATGTGCAGGTTCGTGAGATGGCCGCCCATCTCGAGCGCCAGCACAGGCAATGTCAGCACCAGTCCGATCCAGAACCGCCGCCGCATGTCGACTAGCTCCGCGCTCGGTCCAGTGTCGGCCGTCACGACTTCCGGCTCAAGCGTCATGCCGCAGATCGGGCAGTTGCCAGGGCCGAGCTGGCGTATCTGCGGATGCATGGGGCATGTGTAGATCACCCCATCCTGCTGTGAGCCCTGCTTGCCCATGGTCTCGGCGCGCTTCGCGTTCTGATTGGCGTGGTGATGATGGTCGTGACCGTCGTGCTTGTGATGATGCTTATGCTCGTCCATGGGAATTCTCCGTAATGGTACCCGCCTCCAACAGAGCTAGCGTCCAGCCACCCAGCAAGGGGGCCGGACGTATCCTGTTTATGCGTAGGCGACGAAGGACATCATTCCCGATGCCATGTGATAGAGGTGATGGCAGTGGAGCGGCCAGCGGCCAAGATTGTTTGCGTCGAACACGACGGTCACGCTTCCCATCGGCGGCACGAGAACGGTGTCACGCACAGCGCCGCCGAGTGCCTTCCCGCCGATGTCGACCACCTGGAAGTGGTGCCCATGCAGATGCATCGGATGGGACATCATCGACATGTTGCGCATGACGACCTCGATCCTTTCCCCTTCGCGGACATCAAGGCCGTCGCCGCCTTCGATCCGCCAATCGTAGCCGCTCATATTGCCCGTCAGATTGAGCTCGAAGCGGCGGTTGGCGAGACGGGCGGGGAGCGGTGTGACGGCTGCCAGCCGCTGTTCCAGGTCAAGCCCGACGACCGGGCCGGGATCCGTCCCGCGCGAGGCAATCTTGGCGACCTTCGCACCGGAGGGTGCCAGGATGACGCCCGTGCGATGATCCGTTCCCTCGCGCAGCGCAAGGATTGGATGGGCTTCGGCCGACTTAGGAAGCTCGAGCCGGATATCGAGCCGCTGACCCATGGAGATCGGGAAGCGGTTTCCGGAAATTGGTTGCACGGGCTGCCCGTCAACGGCGATCACCTGTCCGGTGAGCGTGCCGGTGTCGATCGTGAAGGCGGTGGCGGTCGCGCCATTGATGATGCGCAGGCGGACGCGTCCGCCGCTCTCGACGGTGAAGACTTCAGGGTCGTCGAGCGTCCGGTCGTTGGCGAGATAGGCATCGTACTCGATGTCGTTCAGATCCATAGCGGCCATGCCTGGCATCGCCATGCCGGACATGTGGCCCTGCATGTTGGACGCCATGCCCTGCATCATCGCACTGTGGTCCATCCCGTGACCGCCTGATGATCCCTTCAGCTTGGCGAGCAGTTCTTCGGCAGGCGTGAAGGAGAAGTCGTGCAGCAGGACGACCACTTCCAGCTCGTCGCGCTGCCTGTCGTTGGCGGTCCGCACGATCAGGGGCGCGGCAAGCAGGTTCTGCTCCTGGAGCGTATGCGCATGCATCCAGTGCGTGCCGCCCGAGCCGACCGGAAACGTGTAGCGCCGGGTTTCCTTCGCTTTCAGAAGCGCTGCGGGATTGTCGGGAACCCCGTCCATTTTCCATGGCGGCGCAAGGCCGTGCCAGTGGATGAGCGTTGCTTCCCCGCCTTGATTTGCAAGGGCGACGTCGAACGGAGCCTCCGCGTCGAGCGTCAGCCCGACAGAGCCATCCGGTTGGAGGAGTCCGAACACATCGGCGGCTCTGCCGTTCACCTCGATGACGCGTTTTGTGATCGCAAGCGAGCGGGCGCCCGCGCCCGAAGATGTCGCCTTACGGGCCTCAGCCCAACTTTTGTTTGGATGTAGGGCGGCAGCCGATGCGGCGACCACCACGCCCGACATCAATCCGCCCAGGAATTCACGGCGTTTCATATCCATTGACCTCTCGTTCCGTGCCGGCCAATGCCGGCGAACGTCGCACCACAGGATGCGACCGGGGAAGACAGCCGACAAGCGACGGCTGTTCTCGTTCATCCGGCGGATCGAGGAGGGCCTATGGCGGGGCGGGAGATGATGCCGTTGATGGACGGTTGAGGAGCGAGGTCCCGGCGACCGTCCGAGTTCAAGTTGATTTCGCCGATAACTGAAGTGGGGAACACCGCGTAGCACAGGCTGCAGACGCTCATGCAGCACGCTTTCGGGCCGTGTGGTTTGCTGTCGACGTGAAGATCGGTTTTAGCCTGCGAGGAGACGGCATGTTGGCTGCCGACAGCGTGTGTCCCGCAACCCACGGGGGCGGCCTGAGTCATAGGCACGAACAGAAACAGAATTGCGACGAGGACGGCCAGCAATTCCCTTGCATGTTTCCGGACGATGTGACTGGCGGCGATCATGATTTGTTTCGACACCCCGTGCTTTCTTCGAGCACAATGCGCAATGACTGCATGCATCGCCTTGACCTTGATCAATCGACGGCGATTGCGGGGCAGATTGCGCCTTCCTCCCACCGTGATAAAGTCTCCCCGCACCAGAGACGGCGGAAGGGCAATCCTCATGACCCCTCCCAATGCGGAACACCTTCCGTTCTTCGTAACCGCTCCCGGCGGAACGGACTACTTGTTCGTCGGTGTCACGATCGCCTTCTTCGTGCTTGTGACGCTGGTGGGCGTCCTCTATCTCCGCCTGCATCACCTGCCTGACCACATCGCGAGCAGGGGGCAAAAGGTCCAGCTAGAACTCGTTGGTGTTCTTGGCCTGATTGCGATGTTCACGCACAACAACGTGTTTTGGATAGCCGCCCTGCTTCTGGCTTTGATAACCGTTCCAGACATCTCGGCGCCTTTGGCGAGCATAGCGCGATCTCTTGCCAAAATAGCGGCTCGCAAACCTGCTACGACTCCCGCGAGCGCTCCGGTATCCGGGACAGCACCGTCCGCCAGCGAACACAGCCTAGTCGCCCGACGCTCGCTGTCTCGCGAGACCGTTGATGAAGCGTCGCCAGGCGACTAGGCTCTGCGGCCATTGGAGTAAACAGGAGCGCATGAGATTGAAGGCGAGAGCACTGGTACTGTCAGCAGCCGTCTTCACCATGGCAATCTCCGCAGCGACGGGCCAATCGACGTCACCAAGAGTGGCTGAGCGACAGCAGGACATGAAGGCGATAGCAGGTGCTGCCAAGACCATCGACGCCATGTTCAAAGGCACCTCGCCATACGATTCGAGGGCCTTCAAGGCGGCTGCCGAGACCATCCGGATGTATTCCGGCGAAAGGCTTGAGGTCCTGTTCGAAGCACCGGTCATCGCCGAAGGCTCCAAGGCCAGCGCCAGCATCGAGGCCGATCGGCCAACGTTCGACAAGCTGGCGGCCGAACTTGGCGTCTATGCGTCGGCGCTTGTTGTCGCAGCCGACCGCAATCCGGCTGTTCTTGCTCCCGAGATGCGAATGAAGGGCGGCGACGTGACAATGGGCGGACCGCTTTCCAAGAGGAAGGCGGCGGCTCCAGATCCGATGAAGATGCCTGCCGAGCACGCCTTCCACATGATGCTGCAGACGTGCACGTCCTGCCACGCCAAGTTTCGAGTGAAGGGCGAGTAACAGCCGTCGCTACAGCAGTTTGCCGAGCTGCCCCTGCTGTTTGCGCCAACCGTGCCGCGTCAATCCGCGCGGTTTGTAAATAGAGAGCACCGTCGTCGTGATCAGCGTGATAATGCCGCCCGCAGCATGAACCACGAGTGAGCGTCGCAAGCTGAGAAGGTCGGCTTCAGCCAACGCCCCTTCGATTGCTGCTGCCGCGACATAGTCGATGATCTCCAATTGCAGCAGCAGAACGACGGCGGTGAGAACCGTCAGCAGGAATTTCGCCAGCACCCAATAGTGTCGGAACAGGCCCCAGGCGGTACCGAGTGCTTGAACCAGCCCGGTCAGGAGCGAGGCGAAAACAAGTGGGACTATGACGAGCCGGGCCACGGATTGCATCGCGACATAGGGACTCAGCGCCGTCTCAAGATCCTCACTGCCGAGCGCGACAAGGGCAAGCACGAGGAAGCAGGTGACGGCGCCCAGCGAGCTGACCGAGGAAATGACGTGGCAAACGAGCATGAACTTTCGGAGGAAAGGCGGCATCGTCACGGTCGGTCACCTGTCAGCGAAGGCTCGCTGTCGGACAGCATGTGGCGGCCTGGTCCGTGCGGGCCGCCGATATCAAAGGCAATCACAACCGCCGCCAGCAAAATCAGGACGGCGACTACGATCCCGGAGAGTTTCACCCAGCGCGGCGCTCCGGGGTAGGGGGACTGATCTGCCATCTTCGCTCGCCTCGTGGCCATGCCTATTTCGATAGCGCAATTCTACCGAGGGATAGCTGAAGTTAGCACTCAACTGTCGACTTCAAAACCAAGGATGCAGATTTGATGTTGGGACGTTGCTAGCAGGCGGTAAAAGCTGGGCGCAGCCCCTGGTCTCGCTAAAACGGCATGACCACAGAGGGGACTCTGGCCTGGAGCCAGCGCCTCGATCGCGGCTGCTAAACGCGTCCGAGGCAATCTGGGCGTCGATATTAGTGAGAGCTATGTTCGCTGTGCTCCACTTCGGCCTTTGCGGGCGTGGCGCTCTGGAACAGCTCGGCGCGGTTCTCGCCGTTCACGACCAGCTTGCCCACCAGCCCGCGTGCCGCCCGCGACAAGGCGTGATCCACGAGGACGTATTCGCCGGGAACCTCCAGCTTCATGTCGACCGCGGCCGCGCCTCCGGGAGGCACGGTGATCGTCTGGACGTCGGAAAGAGGCTCCGTCGTCAACGAGGCCAACTGGTAGACCTTGTCGAAGATTTCTCCGATCACATGGAAGCTGGATGTCTTGTTCGGGCCGCCGACACCGAAGTAGATGCGGACTGTCTCGCCGACCTTCGCCGTCAGTGCATTGTCGCCCGTAAGCGCGTTGGCGGCCCCGTTGAAGATGTAGTATTCCGGGTCTTCCTTGAGGAGCCGTTCGACGCTTTCCGTCAGCTTCCCCTTGGAGCCGTATGGCTGCGACGTGTAGACCTCGCCCTGCATCACGTAGAACTCCCGATCAACGGGCGGCAGGCCGCCTGTTGGTTCGACGAGGATCAGGCCATACATGCCGTTGGCGATGTGATGGGCGGCAAGCGGCACTGCGCAGTGATAGACGTACAGCCCCGGTTTCAGCGCCTTGAATGAGAAGCCCTTCGTTTCTCCCGGTGCGGCATCGGTCGCGACCGCTCCGCCGCCAGGTCCTGTCACGGCGTGGAAATCGACGCTGTGGCGTTCGCTGCTGTCGGCCCGGTTGGACAGTTCCACCTGGATCGTGTCGCCAACGCGGGCACGCACGAACGGACCTGGAACCTTCTTGTTGAACGTCCAGTAGTGGTAGGATGCGCCGTCTGCAAGCTGGCCCGTCACCTCGACCGTGTCCAGTTTCACCGTGATGGTCGCTGGCTCGCTTCTCGCAATCGGCGGTGCCAGGTCGAGGGCAGAACGGACAACATCAAGCGGAGCCTCGGCGCTGCCATTCTCTGTCGGATGATCGTGGGAACCTGCGGCAATGGCTGACGTCCCGGTCGCAGCCAGGAGCGCAAGTGCCAACATTGCATGTGAAGGTCTGGGTGAACGTCTCATGGGGAAGCTCCTGAGCAATGCTTCTTCTGAAAACAGTCAAGACCTCCACGGTCATCCGATCTTTGAGCTGCCGCAATGACGGCAGGTGCTCGCGGGATCGTGATCGTGTGATGCGGTACGCCGCCAACATCAGCGGCCGAACTGTCGTTCTTCACGCCGCTTGAGCGGCGTGTTCCGGCATGTCGGCGGCGTACCCCTATGCTTCAAGCCACGTGGCTGCAGCAGGACTTCTTGAAGGAGGCCTGGTAGCCCGCTTCCTCGATCGCGGAAACAAATGCGTCGGAGGCCACCGGAGAGTCGATCGATGCGGACTTGGCATCGAGATCGACGGCGACCTTGGCGTTGGGGTCGACCGACTTCACCGCTTTTTCGACTGCTCCTGCACAGTGTCCGCAGGTCATGTCGGGGATGTTGAGATGGTACATTCGAGAACTCCTCGTGAAGGATTGATATGGTCGAATGTGGTGCTTCCAACGATGGCAAGGTCAATAGCCCGCCGACAGAATATCTCTCCTGCGCTGCTTCTCCTTCGTCTCGCCCGCCTTTGCGACTTCTGATTTGAGCTTGATCTGCGTCAATGTGAACTGTCTCAGCCGTCGTACCCTCGATACCAGTCGTTTATCGGAGCTTAGGAGAAGCGAAATGACGACACTGCGGACAATCCTGCTGGCGGGCACCGTGCTCATTCTCTCGACGCCAGTCTTTGCTGAAGACGCGCATCACCCCGAGACCTCTGCAGAGCAAACGAGCGAACAAATGGCCCAACCGTCGGATTCGGCGGCGGACCCGAGTTCCATGATGTCCTGCGGCATGATGTCCGGTGACATGATGGGCAACATGATGCGAATGATGGCTGGCGGACCGGGACGAATGAGACCGCCGGGCATGGGGCCGATGGCCGAGATGATGGCTCCCGAACATGTCGAGGGACGGATCGCGTTCCTGAAGACGGAACTCAAGATAACGTCGGAGCAGGAGGCGTCATGGAACGCCTTCGCCGATATTCTGCGTGCCATTGCCGGCGGCATGAAGGATGGCATGATGCAAATGCCAGACCCCATGGGCACGCCGGGCGGGGCCGCAGCGACTCCGTTGGAGCGTCTCGAACGTCGGGAGAGCCTGTTGAACACCCGTCTCGGAGGCGTGCGGAAATTGAAAGCCGCCCTTGAGCCTCTCTATCAATCGTTCGGGGAAGAGCAGAAGCAGATGGCCGACAAGCTGCTCCTGCCTCCGATGATGGGCATGATGTAGGGATCGTGCATGGCACCCGAGAGACGCTGAACTGCTGCCCACCAGCGGTTCAGCGCAAGCAAGGCTAGACGACTCAATTCGCCTTGGAGGAGACGATGACGGAGACGATATTTCGTGCCCGGTCCCTCACCAGAACCTACTTGACCGGCGAAGTCGCCGTGCATGCCCTGCGCGATGTCAGCCTCGACATACAAGCGGGTGAAGTGGTCGTCATGCTGGGGCCGTCAGGGAGCGGCAAGTCGACCTTGCTGAACATCATGGGCGGACTCGATAGACCGACGAGCGGGCAGCTCTTCTTCCGGAACACCGAGCTGACCGCCCTTGGGGAACGAGGGCTCACTCTCTACCGACGTGAGCACGTCGGCGTTGTCTTCCAGTTCTACAATCTCATACCGAGCCTGACCGCTTATGAGAACGTCGCGTTGGTCACAGAAGTATCGGCCAATCCCATGCGGCCCGACGAGGCGCTGGCGCTTGTCGGGCTCGAGCCGCGGCGGAACCATTTCCCCGCGCAGCTCTCGGGAGGAGAACAGCAGCGGGTGGCCATCGCTCGGGCGATTGCAAAACGCCCGGAGGTGTTGCTCTGCGACGAACCGACGGGAGCGCTGGACTCCAAGACGGGCATCCGCGTGATCGACGCGCTGGTCAACGTCAACACCCAGCTCGGGACCACGACGCTGATCATCACCCACAACGCCAGCATCCACGCCGTCGCCGACCGCGTGCTCTTCTTTGCCGACGGATCGATTTCAAAGATTCAGGTGAATGAACGGCGGCTCCCGGCCGCCGCACTGACCTGGTGAGACAATGACTACGCTGGACACCAAACTGAGGCGGGACCTGCGGCGGCTCTGGGGACAGGTCCTTGCCATCGCCCTGGTGATCGCCGGCGGCGTCGCATCCCTTGTGCTGTCGACCGGATCGTTCAGGTCGCTGGATGAGACGCGCACCGCCTACTACGAGCGCTACCAGTTCGCTGACGTCTTCGCGGAGGTGACACGAGCTCCGAAGACGCTCGTCACGCGCATCGCCGAGATTTCGGGCGTCGCCGTGGTCGAAGCCCGGATCGCCAAACTTGCGCTTCTCGACATCCCGGAGTTCCCCGAACCTGCGACCGGGCGCTTCATCTCGCTTCCCGAAAGCGGCTCCCCGCTGCTCAATCGGCTCTACATGCGAGACGGACGTCTGCCTGGCGCGAACGATCTGGGGGAGGTGTTGGTCAACGAGAGCTTTGCGAAGGCGCACGGCTTCGAGCCAGGTGACCGTTTCTCCGCCACGCTCAACGGCCGCAAGCGTGAGCTGACGATCGTCGGCATCGCATTGTCGCCAGAGTATGTCTATGCGATCGGCCCCGGCGACCGGATGCCCGATGATCGCCGCTTTGCGGTAATCTGGATGTCGGAGCGCGCTCTGGCCGAGGTCTTCGGTTTGGAGGGCGCGTTCTCCTCGGTGAGCCTCAAGCTGATGCCGGATGCCGTGGAGACGGAAGTCATCGATGCGCTCGACGATATGCTCGAGCCTTACGGCGGCGGCGCTGCCTACGGACGCAAGGACCAGACCTCGCATGCCTATCTCGAGCACGGGCTCGACATGCTGCGAAACATGAGCCGCACGCTTCCGCCGATCTTCCTCGTCGTCAGCGCTTTCCTCGTGAACCTGACACTCAGCCGACTGGTAGCGCTCGAACGCGAGCAGATCGGTTTGCTCAAGGCGCTTGGGTACTTCGATACGAGCATTGTCGCCCACTATGTGAAATTCGTCGCCGTCGTCGCCCTGATCGGCATCGTCATCGGCAGCGTGGCGGGAACCTGGCTCGGCGTTTACGTCACACGGCTCTTCGGCGATTACTACCGGTTCCCATTCCTCGTCTTCGCCGACAGCCCCGACGTCTATCTCCTCGCTGCGCTCCTCAGCATGTTTGCTGCGCTCGGTGGCGCTTTCCGGTCCCTTCGAGAGATCGTCTCCTTGGCCGCGGCGGTCGCGATGCAGCCTCCGGCTCCTCCGTCGTTCCAGCGCACACTGTTCGGCCGGATGGAGCTTGGCTCTCTGCTGTCTCAACGCATGATGATGATGGTTAGGGGCATGGCACGGAAGCCGATCCGGGCGGTACTTGCGACCCTCGGCATGGCGTTTGCGACCGCCATTCTCGTGGTTTCGCTGTTTATCGGCAATGCCATGGAGGAACTGATCGACGTGACCTATTTCATGGCCGACCGCCAGGATGCGACGATCAGTTTTGCGGAGAAGCGGCCGGAGACGGTTCTGTTCGACGTGAGCAGGCTGCCCGGCGTACTTGCCGCCGAGCCTTATCGGCAGGTCCCCATCCGCATTCGAAAGGGAAGCCGGGAACGCAGGACGCTGCTCTCAGGCAGGCCACCCGGAGCCGATCTCAGCCGTATCATCGATGTCGACCTGCGCACGGTCAGCCTGCCGGAGACCGGGGTGGCGATTTCCGCCTACCTCGGACGTCTTCTCGATGCGCGTGTGGGTGACACCGTCGAAGTGGACCTGCTCGACGGGCGGCGGCGGACCGTCGAGCTGACGGTAGCCGCCCTGGTGGAGGACTACTTCGGCATTGCCGCAATGATGGACAGTCGGACCCTGTCCCGGCTGTTGCGCGAGGCTCCGGTCGCGAACGGTGTCCATCTCAGCGTGGACGACGGCAAGCTTGACCTGCTCTACGAGGCCATAAAGCAGATGCCGACCGTTGCCGGCGTGGCGCTGCAGCGTGTGTCCCTCGTGAACTTCCGTCGGAGCCTCGCGATCATCGTGACGACAATGGCTGGCATCTACACAGGGCTGTCCATCGTGATCGCCTTCGGCGTTGTTTACAACAGCGCACGCATCTCGCTTTCAGAGCACGCACGGGAACTCGCGACGCTGCGAGTCCTTGGCTTCAGCCAGGGTGAGACGATGCGCATCCTGCTTCTCGAACTGTCTGTCATTGTCGCCCTTGCACAGCCGCCGGGCTGGTTGATCGGCTACGGCCTTTCATGGCTCATGAACAAACAGCTTGCCGGGGAGCTGATGCGCGTACCCCTCGTCGTCGAGAATCTCACCTACGTGCTGGCGACCGCGATCATTTTTGTTGCGGCGCTGATCTCGGCGCTTGTCGTCGGGCGTCGGGTCTACGCGCTCGACCTTGTGGCTGTCCTCAAAACTCGGGAATAGGACCATGCAGCGGAACTGGTTGAAACGGGTCGGGTGGCTTGGAGCGATGGGCGTGGCGGCGGTCGCTGTCGCGTGGTTCGCCTGGCCGCGCCCGATTCCCGTCGACACGGCACGGGCGGCGAGGGGCCCAATGGCGGTTACGGTCGACGAGGAGGCAAGAACACGCGTCCGGCATATCTACACCGTGTCCGCTCCGGTTGCCGGAAAGGTTCTGCGGATATCCAGGCCTGATGGCCACGATGGGACTTCCCTCCACGTCGGCGACGCAGTGGTCGAGGGGAGGACGACCGTCGCGGTCATGCAGCCGGTGCCCCCTGGTCTGCTCGATGTCCGTTCCCGTGCGGAACTGGAGGCCGCTCTCGTCGCCGCAAACGCTGTCGTAACCCTGGCTGAGGCGGAGATCCACCGCATCGACGCAGCGGTCAGCTTCGCTCGCACCGAGCTTGCACGTGCGGAGGGACTCGCACGCAGCAACACGATTCCTGCACGGGATCTGGAAAAGGCGAGATTCGATCTCGAGACCATCGAAGCGCAACTCGCGACGGCGAAGGCACAGCTCGAGGTACGACGTCGGGAGCAGGCGGTGGCGTCGGCGCGCCTTCTCGAATCCGGAACGGATGCCGGCACCAATCAGGACTGCTGCGTCAAGGTCAGCGCGCCCGAAAGCGGCCGTGTGCTCAGGATCGTCCAGGAGGACGAAGCAGTTGTTCAGGCTGGCGCGCCCCTCGTCCAGATCGGTGATCCGAGGGACCTCGAGATCGTCGCGGATTTCCTCTCGACCGAGGCCGTCCAGATCAGTGCCGGCGCTGCGGTCACCATTGATGGCTGGGGTGGGCCGGTCCTGCGCGGCCGCGTGATACGCGTCGACCCAGCCGGCTTCGCCAAAGTCTCCGCTCTCGGGATCGAGGAACAGCGCGTCGGCACTGTGATCGATCTCGTCGATCCACCCGAATCCTGGGCACGGCTGGGTCACGACTTCCGCGTCATCGTTCACGTGGCCATCTGGGAATCCAAAGATGCCCTTACATTACCTGTGAGTGCCCTGTTCCGGCGAGGAGACGACTGGGCCGTCTTTGCGGTCAAGGACGGTCGTGCCCGTGCCACGGTCGTGCGCACTGGACAGCGAAACAGCAAACTGGTGGAGGTGCTATCCGGGCTTTCGCCAGGTGATCGGGTCGTGTTGCATCCGAGCGACCGCGTAGTCGACGGCACGGCGATCGCGGAGCGGGAGCCGCGCTGACGACACCGGGTCCGCACCGCTCCAGAGCGCTCGGGTCCGAGCTGGTCACCTTGGTGAATTGACGATGGAAACCTTGGTGAACGATATGATGGGCAGCGGCATGATGCGGGGCAGCGGCTCGGCTCTACAAATCGAAGGATGCCAGGATCGGGCAGGGACCTGACTTGTCCGTGGCGCATTCCCCGACGAGCCGCTGCAATGCTTCCCGCGCGCGCTGAAGTGCGGCGATCCTCGCATCCAGAGCACCGATGCGGTTCCTCGCGAGGTTCCGCGCCCGATCCCTGTCTTCGCCGGAATCCAGATCGAGAAGCTCCTTGATCTCCTCGAGCGTGAAACCAGCCGTCTGCGCCTGTCTGATGAACAGCAGCCGTCGCACGTCCCCGTCACCGTAGCGGCGCACCCCCGTGGACCGCCGCGGTGTGTCCAGCAGCCCGCGCCGCTGATAGTAGCGGATGGTCTCCACGCCCACCTGTCCGGCTGCCGCAAGTTTTCCGATTGTCATTTCCATGGCCTATTGACTCCGTACCATGGTACGGAACGTATTGTCGTGCCAACAGTTTCACAAGAGACAAGGAGACGTGAAATGTTGGACAGGACAAATCCCGGAAATCTCTCCAAGAAGGCCGTGCTCTATCGCATGGTGACGGCCGAGCATACCTGCCCGTACGGACTGAAGGCGAAGGACTTGTTGAAGCGGTCGGGCTATGAAGTCGACGACCGTCACCTGACGACGCGCGAAGAGACGGACGCCTTCAAGGCGGAGCACGGGGTGGCGACCACGCCGCAGGTCTTCATAGGCGACGACAGGGTCGGCGGGTACGACGATCTTCGCCGATTCCTGGGCGAGCCCGTCGCGGACCTATCGCCCGGTGATCGTCCTGTTCGCGTTGACCGCGCTGATGGCGGCAGCCGCCAGCTACGCGGTCAACGGCGATCCGTTCACGCTGCGGGCAGCGGAATGGTTCATCGCCTTCTCGATGGTCGCTCTGGCGATGCTGAAGCTCCAGAACGTCGAGAGCTTCGCAACGATGTTCCTGAACTATGACTTGCTGGCGAAGCGCTGGGTTCCGTACAGCTACATATACCCCTATGCCGAAGGCCTGGCCGGGGTCCTGATGATAGCGGGAGCACTGACCTGGCTGTCGGTTCCGGTTGCGCTCTTCATCGGCACTGTCGGAGCGGCATCCGTCTTCAAGGCCGTCTACATCGACAGGCGGGAGTTGAAATGCGCCTGTGTCGGCGGATCGAGCAACGTCCCCCTCGGCTTCATCTCGCTGACCGAAAACCTGATGATGATCGCAATGGCGATCTGGATGGCTGCAGCCTCGACTGGAATCGTGGTCGGCCATGCCATGTAGACCTTCCACTTCTCCTACCGATCAGTGCGCTTCATTCTGAAGAAGTACCGACGTGATCAGGGATAGCGCGGCCGCCTCGTGCGGCGGTCGGTCGCAACTTTCCGTGACCGTCTTCCAATGAACGCCGCGCTATGCAAGCATAGGCGCATGTTCGTAGTCGTTGCGCTTCGGCGCTTTTTTTGTGTGTTGGCGTTGTTCGGGATCGTGCTTGGTCCCGTGAGCGTCGGCACGGCTGCGAGCGCCATGGCTCTTTCGTCCGACATGCAGATGGATGGAATGACAGGCATGGACGACATGTCCTGTTGCCCGGAGCAGCAACCAGCCCAGAAGAATGATTGCGGAAAGACGTGCCCTCTCGCACTCGTCTGCTCCTCCATCATTCTCGCGCATGGCAGCAAGGCAAATAGCTGGCGCATCGATCTGTCGGCACGCGATCTATCGCATCCGATCCTCCAGGAAAACCGCCTGCCGTCTGCCCTCGTCGAACCTCCGGCGCGACCTCCGAAAGCCTGATCTCACCTTCGATCCACTGGATTCGCTCTGCCTGCACGGCGGAGGTTTCCGACTATCGTATTTTTCAGGGACGCGGCCGAGCGCCCGTCCTGGGTGAGATTTCAATATGACCGCAAAGGTAATTTCCGCGAGGGCAATCCTCGCGTCGCTGGTAATCGCGCTGGCCTCGACCACTGTTTCCCACGCCGCAGCGACGGATTATGAGTTCAAGCTCGTCGAGTCCGAAGTGGCCCACGGACCCGAGGCGACGGTCGCCGTCCGCCTCGTCGACAAGAGAAACGACAAGCCCGTCTCCGACGCCGTGATTTTCACGACCCGGATGGACATGGCACCGGAGGGCATGGAGGCGATGACGACCCCGGTTGAGGCCGTGCCATCGACGGAACCCGGCGTCTATCGGTTCAAGACCAACCTCAGCATGGAGGGCGGCTGGCGCTTCAAGCTCGCGGCAAAGGTCCAGGGCGAGACCGAAACCGTCCAGGGCGAACTGGTTCTGCAGGCCACGCCGTGAAGCCCGTGAAATTCCTGCTCCTCGTTAGCGCCCTCGCCGTTGCCGGCGGGGGAGGCTACGTGGCGGGCACGCGAGGCCTCGCCACCGATTTCAGCAAGCTGTTTTCCGAGCAGGCGCTCGGGGAAACCATGCAGCCCGCGGTCATGTCGACGGGCAACGTGATCTACTACAGGCATCCGGACGGTTCGCCGGAGTACTCGGCCACGCCGCGGGAGACCGCAGACGGTCGGGCTTTCGTCGCCGTGCGCGAGAGCGAGGACGTCTCCTTCGACCCCGGGAAGAAGGCCGCCCCCAAGAAGGCCGAAGCCGCGACGGCGGCGGCCGAGCGCAAGGTTCTCTACTACCGCAACCCCATGGGGCTTCCCGACACCTCCAAGGTGCCGAAGAAGGACTCGATGGGTATGGACTACCTTCCTGTCTATGACGGCGAGGAAGCGGACAGCTCCGTCGTGAAGGTCTCGCTCGGCAAGCTCCAGCGCACGGGCGTGAAGACGGCTGCGGCTGAGAACGCCGTAGTCAGCCGCGAGGTGCGCGTGCCGGGGACGGTCACGTTCGACGAGCGGCTGGTGCGGATCGTCTCGATGCGGGCAAACGCCTTCGTCGATGGCGTCGCCGATGTGACGACGGGTGACCATGTCCGGAAGGGAGACGAGCTGTTCCACTTCTTCTCCAAGGACATCGCCAAGGCCGGGGCCGAATACGCCACGGAACTGCGCGGGGGTGGCAAGCCGGACCTCGACGTCGGTGGCGCGCTGCAACTGCGCAATCTCGGCGTTCCGGAAGAGACGGTAAAGGCCATCGCGCAAAGCCGGACGGTTCCCCGAAGTATCGCGTATCTGTCGCCAAGCGACGGCGTGGTTCTCGAGCGCGGCGCGACGACGGGCATGATGGCCGAGGCCGGAGACGTGCTGTTCCGGATAGCCGACACGTCGAAGGTGTGGGTGATCGCGGACGTGCCCGAGTTCGATGCCGCGAGCATCCGCAAAGACGCGCACGCCACGGTGAGGGTGCGGAACCTGCCGGGCAAGGCGTTCGAGGGCACGGTCGACCTGATCTACCCAGAGCTTCAGTCCCAGACACGGACGGCCAAGGTGAGGATCGAGCTTCCCAACGCCGAAGGCCTCCTGCTCGCAAACATGTACGCCGAAGTTCAGATCGCCTCCGGTGACACCGTCCCGGTCGTCGCGGTACCGAACAGCGCCGTCATCGACACCGGCGACCGGCAGGTGGTGTTCGTCGACAAGGGCGAGGGCCGCTTCGAACCGCGTGACGTCGCGCTCGGAGCGCGCGGTGACGAGAGGACGGAGATCAGGAAAGGGATCGAGGCAGGCGAGAAGATCGTCGTCTCCGCGAACTTCCTGCTCGACGCGGAAAGTAACCTCAATGCGGCGCTGAACGCGCTCACCGCTGGCGAGGCAAAGCCATGATCTCGAACATCATCGCCTGGTCCGCCCGCAATCTGGTGCTGATCATCGTCGGTGCAGCACTGTCGATCGCCGCGGGCATATACTCGCTGCGTTCCCTGCCGCTCGATGCCATTCCCGACCTCTCGGACGTGCAGGTCATTGTCTTCACCGACTATCCCGGCCAGGCACCGCAGGTGGTCGAGGACCAAGTCACCTATCCGCTGACGACGTCGATGCTGACGGTACCGCGGTCGAAGGTCGTTCGTGGCTTCTCGTTCTTCGGCATCTCCTTCGTCTATGTCATCTTCGAGGACGGGACCGATCCCTATTGGGCGCGAAGCCGCGTGCTCGAATACCTGAACGCGGCGGCAAACCGCCTTCCCGAAGGCGTCTCGCCGAGCCTCGGCCCGGACGCGACGGGTGTTGGCTGGGTCTACCAGTACGCCCTTGTCGCCAAGGAGCTGTCTCTGGCCGAACTGCGCTCGCTGCAGGACTGGGTCGTGCGCTTCGCCGCCTCGAAGTCCGAGGGTGTCGCGGAGGTCGCGAGCGTCGGCGGCTTCGTCAAGCAGTATTCCATCGTCGTCGATCCGGCGCGCCTGCGCGCCCAGAACGTGACGCTGAAACAGATTGCCGACGCAGTGCGGGCCAGCAACCGCGACGTCGGCGGGCGGACGGTCGAGATTTCCGAGTTCGAATTCATGGTTCGCGGCCGCGGGTATCTGCAAGGCATCAAGGACATCGAGAACATCGTGCTGATGACCGAAGGCGGTGCGCCGCTGCGCCTCGGCGACGTGGCGCGGGTAGAGACGGTTCCCGACGAGCGGCGCGGCATCACCGAGCTGAATGGCGAAGGCGAGGTCGCAAGCGGCATCGTGCTGCAGCGGGTCGGCGAAAATGCCCTCAACGTCATCGACAGCGCCAAGAAGAGCCTGGCGGCGATCAAGGATAGCCTGCCGGCTGGCACCGAGATCGTGCCCGTCTATGACCGTTCGGAGCTGATCAAGGCGGCGATCGAGACGCTCAAGGGAACGCTGGTCGAGGAGTCGATCATCGTTGCCCTGGTGACGATCGCCTTCCTCCTGCATGTGAGGAGCGCGCTCGTCGCCATCATCATGCTGCCGATCGGTATCCTGATCTCCTTCATCGCGATGCGGGCGCTCGGCATCGGGGCCAACATCATGAGCCTTGGCGGCATAGCGATCGCCATTGGCGCGATGATCGATGCGGCGATCGTGATGATCGAGAACGCCCACAAGCACCTGGAGCGCGCGCCACCCGACAAACCCCGAACTGAAGTCCTGATCAACGCAGCGAGCGAGGTCGGCCCGGCGCTGTTCTTCAGCCTGTTGATCATCACCGTGTCCTTCCTGCCGATCTTCACCTTGGAGTCCCAGGAGGGTCGATTGTTCGGTCCGCTTGCCTTCACCAAGACCTTCGCGATGGCGGCAGCCGCGCTGTTATCGGTGACGCTCGTTCCGGCACTGATGGTCCTATTCGTGCGCGGCCGGATCGTCCCGGAGCACAAGAACCCGCTCAACCGCTTCCTGATCTGGACCTACCGCCCGATCATTCACGGCGTGCTGCGGGCGAAGACGATCACGATCCTGCTTGCGGTCGCGGCGCTCGCCGCAACAGTGTGGCCGGCGCGTCAGATCGGCAGCGAATTCATGCCGACCCTCAACGAAGGCACGCTGATGTACATGCCGACGACCTTGCCCGGCCTGTCGGTGACCAAGGCGGCTGAGCTGATGCAGACGCAGGATCGGATCATCAAGTCCTTCCCGGAGGTCGAGACGGTCTTCGGCAAAGCGGGCAGGGCGCTGACTGCCACTGATCCTGCCCCGACGGAGATGTTCGAGACGATCATCACCCTGAAGCCGAAGTCGGAATGGCGGCAGGGCGTGACCATCGACAGCCTCAAGCAGGAAATGGACGCAGCACTGCAGTTCCCCGGTGTCTCCAATGCCTGGACCATGCCGATCCGCGCCCGCATCGACATGCTGTCGACGGGCATCCGCACGCCCGTGGGTGTCAAGGTCTACGGAACCGACCTCAAGGAGATGGAACGGGTGGCGCGCGACATCGAGACGGTACTGAAGGCCATCCCCGGCACGTCCAGCGCCTACGCCGAGCGTGTCATCGGCGGATACTTCCTCGACATCGTGCCTGACCGTACCGCACTCGGTCGCTACGGCCTCAGCATCGGCGACGTGCAGGATGTCATCGCCACGGCGCTCGGGTCCGAGGTGGTCACCTTGACCGTCGAGGGAAGAGAGCGCTACGGCGTCGCCGTCCGTTACCCGCGGGCGTTCAGAAGCGATCCGCAGTCGATCGCACGCGACATCGAGGTCGCGCTTCCCGGTGGCGGCGCGGTGCCTCTTGGCGCTGTCGCCGACGTCAAGCTCGAGCGCGGTGCGACGACGATCCGAACCGAGAATGGCCAGCTTGCGGTCTACATTTTCGTCGACATCGCCGACCGCGACCTCGGCGGCTATGTCTCCGAAGCTCAAGCAGCCGTCGCGAAGAGCGTATCGCTTCCATCAGGCTATTCGGTCGCCTGGAGCGGGCAGTACGAGTATCTGGAACGGGCGAAAGCGCGCCTTGCGATCGTCGTGCCCCTGACCCTCGCGCTGATCTTCCTGCTGCTCTACCTGAACTTCAAAGCGCTGACCGAGACTCTCATTGTCATGCTGTCGCTGCCCTTCGCGCTGGTTGGCGGCATCTGGCTGATGTGGTGGCTGGGCTTCAACGCCTCGGTGGCGGTGGTTGTCGGCTTCATCGCGCTTGCAGGCGTGGCGGCAGAGACCGGTGTGATCATGCTGATCTATCTGGACCAGGCGCTTCGCGAACGCCGTGAGGAATGCGACCGCGAAAACCGCCCCTTCACGCGGGACGACTTGCATCACGCGATCATGGTCGGAGCGGTGGAACGGGTGCGGCCGAAGATGATGACGGTCGTGGCGATCATCGCGGGACTGGTGCCGATCCTCTGGAGCACTGGGGCCGGATCGGAAATCATGCAGCGCATCGCCGTGCCGATGATCGGCGGCATGATCTCGTCGACGGTGCTGACACTTGCGGTGATTCCGGCGATCTACGGACTGGTGAAGGGCTGGCGGCTGCCAGCCCGCGCCGACGAACGACCCGTCGTCGAAGCCACCGAGATGAGCCTCAAGGAAGCGGCCGAATGAAGGAAGGAGGCCATGATGAACGACATGATGGGTGGCGGCATGATGTGGGGCATGGGTATCGTCGGCATCTTGGGGCTGGCCGTGATCGTGCTCGTGATTGCGGCGCTGATCAAATACGTGTTCTTCCGCTGAGGTCTCGGCACGCATTGCGTCACGCGGTGTTGACGCGCCTGATCTCCTCAGAGGTGCGTTATGTCTTGTATTCTCGGAAGTTCGGCGCGACTCTCGTCGTTATGAAGCGCTCGCTTGTACGACGGCTTGGCCTCTTGCTCCTCGCGGTTTTCGTCGCCGCGGGGATGGGCCTGTCGGCGGCCCAGGCGAGCAGCATGGCTGCGAAGATGGCGACCATGGCGGATATGACGATGTCCGACCACGGTGACTGCCAGGATTGTCCCGACCAGGCAGGCGGGATGAAGGCGATGGCCTGCGGCAAGCTCTGCGCAGCCCCTGTTGCCGCGACGCTGCCCACGGCGGCGTACGTCCTGGCCGGAGACAAGCCTGCTCCGGTTGCCGCCCGCGATCCGCTTCTCTTCGGCAGGGTCTGGCCGCCCGATCCCGCCCCACCACGAACCTTCGACATCGGCTGATTTTCCGACGGTCGCGGCTAAGCGACCCGCCGGATGAGCGAACCCATGCGCGGCAACGCAGATGCGTTGTCTACGATGATCGGAAGGATCGAACGTGAATAGTGAATCCAATTGCCCTGTTTCGCGCCGGGGGCTGCTCCAGGCGGGCGGAGCTCTTCTGCTGGCAGCGGCGCTGCCACCCAACCGGGCGCACTCGGCGTCTTCTTCGAATGATTACAAGATCTCTGTTGCACCTGACCGCGCGCGCCTTGCGGGTCAGGATCGGCCTGAAACGGACGTCTGGACCTACAACGGAACCGTGCCTGGTTCGCTGGTGCGCCTTCGCCAGGACGTACCCGCGCGTCTCGTCGTCGAAAACCGCCTCGACCAGGAGACGACGGTCCACTGGCACGGCATCCGGCTTCCCAATGCCATGGACGGTGTGCCAGGCCTGACGCAGCCGCCGATCAGGCCGGGAGAAAGCTTCGTCTACGAGTTCACGCCGCCGGATGCTGGAACCTTCTGGTATCACCCGCACGCCAACAGCCTCGAGCAGCTCGGCCGCGGTCTCGCCGGAGCGCTGATCGTCGAGGAGAGCGAACCGGTCACCGTCGACCGCGACCTTGTCTGGATGCTTTCCGACTGGCGGCTGACCGAAGACGGCGGCATTGCCTCCGGGTTCGGCAACCGGATGGAAGCGGGGATGTCCGGCCGCGTCGGCAATACGGTGACGCTCAACGGCCGGGTGTCGGAGGCCGAATCTTTCCGGTCGGGTGAGCGCGTACGGCTGCGTCTCGTCAACGCGTCGCTCGCTAGGATCATGGCGCTGCGCTTCGATGGACACCGGCCCGTCGTTGTGGCGGTCGACGGCCAGCCCTGCGATCCCCACGACCCCGACAGCGGCCGCATCTTTCTCGGTCCGGCCATGCGGGTCGACCTTGTGCTCGACATGCAAGGAGAACCCGGACGGCGCTACGACGTCATCGATGATTTCTACGATGGCCTGTCTTATCGGCTGACGCAGCTCGTCTACGAGAAGCCACCGGTCCGCGAGCACTCTCTCGACGCTCCGCTTGCGTTGCCCCGCAATCCTTTGCCCGAACCCGATCTCGCCTCGGCAGAGCGCCACAGGCTGACGCTCCAGGGCGGCATGATGAGCGCGATGATGGGTAGCGGGGACATGCAGGGCGGAATGATGGGTGGGGGCGGGATGATGGGCATGGGCCATGGTGCTGTCTGGGCGATCAACGGCCAGTCGATGACCGGGGATGGCCATGCGGGAATGGAGCCTGCTCTCGCTTTTGAACGCGGCCGCAGCGTCGTGCTGGAACTGCGCAACGAGACCACCTGGTGGCACCCGATGCACTTCCACGGCCATAGCCTCAGGGTCTTGAGCCGCAACGGCAGGCCGGTCCCGCATCGCCAATGGCAGGACACGGTGCTGATGGCCCCGAAGGATGTCGTCGAGGCCGCCTTCGTTGCTGACAACCCGGGTGACTGGATGCTGCATTGCCACGTCATGGACCACCAGATGTCGGGCATGATGACCGTGCTGCGCGTCGCCTGAACCAAACAGAACTACGCAAGGAGAACCGATTATGAATCCTTCAATCCGCTTCGCCAGTCTCGCCGCTTTCATGGCCTTCGCCGCGCCGGCGATTGCCGATCCGCTGCAGGCCACGCTTTACAAGAACCCGCAGTGTGGCTGCTGCGAGGGCTATGCCGCCTACCTGCGCGAGAACGGCTTTAACGTCGACGTCAAGCCGACCAATGATCTTCTCGAGATCAGCCGCAAGGCGGGGGTCCCGGAAAACATGCAGGGCTGCCATACGATGTTCATCGACGGCTACGTGGTCGACGGGCATGTGCCTGCGACCATCGTGCGCAAGCTCCTCAAGGAGCGGCCGCCGATCGCAGGCATCACCTTGCCTGGAATGCCCATGGGCTCGCCCGGTATGGCCGGCACGAAGACCGAACCGTTCGTGATCTACACGGTGCCAAAGGACGGCAAGAAACCGGAGGTTTACGCCACGGAATGACTAAGATGGCCCGCATCTTCACGGCCAGTGCCCTCGGCCCGCGCCGCAGACTATTGCTTCTGCTGGTGGTCCTGGGCTTCGCCGGGCTTGCGGGCATATTCATGCTTCGCGGCCCCAACGGCCCGGCGCTTGAGGGGATTCCTAAGGGCTTCGTACTCAGCGATGTCCCGCAGGCCGTCCCGGATGTTCGGTTTAGCGACGGCGTGGGGCGGCCGCGTGCGCTTGCGGATTTCCGCGGCAAGGTCGTGTTGCTCAACATCTGGGCCACCTGGTGCCTGCCGTGCCGGGAAGAGATGCCGACGCTCGACCGGCTGCAGGCGGCATTGGGCGGGGACAGGTTCGAGGTCGTCGCGCTGTCGATCGACCGAGGTGGGGTCGACGCCGTGAAGAAGTTCTACGCCGAGATCGACATCCAGCATCTTGCGATCCATGTCGACACGTCCAGCCAGGTCGGCTTCGCGGTGGCGACGGCTGGCCTGCCGACGACCCTGTTGATCGATGCCGAGGGCAGGGAGCTTGGACGGTTGATTGGCCCCGCCGAATGGGACGCGCCGGACATGGTCGCATTCCTGAAATCCGTCGTCGAAAAGGGACAGGCGCGTCTGGCGGCTCCTGAGAACAAGGAGAAATCTCCATGAGCATACCCCATTCAGCAGAAGCGCATCCGCGCGTACCGTGGCATCCGCTCGCCGACAGGCTTCCTTCCTGGCTGCGGGACCGGCGAGGGCTCGTCGTCTTCGGAGCCCTCGTGTATTCTCTGGGCGTTGCCTTCAACTGGAGCTGGCTCATCGCCGCCGGCGTTGCGCCGCTGCTGCTGAGCGTACTGCCCTGCGTCGCCATGTGCACGCTCGGACTCTGCATGAACCGCATGGCTGGCTCTCAGGACAAGGTGTCGTCGGCCAGTTCCTCGGAAATCGACGATGCCTCCGCTTCACTCGCGGTTTCGTGCTCATGCTGCTCCTCCAGGCAGGGCGATACCACCGCCGTTGGAAGGTGACCCATGCGCGCATTGCATTCAGCCCTGATTGCCGTCGCGGTGACAATGGCTTCCGCCACCCAGGTGTTGGCGCACTCGCTCGAGGAGGTCGATCAGGACCTCCGCGCCAAGGAGACATATTTCCAGGCGGTCGACAGCGAAGCGCCCGGTTTCACGTTACAGGATGCGGCCGACCGTACCGTCAGCCTCTCCGACCTGCGCGGCAAGGTCGTCGTTCTGAATTTCGTCTACACCAACTGCCCGGACGTCTGTCCGCTCCATGCGGAGCGGGTCGCCGAGCTGCAGATGATGATCAACCAGACGCCGATGAAGGCGATGGTCGAGTTCGTCACCATCACCACCGACCCCAAGCGCGACATGGGAGAGGTTCTGCGCGGCTACGGCCAGGCGCATGGTCTTGATCCGGTGAATTGGGTCTTCCTGACCGCAGCGCCGGGTCAGCCCGAAGACAGCACCCGTAAGATCGCCGAAGCCTACGGCCTCAAGTTCACCGAGAGCGAGGAGGGCATGCAGATGCACGGGATCGTCACACACGTGATCGACCAGGACGGCCGCCTCCGCGCCCGCTTCCACGGATTGAAATTCGAGCCGGTCAATTTGGTGGTCTTTGTCAACGCGCTCACCAACAGAACGCAGAAACCTCACGGCCACAAAGAGCCGGGTTTGTGGGAAAACTTGAAGGGATTGTTACAATGACGACCGACATGCCCAATGATCCGACACCCGTTTCGTCCGGGGTCCCACCCGCGAAGTCGGCCCGAAGCCTGAAACCCTGGGTGTTTGGTTCCTTTGCACTTGCCGGGATTTCGGCGGTCCTTTCGGCCCTGGCACTGCTGTTTGCTGCGGGGATTCTGCCGCCCCTTCGAGATGGCACAGACTTCCAACTCGACCTGCGCAGCTATCTCCTCGCCAATCCCGAAGTCATCATTGAATCCGTGAACGGCATGGAAGCCCGCCGCCAGGCCGCGGCAGAGAACGAGTTGACCGCCATCATCACGCAGCGGCATGACGAAATCTTCAATGACCCTGGCTCACCGGTTGGGGCCAATCCCAACGGCGACGTCACCCTTGTCGAATTCTTCGATTACAACTGCCCCTATTGCCGCCGCGCGATGCCGATCCTTGACAGTCTCGAGAGGGAGGACAAGGGACTGCGCCTTGTCTTCAAGGAATATCCGATTCTCGGTCCCGGTTCGGTCTTCGCCGCCCGCGCCGCCCTCGCCAGTCAGAAGCAGGCCAAGTATCTGGCCTTCCATAAGGCCATGATGGCCTACCAGGGCCGCATCACCGAGACTTCCAGCCTGGAAGTGGCGGCCGAGGTCGGGATTGATGTCGAGCAGTTGAAGACGGACATGCAAGACCCGGCGATTGATGCGATCATCAGACGCAACCTCGCACTCGCGCAAGCCTTGCGCATCGCGGGCACGCCGAGCTTTGTCGCCGGCAAGGAAATCGTGCGGGGTCTTACCGATTCCGGCGCGATGAAGCGGCTGATCGCTTCGGCACGGGGGAGTTAGGGCATCGATGTCGGCGATTTCCAGTATCGGCCTGATTACGGCCTTCTCGGCGGGATTGATCTCGTTCCTGTCGCCCTGCGTCCTGCCGCTGGTGCCGGGATATATCTCCTACGTCTCTGGCCAGGCGCTTGGCCGACAGGGTGTTGCGGGTGCCGGCCGGCTCGCGACACTGCTGCTCAGCCTCTGCTTCGTCCTTGGGTTCTCGGCGGTCTTCGTCGCACTTGGCGCGACCGCGACCGCCTTCAGCCGACTTCTTCTTCTCTATCGATACGAGGCAACGCTCATCGGTGGCGCGATCGTCATTGTTCTCGGCGTGTTCATGACCGGTCTCGTCCGCATGCCCTGGTTCGAACGCGACCTCCGCTTCCATGGCAGCATCCGAGGCGGACGGCCGCTTGGTGCGTTGCTGCTGGGACTGGCCTTCGGGTTCGGCTGGACCCCGTGCATCGGTCCGGTGCTGGGTGCAATCCTCACCGTCGGCGCGCTGTCGTCGACGGCGACGGCGGGCATCGTTCTCCTCGCCGTCTATTCGCTCGGCCTCGGCGTTCCGTTCCTGCTGTCGGCGGCCTTTGCCGATCACCTGATGCAGCGCCTGAAAGCCATGCGCAAGCTGGGGCGGGCGCTGCAGGTCGGCGCGGGCGGTGTGATGGTCGCGATGGGAATCGCCATGATCACCGGCACAATGACGGCTTTCTCGTTCTGGCTTCTGGAGAACGTGCCGATGCTTGCCCGTCTCGGATGAAACGAGGAAACGGCAATGACAAGCCATCAACTACCCGATCCTGATTCTCCCGTCCTCGAGGAAGGCATAAGGCGGGACCTGAAGGTTGCGCGGTGCGGGGCCTTTTCGAACTCGTCCCGAAGTATCGTAGATCGAGCCGTGGCAAGGGCAGAACCAGCCACCGTAAGGGCCGCGCGGATCGCTGTCCTTCTGACCAAGCGGAATGCAGCCGAGGTGGGTACAGACACCCACTAAGATCAGCCATTCCGGCCGCGGCGCGCGTTCACCGTCGGTGATGGGATCGATCAGATCCGGATTGCCGTCGTCCTCCCGGGCCTGGGCCACCATCGCGTCCGTCCGGTGAACGATGAAGACTGGTTTTCCGCGCCATTTGATAGTGATGCGGTGGCCAGGCTCGATCAGCGAGATATCGATCTCCACCGCGGCCAGTGCGGCGACGTCGGCCGATGGCTGCATACCGTCGATAAACGGCCAGAGGAATGCGGCGGACCCGACGAGGGTGGCCATACCCGTGCAAATGTAGAGAAAATCGCGACGGGTCGGCTCGCGCGGTTGCTCGATCTTGTTGACGGCATCGGTCATGTCACCACCGTCCGGAGGACTTCATCCTTTCTCTGCCGTTCATCGCCCCATTAATTTTCCGCCTCTCTTTTGGTCACGTCAACGTTTCATGGAGTGAGGTGAACTCGAGACGTGAGCGGGCGAAATTTGACTGCAATCTGGCGCGCAGGGCTTTTCACTGATCGCTTCCCGGCGATCGCGAAGGATCTCGCATTTCAATGCACCCGAGCTTGCGTCTAGGCTGGGAATTATCATGCGAGTTCCATAATAGAACTTATGCGATATGTTATTGTAGCCGGGTACATTCTATTTCCAAGTGCGACATGCCAATGATTTCAATGGGTTCCCCTTGGAGATTTTGGAATGT
>NZ_JAKUMO010000035.1:0-49813 GCF_037026475.1 Ensifer sp. MJa1 | reverse complement strand
TCGGGGCCGGGTTTCTTCAACATGGCCCACTGAATCACAAACCCCCAGCTCTCGCCAGGGGTTTGTCAGCAGTCTGACGGCCCCATCTCGCGATGGGGCCGTTTTCGTTTGCAGGGCTTGGGGTCTGAGTAGCAACGGAACAGAAAACCTACATAAGGTTCGCGGAACCGTTGCCCTTATCCGTGGATCAAGGCGCCGAGTTGAACACGGCCTCGATGTGGTGTCCGTCTGGGTCGATGACGAAGGCAGCATAATAGTTGGGTCCGTAGTGGGGCCGTGATCCCGGACCGCCGTTGTCTCGACCTCCGTGATTAAGCGCTGCTTCATGAAAGTTAGCGACGGCCCTCCTGTCCGGAGCGGTGAAAGCGAGATGAAAGCCTGGACCAGGCGGACGCTGCCCTTCCGGCCTAAATTTGATGGCAAGCTTATCACCACCGCCTTCCGGGCCATAGCCAACTGCTTGATCAGCTTCTCCCGGCCGCAAATCTTCCCAGACCCGTACGTATCCAAGTGGGCTAAGAGCAGCGTCATAAAATGCAGCGGCGCGCGCGATATCAGAAACACCTAACGAAGCATGATGTAGCATTTGTCCTCCAATTTCAGGTTGCAGGCCCGGCTGCAACTCATTTAGGCCTCTACAACAAAACCTCGGTTTGTTGTGACGCGGCGAAGCCGTTCGCAAAAATCAGCGCAGGAGCATCGGTTGACCCACCCGGCATGTTCGGCAAACGCATCTCGACACCGCCGGGCGTCGTTTCAGACGCGTCGCGGACACCGGAGCGCTTTGAACTGCGGCATGCTTCCCGTTCTATCGGCCATGACCAAAGGAAATGGGCCGCAGATCAAGCCGGCTCAGCGCAGCGGCGAGCAACCGCCAACGTCAGCGGCCTTGATGCGACCCGTCTGCAGATCCTTCAGATAGGGCTTGTTCGGATCCGCTCCGCCGATGGCGTCGTCATAGGTCGCACGATCGATCGTGAGCATCAGTCCGGCAGCCGTAAAGCTCACCATTTTCTTTTTGTCGACATAGACGGAGGCGACGTTCATCCGGCAGAAGTACTTCTTCTCGCCGCTTGCAACGACCCAGCCCCAGGCGCCGGACTTTCCCCTCGAGAGCTTGCCGGTCGAGTAGCCCTGCTTCGAAAGTGCCGTATAGTTTTCCGCCTGGGCAATGCCAGGGAGGCCGACAAGGCCGATCGTCGCGGCCAGAGCCAAATGCTTGAATGAAATTGCCATTGGGGTTCAATCCTCAGAGAATGAAAACGCCGCTCTCTAAGCATTCCCTTGCAGGGACCACAACTTTAATCTGCAGGACTGCTTAATGCACCGGAAGCTGAAGTCCGCCCGTTCAGACGCTGCCGGATGTGGACGCCGCTCCAACCCATCCGCCAGCCAAGCTGCAAAAGAGCCACAGGTTACGAATGCGCATCGCATCGCTAGGTTCCCAGCAACCCGTCGAAATCTGCCGCTGGTCCCCCGAGTGGGCGGAACAGTTCGCCGTCAAGGCACGAGCGATCCGGGGTGTGTTGGGTGAACACGGTGTGCGCATAGACCATATCGGCTCGACGGCAGTCGAAGGTCTGGCTGCAAAACCAATCGTGGACATTCAGATTTCAGTGTTCGACCTGCACTGCGTCGAAGTCCTGGCGGAGAGGTTGGCGATGGTTGGATACGTGTGGCGGAAGTCCAACGGCGACCTGACGAAACGCTACTTCCGCGAGGCACCAGGCAACGAGCGCACGCATGTTCATGTGTGCGCCGTCTTGGAAGCTGGAGCGAGCAATGGTCGTTGCTGTTTCGGGACTACATGCGCCCCCACGCAGGCGAACACGCCCCCTACGCCGATCTCAAACGCACCTTGGCGACGCGATATCGGGACGACCGGGCGGCTTACACGGACGCCAAGTCCGATTACCTCTGGACCATCGTCCGGCGTGCCGATCGTTGGGCGGCTCAAACCGGTTGGCAGCCGGGACCGTCCGACGCTTGAGGTGCGCGTCCACCAAAACGACATCCCTATAAGCCAAGCAAAGTTGAACAGACCTTTCCACAGGCTCGGCGCTCGCCCCTCAAAACAAAAAAAGCCCCGGACGAACCGGGGCCTTTTCCTTGGGTCTTGATCGCACCGGCTTCAGCCGGCGGCCGATCAATGTTCCTTGTTGGCGTAAACCGACTTCTTCGTCAGGTACACAAGGCCGGTGAAGATCAGCAGGAACACCATGACCATGAAGCCGGTGCGCTTTCGGTCTTCCAGGTGCGGTTCGGCAGCCCACATCAGGAAGGCAGAAACGTCCTTGGCGTACTGATCGACGGTCTGCGGCGTGCCATCGTCATAGGTGACCTGGTCGTCGGAGATCGGCTTGGCCATTGCGAGTGCTGCCGCGCTGGCGAAGTACGGGTTGTAGTGCGTGCCTTCGGCCACTTCCGTGCCTTCCGGCGGTTCATGGTAGCCGGTCAGCAGTGCGTGGATGTAGTCCGGGCCACCTTCCTGGTAGGGCCAGAACATGTCGAAGACGAACTGTGGGAAGCCACGTTCGATGCCGCGCGCCTTGGCAATCAGCGAGAAGTCCGGCGGTGCAGCACCGTTGTTCGATGCGGCAGCGGCTTCCTTGTTTGCATAGGGTGCCGGGAAGTGGTCGGAAGGCACAGCCTTGCGGGTGAACATCTCACCGTCGGCATTCGGACCGTCCTGAACTTCATAGTTCGCCGCAAAGGCCTTTACCTGCGCTTCCGAGTAGCCGAGGCCTTCGAGTGTGCGGAAGGCCACCAGGTTCATCGAGTGGCAGGCCGAACAGACTTCGGTGTAGACCTTCAGGCCGCGCTGCAACTGGCCCTTGTCGTAGTGACCGAAGGGACCGGCAAAGCTCCAGTCCTGCTGTTCCGGCTTGTGGATCGGATAGTGGGGCGTACCGCCGCCATGCTCCTCGCCGCCCTTTGCCTCTTCGGCAACAGCCGCACCGAGACCGAGACCAGCGACGACAGCGAGTGACAGAATGCCTGTAACAAGCTTTTTCATTGTTGTGGGTTCCTTATCAATCGCTGTTCTGATCAGGCGCGTACGGCAGCCGGCTGCGCCTTGGCATTCTGCTTTTCCAAGACCGCTTCGGTGATGGAATTCGGAATGCGCTTCGGCGTTTCGATCAGGCCGAGAACCGGCATGATGACGAGGAAGAAGCCGAAGTAGTACAGCGTGCCGATCTGCGACATCACGACGTACAGGCCTTCTGCCGGACGCGAGCCGAGCCAGCCGAGCAGGATGGCGTTGGCGACGAAGATCCAGAAGAACAGCTTGTACCATGGACGGTAGACGGCCGAGCGGACCTTGGACGTGTCGAGCCAAGGCAGGAAGAACAGGATGATGATCGAGCCGAACATCACCAGAACGCCGCCGAGCTTGGAGTCGATCGGGCCGATGTTGAAGGTGATGGCGCGCAGCATCGCGTAGAACGGCAGGTAGTACCATTCCGGAACGATGTGGGCAGGCGTCTTCAGCGCGTCAGCCGGAATGTAGTTGTCCGGATGGCCGAGGAAGTTCGGCTGGTAGAAGACGAACCAGGCATAGATGATCAGGAAGACGGAGACGCCGAGCGCATCCTTCAGCGTCGCATAGGGCGTGAAGGGAACGGTGTCGGTCTTGGACTTCACTTCAACGCCGGTCGGGTTGGTCTGGCCGGTGACGTGCAGGGCCCAGATGTGCAGGACGACGACGCCGGCAATCATGAAGGGCAGCAGGTAGTGCAGCGAGAAGAAGCGGTTCAGCGTCGGCTGATCGACGGCAAAGCCACCGAGCAGGAACTGCTGGATCCAATCACCCACCAGCGGGAAAGCGGTGAAGAAGCCGGTGATAACGGTCGCGCCCCAGAAGGACATCTGACCCCAGGGCAGAACGTAGCCCATGAAGCCGGTCGCCATCATCAGGAGGTAGATGACCACGCCGAGGATCCAGAGGATTTCGCGCGGAGCCTTGTAGGAGCCGTAGTAGAGACCGCGGGCAATGTGCAGGTAGACGGCGATGAAGAAGAAGGATGCGCCGTTGGCGTGCATGTAGCGCAGCAGCCAGCCGTGGTTGACGTCGCGCATGATCTTCTCGACCGAGTTGAACGCAACGGTCGTTTCAGCGGCATAGTGCATGGCAAGCACGATACCGGTCAGGATCTGCACGACCAGCATGACCGAAAGCATCGCACCGAAGGTGTAGGCATAGTTCAGGTTCCGGGGAACCGGATAGCTGATGAAGCTATCATGAATCATACGCGGCAACGGCAGACGGGAATCAACCCATTTCTCAATGCCAGTCGTCGGCGTGTAGGTTGAATGTTCAGCACTCATTATCAGTAGTCCCCTCAACCGATCTTGATAACTGTGTCGGAAACGAACGAGAAGGTCGGCACGTGAAGGTTCTCCGGCGCCGGACCCTTACGGATGCGGCCGGCCGTATCGTAGTGCGAACCGTGACAGGGACAGAACCAGCCACCGAAATCACCGGCCTGGCCGAGCGGCACGCAGCCGAGATGGGTGCAGGAACCGATCATGACGATCCAGTTTTCCTTGCCTTCGCCGGCGGAACGATCGAGGTCGCTCGCGGTCGCGTCGGCGGGAAGGTTGGCGTTGCGCGCAACCTGGTCCTTCAGCTCGTCAAGCTTGACGGCCTTGGCCTCCTCGACTTCCTTTTCCGTACGGTTACGGATGAAGACCGGCTTGCCGCGCCATTTCGCCGTCAGCGACATGCCAGGCTGCAGGCTCGAGACGTCAACCTCGATCGAGGCGAGCGCGAGCGTCGATGCATCCGGACGCATCTGGTCGATGAAGGGCCAAGCGACAGCACCGGCGCCGACGACGCCTGCCATGCCGGTAGCCAGATAAAGGAAATCGCGGCGAGTGGGCTCGCCCAAGGCCTCGCTTGAAGTGTCGTGTTCGCTCACGGCTAAACCATCCTCTCACGCAATATTGCGGAAACCGCATCCGCCCCCGGCGAAATTCCTGCCCCTTGAGACTTGACCCAGGTCAAGGAACCACGCCCTATTCAGTGTGCTGGCACCCCGCCGGTTTGCGGTTGCAAACGCGACATCGGCGCCAGAATCCGGAACAACTCTGCGCGCGCACGGCCCGCAGAATCCCCGTCAATCCGGCGCGTTCTATGCTTGATCGCAAATTATGTCCAGCCTTGACAAGGGCATGTGGGCAGATTGTCGCGGGGAAAAGCGCGGCCAATTGGCACAAGGACTTGACGGTCACCGGTCAGGCGGAATTCAGCTTCGCCGGACGGTGACAAACATAGTGCGCAGCCGCTCTATTCGGCCGCTTCCTCGCGGGCCAGAAAACCACCGGATTGGCGCGACCAGAGGCTGGCATAAAGCCCGCCGCGCGCGACAAGTTCGGTATGCGTCCCCTCCTCGACGATCCGGCCCTTGTCCATGACGACGAGCCGGTCAAGGGCGGCAATGGTCGAGAGCCGGTGGGCAATCGCCAGCACGGTCTTGCCCTGCATCAGGCGGTCGAGATTGGACTGGATCGCCGCCTCGACCTCCGAATCGAGCGCCGAGGTCGCCTCGTCGAGCACCAGGATCGGCGCGTCCTTCAGCATTACCCGCGCAATGGCGATGCGTTGGCGCTGGCCGCCCGAAAGCTTGACGCCGCGTTCGCCGACATGGGCATCGAAACCTCTGCGTCCACGTTGGTCCTGCAGGTCGACGATGAAGTCGTAGGCTTCGGCTTTTCGCGCGGCGGCGATCAACTGCTCCTCGTCGGCATCGGGACGACCAAAGAGAATGTTGTCGCGGATCGAGCGATGCAGCAGCGAGGTGTCCTGGCTGACCATGCCGACTTGAGCGCGCAAGCTTTCCTGCCTGACCGCCGCGATGTCCTGGCCATCGATCAGAATGCGTCCATCCTCAAGGTCGTAGAACCGCAACAGCAGGTTCACCAACGTCGATTTGCCGGCCCCGGAGCGACCGACGATGCCCACTTTCTCCCCCGGCCGGATGACGAGGGAAAAGTCGTCGATGACGCGCTCACCCTTGCCGTAGTGGAAGCGCACGTTTTCGAAGCGGATTTCCGGCTCGCTGACGGCAAGCTCTTTTGCGTCGGGCCGGTCGACAAGTCCGATTGGCTGCGACACGAGCTCGGCCGAGTTCTGGATCGTGCCAATGTTGCGCATGATCGAGTTGAACTGGGTCATCATGCGACCGAGCAGCATGTTGAGCCTCAGCACCAGCGCCAGCGTGAAGGCAACCGCGCCGGAGCTGATTGCGCCGCCAAGCCACAGATGGATCGCATAGACCGCGATCGCCGTGATCATCAGGCCGGAAAGCAGCGCCAGCGAGGCACGCACGGCCGTCAGCAGCCGCGTGAACGGGATCACCGCCCGCTGGAACCGGTCGAAGCCGGCGCGGATGTAGCGATCGTTCTCCTCGTCGCGGCCGAAGAGCTTCAGCGTCTGGATGTTGGAATAGGCGTCGACCATGCGGCCGTTCAGCATCGATGCCATTTCCGCGGTGTCACGCGCGTGCTTGCGGATGCGCGGAACGAAATAGCGGGCGAGCGACAGGAAAATGACGATCCAGAAGGCGACCATCGCCGCCAGGCGCCAATCGAGCTGCGCCACCAGCGCCATGGTCGAGGCCGTGTAGATGACGATGAACCAGACGACCTGCAGCAGCGAGACGATCAGATCGCTGGTTGCCTGCGCCCCCGACCAGACCTTGGTGACGATGCGGCCGGAAAAATCGTTCTGGAAGAAGGTCAGGGACTGGCGGGCGACATGCACATAGGATTGCCAGCGCACCAGGTTGAGGAAGCCGGTGATGATCGACTGCTCTTCGACAAGCGCTGCCAGCGACACCGCCAGAAAGCGGAATACCAGCACGGTCAAAAGCATGAACAGCAGTTCCGGCCCGTTGGCGGCAATCAGGCCGCTCCAGCCGGCTTCGGGCTTGACCGTATCGAGCACGTCGACAAGCCGGCCGACGAAATAGAAAAGCCCCGCCTCCAGCATGGCGACGAGGCCGCCGAGCACCGCCATCGCCACGAACGGCCCCTTGGCCTGGCGAGCATAGAACCAGGCAAAACCCCAGAGTGATTTCGGCGGCTGAAGACGCTCGCGCGGCGCGAAGGGCTTGATCCAGTTCTCGAAGAGGCTGACGATGGCGCTGAGCATGGTTCCGATATAGGCGGTTCAGCGGGAACAGCAATCGGTTTCCGCTCAATTGCAGATTACAAATGCGTAACATCTAAGAGAGCGGTCCGCCGCACTTTCCAACGGCGGGCCGCCTGTTCTTATTCTGCCGCCTCTTCCTTCTCGACGTCGTCGGCGATGAAGCCGCCGGACTGGCGAGACCAGAGATCGGCATAAAGGCCGCCCTTGGCGACGAGTTCGCCGTGCGAGCCGGTCTCGACGATCCGACCGGCCTCGAGGATCACCAGCCGGTCCATCTCCGTCAGCGTCGACAGGCGGTGGGCAATCGCGATCACCGTCTTGCCGGCCATCAGCGCGAAGAGGTTCTCCTGGATCGCCGCCTCGACTTCGGAATCGAGCGCCGAGGTGGCTTCATCGAGGATCAGGATCGGCGCGTCCTTGAGGAACACGCGTGCAATCGCGATGCGCTGCCGTTGGCCGCCCGAGAGCTTGACGCCACGCTCGCCGACCTGGGCATCCAGGCCCTTGCGGCCCTGGTTGTCCTCGAGTCCCTGGATGAAGTCCCAGGCGTTCGCGCGCTTGGCCGCGGCGATGATCGCCTCGTCGTCCGCCTCCGGATGCCCATAGGCGATGTTGTCGCGAATGGAGCGGTGGAGCAGAGAGGTGTCCTGCGTCACCACACCGATCTGGGCACGCAGACTGTCCTGGGTGACGGTGGAAATATCCTTGCCATCGATCCTGATCGCGCCGTCCTCCAGGTCGTAGAAGCGCAGGAGCAGGTTCATCAGTGTCGTCTTGCCCGCACCCGAACGGCCGACAAGACCGATCTTCTCGCCCGGCTTGATGTCGAGCGACAGGTGATCGATGACCCCCTTGGCCTTGCCGTAGTGGAAGCGGATGTTGTCGAAGGCGATTGCCCCCTTCTCTGCCTTCAACGCCTTGGCGTCCGGTTCGTCGACGATGTCGTGGGCCTTCGTCATCATGCCGATGCCATCGTAGACCGTGCCGATGTTTTCAAACAGCGCCGAGACTTCCCACATGATCCACTGCGACATGCCGTTGATGCGCATCGCCAGGCCGACCGCGATCGCGATCGCGCCGACCGAAATCGCACTCGTCAGCCACAGATGGATGCCAAGAGCGGCAATTGCGAACAGCGCGATGCTGTTGTTGGCGTAAACGAGAATGTGGAACAGCGTCACCTTGCGCATCTGGCGATGCACAGTGTCGAGGAAGCTGTCCATGCCCTCGCGGGCATAGCTTTCCTCGCGGCCGGCATGCGAGAACAGCTTGACCGTGCCGATATTGGTGTAGCTGTCGACGATCCGGCCCGTCATCATCGAGCGTGCATCCGCCTGCTCCTTGGAGATCTTCTGCAACCGCGGCACGAAGTAGCCGACGATGCAGATGTAGATCGCCAGCCAGATGGCAAGCGGGATCACGAGCCGCCAGTCAGCGGTCGCAACGACGGCCAGCATCGTGACGAAATAGCTGACGACATAGACGAAGACGTCGAGGATCTTCATCACCGTTTCGCGCACCGCAAGCGAGGTCTGCATCACCTTCGTCGCCACGCGTCCTGCGAACTCGTTGGCAAAGAAGGTCATGCTCTGGCGAAGCAGATAGCGGTGCATCTGCCAGCGGGCGATCATCGGATAATTGCCGAGCAGCACCTGGTGCATGATCAGGGAATCGATCGCGACCAGCCCCGGCAGGCCGATGAGAACAAGCGCCCCCATCCAGAAGAGCCGGCCGCCTTCCGCTTCAAGGAAGGTCTCGCGATTGGCGCTCGACAGCCAGTCGACCATGTTGCCAAGGAACTGGAACAGCGCCACTTCGCCGATGGCGATCAACGCGGTGCAGACCGACATGATGAGCAGCCACGGCACGGCCGGCTTGGAATAGTGCCAGCAGAAGCCGAAAAGGCTCTTCGGCGGAAGCGTCGGCTCTTCCGTCGGATAGGGATTGAGGCGGGACTCAAACCAGCCAAACATTGCATTGCTCCTTCAGAGTATTTTGAAGGAAAGCGGGATCTCGTGCGCGCCCCGCATTCTTATGATGAAAATTGCAGTCCGGAAATGCCGCCCCGCAAAAGGGCTACGTCTTCCGGAGTCCCGGAAGCGCGTCGATCTCTTTTAAAAAGATAGGTCGCGGAACCGGTCAGGCCAAACGGTGGCCCACTACTCCTGGAAGGCGTGTCAACATCCATACAGTCATGTTTGCCTCCGTCGGTTCGCGTTGAAGAGGTCTGATCTCTACCCCTATTCGCGACGACATGCCAGATTGTCGCAGGCACTTTCTTGCCCATTTTTTCATCGCACAATCTGCTGTTGCTGTTTCGGCACAGATTAGCGCGGGCGAAATGAGCGATCCGCGATTGACGGCAGCGCACGTTGATCGAGGGTGGATCGATCCGGCATTCGATGCCATAGGAGCCCGGACAGACATTCATTCCGCCTTGAACTCCCGGAGCAACCGCAGCCCCATGAGCAACCTGCGCATCGCCCTTTACCAGCCCGACATTCCCGGCAACACCGGCACGATCCTGCGCATGGCCGCCTGCCTCGGCCTTGGCGTCGATATCATCGAGCCCGCGGGCTTCGACCTTTCCGACCGCAACCTGAAGCGCGCCGGCATGGACTACATCGCCTCGGTGGCGCTGACGCGGCACGTCAACTGGGAACACTTCGAGGAATGGCGAGCCGCAAGCGGTCGACGATTGGTGCTGGCGTCCACCAAGGCCGCCCTGCCCTATACCCGCTACGAATTCCGCCCGGACGACATCCTGCTCTTCGGTCGCGAGAGCGCCGGTGTGCCCGACCATGTGCACGAGCGGGCGGATGGGCGCATCCTCATTAAGATGGCCGATGGCCAACGGTCGCTGAACATCGCGATCTCGGCCGCAATGATCGCCGGTGAGGCCATTCGGCAAGTTTCGCCGGTCTAGCAAAGTCAGCATCGACGCCTCCTGTCTCATGCCTTGGTCGGCCATCGACACGATGCCCGGCTCGGGCCCGTGGTGCGACCCTCGGTCACGCCGCCACATCATTGTAAGGCGCGCTCTTGCGCGCCTGCTTCAGCGTTCGTGACCACCAGGTCAGCCTGTCCATCATCAGAAACAGCGGCGCGCGCAATTCGTCGGGTTTGTAGAGGTTGCCGGCAGCGTCGAATTTCGACCACGCTTTTGGCAGCGAAATCCCGTCACGAAGCGTCACCGCATGCAACTCGCCGAACACCTGCCGCAACTGTTCGACCGCACGAATGCCGCCAGAGGCTCCGCCATAGGAAACGAAGGCGACGGGCTTTGCGTGCCAGGGCCCGTAGACCGAATCGATCAGTTCCTTCAGCGCCGCCGGGTAGCCATGATTGTATTCGGGGGTGACGATGATGAAGGCATCGGCCTCGGCGATCTTGCGCTCCAGCCACTCGCCCGGATCGACCGCTGCACCGACGCCGCGCGAGGTGCGAAGCCGTGCGGGGTCGATCACGGTGAGGGAAAAGATCTCGGACGTCGAAAGCTCGCGGACCAGCCAGTTGGCAACGGTATCGCAGAAGCGACCCTGGCGCGCGCTGCCGTAGATCACGGCAAGGGTCATTTTTTCAGTCATGGGGATCAAGCTCCTGTTGTCTGCGTCCTGGAGCCAATGCTATAGAACCTCAACAATAGTTGAGGTCAATAGCCACCATGACGATCGTCAAGAACAATGAACTGCGCCGCGAACTGACGGTGGGCGAAGTGGCGGAACGCAGTGGCGTTGCCGTCTCCACCCTGCACTTCTACGAGGCCAAGGGCCTGATCCGCAGCAACCGCACCCGCGGCAACCAGCGGCGCTATCCGCGCGGCATTCTGCGGCGCGTCGCCGTCATCAAGGTCGCCCAGCGCACCGGCATCCCTCTTTCGGAGATTCAGGACGCATTGTCTGTTCTGCCGGACGATCGTCCACTGACGGTGGAAGATTGGAGCAAACTGTCCGAAAACTGGCGCGAACAGCTGAGCGAACGCATCGCCAGCCTGATGGCGTTGCGCGATCACCTGACGAGCTGCATCGGCTGCGGCTGCCTGTCGCTCAGGGAATGTCCCTTGCGCAATCCGCATGACGTGCTGTCGATGGAAGGCGCCGGGCCAAGGCTGATGGAAGAGGACAGCCACGCTTGAATGCGGTCGACATGGACGATGAAGAAGTTTGGTCTGCCCGCAATCGGCGGCTCGTGGCGACTAGGAGCCTCGGTCAGTCCGCGGTCGGCAGGCGGCGCATGGTAAACTCGATCTCGTCGCCGTCGAGCTGGCGCCAGCTTTCCACCTCGGTCCAGTAGGCCGCCTTCGGCCAGGTATCGAACCATTCGCGCGCCTTGGCCCGGGCCGCGCTACGCGTGAGCCGAAAGGTCTCCCGCACGAACAGGCCATCGCCTCGTGTCGGATTGTCCCGGCGATGCCGGGCGATCTGCCGCCGCAAACCATCGAGCGGCGGAGCTGCGGGTATTCTTGCCATGGGCCATACCCCTAAGCGCTAAGATAGTGGCGCGATCAACGCTTTGCTAGAGCATTGTGAGGACCGGAGGTACCTGGCGCCGTACCTCGCCATGCGACAGACTGCCCGATACGGTAAAGCGCCGTTGCCATCGACGCGAAAGTGTGGCCTGTGGCGAAATCAATCGAATCGGCCGCTTTTCTCCGGCAAAAGCCGCCAACAGGACGCAATTTCCATGGAACGACCGCAGCTACCCCAAGGGCTCCCCGCAGACATCGAAGAAAAGAAGGCCGAAGCGCGCGCGTGGTTCGAAGGACTGCGGGATACCATCTGCGCCGCCTTCGAAGCGGTCGAGGACGAGCTGACGGGACCGCTTTCCGATCGCGCCCCCGGCCGTTTCGTTGCCAAGGACTGGAGCCGTGAGGATGGCAAGGGCGGCGGTGGCCGCATGTCGATGATGGAAGGTCGCGTCTTCGAAAAGGTCGGTGTCCACACCTCGACGGTCTATGGCGAGTTTTCGCCGGAGTTCCGCAGCCAGATTCCGGGTGCGAACGAAGATCCGCGTTTCTGGGCCTCCGGCATCTCGCTGATCGCGCATCCCGTGAACCCAAATGTCCCGGCCGTGCACATGAACACCCGGATGGTGGTGACGACGAGCAACTGGTTCGGCGGCGGCGCGGACCTGACGCCGGTTCTTGACCGGCGCCGCGTCATGACGGATCCGGACACGCAGCTCTTCCATCGTGCCATGGAGATCACCTGCAGCCGGCACGCGGTTGCCGACCATGCCAAGTTCAAGAAGTGGTGCGACGACTACTTCTTCCTGCCGCATCGCAGCGAACCGCGCGGCACCGGCGGCATTTTCTACGACTGGCTGCATTCCTCAGACGAACAGGGCGGCTGGCACGCCGACTTTGCCTTCACTCGCGATGTCGGCAAGGCCTTTGCCCTCGTCTACCCGAAGATCGTCCGCAGCAATTTCAACACGCCGTGGACCGAGGAAGACCGTGACGAACAGCTGGTGCGACGCGGTCGCTACGTCGAGTTCAACCTGCTCTACGACCGCGGCACGATCTTCGGCCTGAAGACCGGCGGCAACGTCGAGTCGATCCTCTCGTCCATGCCGCCGGTGGTGCGCTGGCCGTAACTCGGTCTCACGCAGGCAAGGCGACCTGAGTCAGGCGAACAGACAGGGCGTTGCCGCTAAAGGCAGCGCTCTTTGCCTATTTGCAGATCCGCACTTTCTTCAGGAAGACATTGCCATAGGCGCCGTAAGTCTTGACGGTCTTGACGACACAACTCGGCTTGCAGCCATAGCTGTAGTTTTGCGCCTTGGCTGCCGTGCCAAAGGCAAGTGCCAGCACCATCGCCAGAGCCGTGGCGAAGAAAGAACCGCGCATCGAGTAGATCCCCTGCTGCTTTTTACCACTGCGACGAGCCCGTCGCTTGCAGCACTCATCGCATGCCTGCGAATTCCGCGCTGTTTCAAATGAAACAACCGAACAAACCGCGGCTTCTGGCGTTTCACTTTCCTGAAGCGAGGTGGTTGCCATGGTATTCAAGAAGCGGACATTCCACGGCGTCGAGCCAGAGGAACTGACACCGGATCAAACGGCGGAACTGGAGGGCCGCGTTGCCGATCTTCTGACGGCCGTGCCCGGCCTCGATGCTTCCGATGTGACGGTGACTGCCCAAGGCAACACCATCATCCTTGCCGGCTTTGTCGCAACCGCGGCCGAGGTCGGCAGAGCCGAAGAGGCCGCAAGACAGGTGCACGGCGTCGCTGAGGTGATCAACCGGATCGAGGCGGTGGCGGTCAGATCGAGCTGAGGGTCCAGCTAACGATTTCGGCGGAAACGGTGGCAAACGCCTGGTCCAATGCCTTGATGAAAGCCGGATTGCCGGCTCCCTTCACCGCGGTCGTCGCACGAAACGCCTTTTGCGCTCGCACCGTGCCGGTGCGGTCGTTGAGGATCTTGGCGAAGATCTCGACGACAGCGGTGTCGCCACCTTCGGTGGAAATCTCGAACGAGCGGATTTCCGAGATGATCTGATAGTCGATGGCAAGCCCCTCGCCCGGCTTGCCGACGCCACCGATCTTGCCGGTATTTTCGAACGCCTGCACGAGCTTCGCCTGGACCATCCGCGGCAGCCGGTCACTCCACTGCGCCTTGGAGAGATATTGCAGCTCCGACCCGGACAGGCGGATGACCACCTGGTCGCTGTCGAGCGCCTTCAGCGCCGTCGGTTCCGGCACAAGGATCTGCTTGTTCGTCGACGCGCGCCCTTCGATGACCGGCGCCGCCGAAAGGCCGAATGTGTCATTGGTGGCGCGGGTGCCGCATGCGGCAAGGCCTGCAGCCAGCATGAAAATCAGAGCGGAACGCCAAGCACGCGTCTTCCCTACACCCACAAGCTCCGAAAAATTCATACTGCCCAAACCCTTGTCCCACACACCCTGGCGCGCTCCCGATCGAAAACACACCGTCCGGCCCCACGCCGGTAATGCCGGCCCCGACTCAGCGCCGGGTGCGGCCATCATACTGTTTTACCGTTTCGCCCCCGAAGAGAAGACGTTGCGGGTTCTTGTCGAATGTGGAGATCGTATTCTCCAGGCTCTGCACCGTGCGCCGTGTATCGGTGACCAGCGCCTCGACGTCGCGCAGACCGGAGCCGGAGAAGCGCTTGAGGTTGTCGGCAATCGGGCCGATCTGGGCGTTGAGATTGTCGGCCATCTTTTTGAAGGACGCGAGTGTTGCGCGTGCGTCTGCCGAAAGCGATGGCGCGTCCGCATCGCCGAGGAAACCGTCGACCTTGACGAGAATGCTGTCGACTCGACTGGAGGCGGCATTCAGCTTGCTCGCAAGCTGCGTTACATCGGTAATCGTGCGGTCGATATCCTCTTGCCGCGCCGTAATCTTCGAGGCGAACTGCGAAATATTGGCGACCGTCTTTCGGGCATCGGCGGTTGCCGCCGTGATGTCGTTGACGACCAGTTCCACCTTCTGCTTGTCCACCGAGGCCACCAGCGTATCGACGCGCGCCAGCGTCTTCTGGGCGTTCTTGCCGAACTGGTCGTAGGTCTCGACCGTCTTGCGGAACGCCGCGAGGGTCTCCGTCACGCCACCGGAAGCCGCCTTCAGGTCGTTGCTGATCTGCTCGACGTTGGAAACGATCTGATCGACCTTCTTGGGATCCACGGACTTCACCAGCGTCTCGGCCGACGTCAGCGTCGAATCGAGCTTCTTCGAGGCTGCGCTGAGCGAACCGGAGAGCTCGGTCACGCTTTTCAGGAAGTTGTCGATCGCGCCGGAATTCTTGGCCAGCGCATCGGAAAACGTCTCGGCATTGCGGATCGTCTGGGTCAGCGGACCGCGCACATCGGTCACGAAACCCTGGATATCCGTGATCGCGTCATTGGCCCGGTCCATGATCTGGTCGGCCGTGGCGAGCAGGCTGGTGACGCTCGACTGGTCGGCGAGGATACGCGCCTGCGTCCCCTTTTCGATCGCCGACTTCAGGATGTTTTCGTCACCCTTGCGACCGCCGCTGAGTTCGATATAGGCCGCACCCGTCAGGCCCTGCACTTCCAGCGTTGCCTTGGTGGATTTCAGCACCGGCGCGTCGATCGAGACCTCGGTGACCGCGATCGAGTAGCGCGGGTCATTGGCGTCGATTGCCAGATTGCGCACCGAGCCGACGGCGATACCGTTGAAGCGCACCGGCGAGCCGACCGACAGGCCATTGGCCGAACCCGGGATGTTGACGACCAACTCGACCATTTCGCCGCTGCGGCCGTATTGCGACATCCAGTAGACGAAGCCGAATGCGGCCGCGATCACGAACACCGTGAAGAAACCGACAATGGCGTAGTTCGCTTTCGTTTCCATTCGTACCGACTACCTTCGTGGCCGCGTCACCGGCTCTTCCTTCGCCCTTGACGCTAAAGCGCCAGGAGCGATGCTCTCGTCATTGCTCGTGGCGCACGATCGACCGTGCCCGCTTGCCGCGGAAATAGGACTGCACCCAGGGATCGTTGCAGGCCAGCATGTCTTCGACGGTGCCCTCGACCAGAACCTTCTTCTTGCCGAGGACCGCGATGCGGTCGCAGACGGAAAAAAGGCTGTCGAGGTCGTGAGTCACCATATACACGGTCAATCCCAACGTGTCGCGCAGCTTGGCGATCAACTCGTCGAACTCCGCGGCGCCGATCGGATCGAGACCCGAGGTCGGCTCGTCGAGAAACACCAGGTCCGGATCGAGCGCCAAGGCGCGCGCAAGTGCTGCGCGCTTGATCATGCCGCCGGAAAGCTCCGACGGGTATTTTTCCGCTGCTTCCGGCGCCAGGCCCACGAGCTCGATCTTCAGCCGCGCCAGTTCGTCCATTAGGTCTTGCGGCAGGTCGAGATACTCGCGCATCGGCACCTGAATGTTCTCGCGCACCGTCAGCGCCGAAAAAAGCGCTCCGTGCTGGAACAGAACGCCGAGGCGCATGTCGAGCGCAATACGCTCGGCTTCGCTGATCTTGTCGTAGTCCGCGCCCAGAATCTCGATCTTGCCTGATCGTTTCGCCAGCAGCCTGAGGACGGTGCGCATCAGCACCGACTTGCCCGTACCGGACGCGCCGACGAAGCCGAGGATCTCGCCGCGGTAGATTTCGAGGTTGAGCTTGTCGAGCACGATGTTGGAACCGAAGCCGACCGTCAGATCGCGGACGGAAAGCACGGATTCGCGCCCGTTCGCTTCGGTCTGATGGTATTCCTCGTGCTGCTTTAAGACTGGGTTCACGCTGTTCCTCGCCTCAGAAATCGATTGCCGCGTAGAACATCGCGAAAAGCCCGTCGATCAGGATCACGACGAAGATCGACTTGACCACCGAGGACGTCACATGGCGGCCGAGGGACTCGGCACTGCCGCCGACCTTCAGGCCCTCGACGGCGGCCACGACGCCGATGATCAGCGCCATGAACGGCGCCTTGATCATGCCGGCGGCGACGGAGGAAAAGTCGACCGCTTCCTGCAGACGGGCAAGGAAGGTCGGGATCGTGATGCCGGAATAGCCCCATGCGACGAGGGCGGCGCCGGTCAGCGCGGCGAAGTTCGCGATGATCGTCAGGAGTGGCAGGGCGATCGTCAGGGCGACAAGCCGCGGGAAGACGAGCACACCGACGGGGCTCAACCCCATCACCTTCAGTGCATCGACCTCCTCGCGCATCTTCATCGAGCCGATTTCGGCGGTGATCGCACTGCCGGAGCGGCCGGCGATCATGATCGCCGTCAGAAGCACGCCGATTTCACGCAGTTGCAGAATGCCGACAAGGTCGACGACGAAGACTTCGGCGCCGAAGTAACGAAGCTGGAACGCACCTTGCTGCGCGATGATCGCGCCGATCAGGAACGACATCAGCATGATGATCGGCACCGCCATCACGCCCATCCGGTCGATCTGATGAACGATCGCCGCCGGAGAGACGCCGCTGTGTCTTCCGAGCTTGAGCTGGGCGCCACGCACCGCCGAGCCGAGAATGTACATGGCCGCGACAATGTCCTGCCACGTCGCCACCATGACCTCGCCGACCGGCGCAAAGATCCGCTGGAAGATCGGAACGCGTTCGTTGCCTGTCTCGGGCGAGCGCAGCTCCGCCGGCAAGGCGTCGATCAGTTCGACATAGCGCTGCCCACCTTCGACGAAATGAACATCATCGCGGGAGGGGCCGGCCACGCGGGTCATGAAGCGCCGGATGATCCAGGCGCCCGCAGTATCCATCGCCGTCACGCCAGACAGGTCGAACTGCCGGATGCCGTCATCCTTGCGCGCCAGGCCGTCAAGCTTGGCCGCCATCGCTTCAGCCGTCTCGTGCCGCCAGGCGCCCGTGAACACATAGCTCCGCCCGCCGGCACTATCGGCCAGTGCGACATCGGCAGAGATCTTGCGGGCGGCTTGCGACACGTGGCTTCTGTTTTCCCGATTTGCTAAAGATTCGTAAAACCTTACCCCGTCATAACCGCTCGCACCGTTGCTGTCACCCGAACCTTCGACCGGTGGCGACGCCGGTCCTACAGAATGCAGGCAGGAGACGCTTTCATGTCACTTTCTCTCGATGCCGCGGTCGAACATTTCCCGATCGCAGGCACATTCACGATCTCCCGCGGCTCCAAGACGACGGCAAGCGTCGTTACCTGTCGAATCAGCGACGGTGCCCACGCCGGTTCGGGCGAATGTGTGCCCTATGGCCGATACGGCGAAACGCTTGAATCGGTTCTGGCCGAAATCGAAACCATCCGCCCGCAGATCGAGGCCGGCCTGTCGCGCGAAAAGCTGCAGCAACAGATGAAGCCGGGTGCTGCCCGCAATGCCGTCGACTGCGCGCTGTGGGATCTGGAAGCCAAGCAGAAACATCAGCCGGTTCATCTCCTTGCCGGCATCACCTCGCCCGGAGCCTTGACGACCGCCTATACGCTTTCGCTCGCCGAGCCGGAGGCGATGCGCGCGCAGGCGGCGAAGTACGCGCACCGGGCGCTGCTCAAGGTCAAGGTCGGCACACCGGACGATGCCGCCCGCATTCGCGCCGTCAGAGCCGGCGCCCCCGAAAGCCGCATCATTCTGGATGCCAATGAAGGCTGGACGCCGGACAGCCTCGCCTACCACTTCGCGATCTGCGTCGAGGCGCGCATCGACCTGATCGAGCAACCGCTTCCTGCCGGCCGTGACGAGGCGCTCGCGACGATCGCCCGCCCGGTGCCGATCTGCGCTGACGAGAGCGTGCATGCCACCGGCGACCTCGCAGCCCTCGTCGGTCGCTACGATGCCGTCAACATCAAGCTCGACAAGACCGGCGGCCTGACCGAGGCACTTCGCATGCGGGATCAGGCAAATGCCCTCGGCCTCAAGGTGATGGTCGGCTGCATGGTCGGCAGTTCACTGGCAATGGCGCCGGCCGTTCTCGTCGCCCAGGGCGCCGCTTTCGTCGACCTCGACGGACCGCTGCTTCTGGCAGAAGACCGCACCCCGGGCCTTCGCTACGAGGCCTCGCTCGTCTTCCCGCCGGAGCCGCGTCTCTGGGGCTGAAGGTACCAGGCGGCGACCGCGAAACAGCAGCCGGCAAAGGCGACCACCGACATCGAATAGAAGCCGTTGACCCCGTACCAGGCGTAGAAATAGCCCGACAGGAACGTCAGGACCGCGGTGAAGATGCCGGTGTAGAAGAAATAGAGCCCCTGCGCCGATGCTTCCTGGGACTCCACCACCCGCTCGACCAGCTTGTGCTGCATGCCGGTGTGCATGATTGCATAGGTAAAGGCGTGGAAACACTGAAGGATGAAATAGCCGCCAAAACCGAGATCCATCGGGAAGATGATCCAGCGCACGACGGCCAGAACACAGCCCGACAGGATCATCACCCAGACGCTGAAGCGACGGCTGATCGCCTTGGCGAAGATGAACATCGTCACCTCGGCCGCAACGCCGGCACTCCAGAGCAGGCCGATCTCGGTGCCACTATAGCCGATGTGCTGCCAGTAGATCGCCGAGAAGGCGAAAAGCATCGCATGGCTGGCGTTGACCAGCGTCACCCCGATCAGAAGCAGTTGCAGGTCGAGCTGCTTCAGCGATTTCGGTGGCGGCTCGGTCAGCGCCGTGATCGGCGAAGGCCGACGCGGCTTGCCGACGCGTGGTGCGGCATAGGCCATGGCGATCGTCAACCCGAAGCCGATCGCCATCGCCGGCAGCACCATGTCGCTGCCGAAAATGCCGACCATCCAGCCACCGAGCATCGTTGCGCCAATGAAGGCAACCGAGCCCCAGAGCCGCATATGGGCATAGTCGAAGCCCCAGCGCCGCACACCTGAGAGCGCAATCGCCTCGACAATCGGCACATAGGGCGAATAGACGGCCGATTGCAGCGTGTAGATGACCAGCACCGGCCAGAACTCGCGGAAGTAAAACAGCACCAGGGCGGTTGCCAGCGACAGGAATCCGGACCAGATGAGCACGATCGCCCGCTCGCCGAGCCGGTCGGCAATGACGCCGGCGATCGGTGCGGTGATGACCCGCACGAACATCGGCAGTGCCAATACGACGCCGATCTCGAAATCGCTCATCGAAAGCGTGCTCAGCCACATCGGGAAATACGGCATTGCGAAGCCGTTGACGATCAGCGGCGCGCAAAAGAGCAAAGCGATGCGAAGCGCGAAATGGCGCGGCGGAGGGCCCACGGATGCGGGCGCTTGGGAGGGAATCATCGGCTGACCTGATGGCTGTGGCCAATCTCTAGCACAGCCTTGGCATGCCTCGCCATAACCTAGTTTTCGCGACGGAGCCCTTGTCGGCTCTGGATCAGGCAGCCCGTTGGGTCAGCAGTTGGGCAAGCAGCTTGTCCGCCTCTGTCGATGCTTCGCCCTCGCTCGCGCCGCCACGCACGTGGTGCCAGGTGATCAGTTCCATCGTGCCGTCAAAGTGCTCGGCGATCGCGGTGCAGCTTTCCACCCAGTCGCCGGTGTTGATGTAGCGGATATCGCCGATATCCTCGATGACCGCGTGATGGATGTGGCCGCAGATCACGCCTTGGGCGTCATGGCGGCGCGCCTCGTCGGCGACCACCTTCTGGAACTCGCCGATGAAGTTGACGGCGTGCTTCACCTGGAGCTTCGCCCAGGAGGAAAACGACCAATAGGGCATGCCGAGGCGGCGCCGGATTGCGGCAAGACCGATGTTGATGGCGATCGCGGTGTCATAGGCCCAGTCGCCGAGATAGGCGAGAATGCGGGCATTGCGCACCACGACGTCGAATTCGTCACCGTGCAGGATCAGATACTTGCGACCATCGGCACCGTCATGCAGATGGCGCTGCGCCACCTCGATGCCGCCGAAATGTACCCCCGGGAAGTCGCGCAGGAACTCGTCGTGATTGCCGGGAATGTAGATGATGCGCGCGCCTTTGCGCGCCTTGCGCAACAGCTTCTGGACCACATCGTTGCAATTTTGCGGCCAGTACCAGCTGCGCTTCAGCCGCCAGCCATCGACGATGTCGCCGACGAGAACAATCGTCTCTGCCTCATGATGTCGCAGAAAATCAATGAGGTAATCGGTCTTGGCGGCCTTCGAGCCGAGATGGACGTCGGAGATGAACAACGTCCTGAGCTTGCGTACGGAGTTGTCTTGCTGCGCCGTCGTCATGCCAGCCTCGTCTTCAGGTTAAGCTTTCTGCCCCCGTGAAAACCAGACTCGTGTTTCAGGAAGATGACATGAGCACCAACGGCGCGCTGGCGCCGGTGAAATCAACACCTCAAAACTGTACCTCGCTCGCAATTCATGCCAAAAGGCACGACCACGAATGAGGAATGTGAGAGAATGAACACGGGCGACAAGACGAAATCCCAGACCGGTCCGGCCAGCGGCGACATCGACCAGCAGGCCCTTTTCTTCCACCGTTACCCGCGCCCGGGAAAGCTCGAAATCCAGCCCACCAAGCCGCTTGGCAACCAGCGCGACCTGGCGCTCGCCTATTCGCCAGGCGTTGCCGCCCCTTGCATCGCCATCCGCGACAACCCTGAGCAGGCGGCAGATTTCACCGCACGCGCCAACCTGGTGGCCGTCATCTCCAATGGCACGGCCGTGCTCGGTCTCGGCAATATCGGGCCGCTGGCGTCGAAGCCTGTCATGGAAGGCAAGGCCGTCCTCTTCAAGAAGTTTGCCGGCATCGACGTCTTCGACATCGAGATCGATGCGTCCAGCATCGACCGCATGGTCGACGTCATCTCGGCGCTGGAGCCGACCTTCGGCGGCATCAACCTCGAAGACATCAAGGCGCCCGAATGTTTCGAGGTCGAGCGTCGCTTGCGCGAAAAGATGCAGATCCCGGTCTTCCATGACGACCAGCACGGTACCGCCATCATCGTCGCTGCCGCCATCCTCAACGGTCTCGAACTTGCCGGCAAGGATATCGCCAAGGCCAAGATCGTCACATCGGGTGCGGGTGCGGCCGCGCTTGCCTGCCTCAACCTGCTCGTGACGCTTGGCGCCAGGCGCGAGAACATCTGGGTCCATGACCTCGAGGGCCTCGTCTACAAGGGCCGCGAAGTGCTGATGGACGAGTGGAAGTCCATTTACGCCCAGGACAGCGACAACCGCGTTCTCGCCGACAGCATCGGTGGTGCCGACGTCTTCCTCGGCCTGTCGGCAGCCGGTGTACTGAAACCCGAACTGCTGACGCAGATGGCGGAAAAGCCGCTGATCATGGCGCTTGCCAACCCGACACCGGAAATCATGCCGGAAGAAGCCCGCGCTGCCCGTCCGGACGCAATGATCTGCACCGGTCGCTCGGACTTCCCGAACCAGGTCAACAACGTTCTCTGCTTCCCGCACATCTTCCGCGGCGCGCTCGATTGCGGCGCAAGCACGATCAACGAAGAAATGAAGATGGCCGCCGTGCGCGCCATCGCCGGCCTTGCCCGCGAGGAACCGTCCGACGTTGCCGCCCGCGCCTATTCCGGCGAGACCCCGGTCTTCGGTCCTGACTATCTGATCCCCTCGCCGTTCGACCAGCGCCTGATCCTGCGCATCGCGCCAGCAGTCGCCAAGGCGGCCGAGGAAAGCGGCGTCGCCACCCGTCCGATCCAGGACTACGACGCCTATCTCGACAAGCTGAACCGCTTCGTCTTCCGCTCGGGCTTCATCATGAAGCCGGTGTTTGCGGCAGCCAAGAACGCCCAGAAGAACCGCGTGATCTTTGCCGAAGGCGAAGACGAGCGCGTGCTGCGCGCCGCCCAGGTGCTGCTCGAAGAGGGTACCGCCCGGCCGATCCTGATCGGCCGCCCGCAGATCATCGAGACGCGCCTGCGCCGATATGGCCTGCGCATTCGTCCTGATGTCGATTTCGAGGTGGTCAACCCCGAAGGCGATCCGCGCTATCGCGACTATGTCGAGGATTACTTCGCCCTCGTCGGCCGCCTCGGCGTCATCCCGGAAGCCGCCCGCACGATCGTGCGCACCAACACCACGGTCATCGGCGCGCTCGCCGTCAAGCGCGGTGAAGCCGACGCGCTGATCTGCGGTGTCGAAGGGCGCTACTCCAGGCACATGCGAGATGTTTCGCAGATCATCGGCAAGCGCGAAGGCGTACTCGACTTCTCCGCACTCAGCCTCTTGATCTCGCAGCGCGGCGCCACCTTCTTCACCGACACCTATGTCAGCTACTGCCCGAGCGCGGAAGAAATCGCCCAGACGACGGTCATGGCGGCGCAGGAAATCCGCCGCTTCGGCATCACGCCGCGTGCTGCCCTCGTCTCGCATTCGAACTTCGGTTCGCGCGAATCGGAAAGCGCCACGAAGATGCGCAAGGCGCTTCAGCTCGTGCGCGAACTCGCCCCCGAACTCGAAGTCGACGGCGAAATGCACGGCGACGCAGCGATTTCCGAAGCACTGCGCCACCGCGTCATGCCGGACAGCACCCTGTCGGGCGAAGCCAATCTGCTGGTCTTCCCCAACCTCGATGCCGCCAACATCACGCTCGGTGTCGTCAAGACCATGACCGACAGCCTGCATGTCGGCCCGATCCTGCTCGGTTCGGCGCTTCCGGCCCACATCCTCTCGCCTTCGGTCACCTCGCGCGGCGTCGTCAACATGGCGGCGCTGGCGGTTGTCGAAGCCAGCCATCCGGGCTGAGATGAAAGCGCGGAGATCGCCGTCGATCTTCGCTTTGCTCGGGCGCCAGACCGGCGCCTGCAAAACCATATCCAGGCGCCGCGCCGAATTCATGCGCGGCGCCCTGTGGTTCAGGCGTTGCGGACGAATCAGCTCCGGCTATCGGTCTCCATGTGAGGATCGCCGCAGACCGCAACCTCTAATTTCATTTCTACGCACACACACCAAACAAGAAAGTTTGCGCTGGACAAAAGGTGAACCCCTAACCATGCTGGAGCCTCGGACGAGATTCGGTGTTGTGGCATGACTGAACAGCAGGCTGTCCTCGACATGCTGGAAATCCTGGAATGCGGGGGCTGTGTCGAGCCCGCTCATTTCTTTACCCTGATGCGCCGTACCTTTCGCATCGCCCACCTCCTCTATCTTGAAGCCGAACCCTTCGCGGATGAGCTCAAGATCTGCCGCCTGCATCACACCTTCGGCGCCTATGCCGCCGAAATTTACCGCACGCGCAGCCTGCACCGTATAGATCCGATCCTGAAGCTGGCGCTTGGCGGTGTCCGCCCGGTCGAATGGACGATGGCGCGCCATCGCTTTCCCGAATGCGAGCCCCTGTTCCAGTCCGCCCAGGAGATCGGCATCTCCACCGAAGGCGTCGCCCTGCCGCTGCCGTCGCCTGCAGGCCGCATGGCGCTGCTGGCGATCAACGTCAACATGTCGGCCGACGAATGGTCGACCTATCGCCGCCATCACCTGCGCGATTTCCAACTGGCGGCCAACCTCTTCCATGCCGCCATGCTCGAGCACGCCGCAATGCCCGGAGCGTTTTCGACGCGCGAGCGCCTGACCGGCCGGGAGACCGAGGTCCTGACCTGGGCGGCGGCTGGCAAGAGCTACTGGGAAATCGCCACGATCCTCGGCATCTCCGAGCGCACCGTGCGTTTTTTCATGACCAATGCGCGGCGCAAGCTCAATGTCGTCTCCAATACCCAGGCCGTCGCACAGGCGGTCCGCCACGCCCTGATCCCGACTGTCTGACGACAGGGGCCTCCCGAAACCCCTCGAAATCTACTGGCGAAATACACGCATTTGAACTGTCACTACCGACAGTTACATGCCCGTCACGAGCCTGACAGCATCCGTCCAACCCTAAACAAGGACGGAGAAAACGATGATCAGGATCCTGAACGGAAAGACCCGCGCACAGCACCCGCAGGCCGTCGACGACATGTTCCGGCTGCGCAAGCGCGTCTTCCACGACTTCCTGAAATGGGACGTTAAGACCGAGGGCGAATGGGAGATCGACAACTACGACACGGCAAACCCGCTCTACGTTCTGTCCCATGCCCCTGACACCGGCCGGCTGCGCGGCTCGCTGAGGTTGCTGCCGACGCTCGGGCCGAACATGCTCGACGACACCTTCCCGATCCTGCTCGGCGACAACCCGGAAATCCGCAGTGCTTCGGTCTGGGAATCGAGCCGCTTCTGCATCGAACCCGACATCTCGCAGGACCGGTCGTCGAACCAGGTAACGGTAGCGGCCGCAGAACTGATGTGCGGTGTGGGCGAACTGGGGCTCGCCTCCGGCATCAGCCACATCGTCACGGTTACCGACGTCTTCCTTGAGCGCATGTTCCGGCGCATGGGTTGCCCCGGCGAGCGCATTGCCGACCCGCACCGTATCGGCTCGGTCTTTGCCGTGGCTGTTGCCTGGGAGGTAACGCCGGATCTGCTCGAACGCATGAAAGCCGTTGCCGCTATCGAAGGTACCGTCCTCGAACGCCCAATGTCGCTGGAAACCGCCCGCGCCGCCTGAGCGATCAGGCACTCGGACCTGTTAACGCAAACCGTGGCTTGTCGTTGCACGATCACCGACAAGCTCTATGATGGCGCTGAAACAGGAATTGCCGCTGGCAACCGTCCCGCTCGGAAGGTCGGCGCCGACGCGGCAGCAGGAAGAGACTTCGCCCGTGTTCGCGCGCTTGAAACACGTCGCCGTGGCCCTGGTGCCGCTGGCTTTGGTCGGTGCCGATCCATCCCTGGCATCACCCGTATGCGACCGGCTGAACACCCGACTGGTGGAACTGCCGACCACCCTTGCCACCAACGCAGACGCGCGTGACTACGCCAGCGCCATATCGCGCCAGAACATCGAGCTGCGACGGGCGAAGAACGATCGTCGCCGCGCTGGCTGTGGCGGCGGCAGTGTTGTCACCTTCGATGGCGGCGATCCGGACACCTGCGGCGATCTCACCAGCCTTATCGCCGAGATGGAAGACAATCTGCGCCTGCTGAAGTCGCAGCGCGAGCAGATCGTTGCCGGCGACAGCGAGGACGCGCGCCGCCGGATCCTGGCCGCGCTGGAGATCAACGGCTGCTTCGGTGACCGCGAGGAAATGGCGAGTGCGATGCCGGAAGAGCCGGAAACCCACCGCAATATCATAGAGGACCTGCCACCGGACGAATCCTACGGCCCGTTGCTGCGGCATGACGATGACGGTTACGGACCAGAGGGCGGCTATTACACGGGGACGCTGCGCACCATGTGCGTGCGGACCTGTGACGGCGCCTTCTTCCCGATCTCGTCCGATGCCACGCCAGCGGATTTTGCGCGGGACGAACAAGCCTGTCGCGCGCGCTGCCCAGGGGCTGAGACCGAGCTTTTCTTCCACGACCTCAACACCGAAGAGAGCGAGCAGATGGTCTCGGCTTCGACCGGCCGGCCCTATACCGAGCTCCCCAATGCCTTTGCCTATCGCACCCGCGGCGTCGGCACACCCGGTATCTGCGGCTGCCAGATACCGCGCACTGCCGCGGCGCAACCAACCACAGGCACGAAGATCACCGGTGACGATCAATCGTCGATTGTGATCATCGAGACCAAGAAGCCGGCATCGGAAAGCGCTTCCGAGAAGGCACCGGCAGAGGAACGTCCCTACGATCCGGCAAAGAGCAAGGTGCGGGTCGTCGGCCCGACCTTCCTGCCACAGGAAGAAACGTCCATCGACCTGAAACACCCCAAAGGACCGGCTTACCAACCGGTCCAAAACTGAACGCGCGACGCCTTACAGCGCCGCGCGTCTTCTAAGGCGCGCCAAGGACGCTGTAACACTTTAAAGCTGCTGCATAATCCTACCCTTAAATCGATTCCGACTTAAGGAGCTATGCCGTAGCGGCGATCGCAGTTTTTGCATGCAGATAACAATGCAACCGTTTGAAGTATCTGCATTTTTGCCATCATCTGGAAACGGCTGACGGCGCCTGGCAGCCCCAGCTTTCTTCAAAGACCAGTTCATCGAGGGGCAAGCGCTGGCGCCATCCCTTCACCGCGAGCTCCGGCTGCTGGTAAAGCTGGTCGACATAACCGAGGCACAGCCAGGCGACGATCTCGATGTGATCGGGAATTTTGAGGATCGCCTTGATCTCGGCCTCGTGGAAGATGCTCACCCAGCCGACGCCGACACCTTCGGCCCGTGCTGCCAGCCACAGGTTCTGCACGGCACAGACCGTGGAATAGACGTCCATCTGCGGATTGTGCGTACGCCCGAGCACAACAGCCCCGCCACGCGTGCGGTCGCAAGTGACGCAGATGCTGAGCGGCGCCTTGTGGATGCCCTCGAGCTTCAACGAGCGGTACTTCGTCTGTTGCTCGCCGGAAAACATCAACGCCGCTTCTTCATTGGCACGACGAAAGGCCTGCCAGATGCGCTCGCGGGTCTCAGGCGCCCTCACCAGGAGGAAGTTCCAGGGTTGCATGAACCCCACGGACGGTGCGCTATGGGCCGCCGAAAGCAGCCGCTTCACCAGGTCGTCAGGCAGTGGGTCGCCCAGGAATTCGTCGCGCACGTCGCGGCGTGTTTCAATAGCACGGTAGACGGCCTCCCGCTCTTCCGGCGAAAAGGCTGAGGCAGCCGCAAGGCCACCCTTCGGTTCAGTCAGCATCGTTCGATCCCCAACAATGCGAAACCTTCCGCCGTCCACGCGGGTTCGGTCTATCTCGCCAGGCCGGTCTTCTGACTCCGGTTCAACCGGTCGCCTCGCCTTCCCAGATCGGTTGAAGATCCAGTGGCAATACCTTGAATCAAATCAAGGCCATATCGAAGCGTCCGTCCCCGTCACAGCGTTGGGCACGTTCCGGAATGACGCCGGATTCCCGATTCTCCCGCTCGCGCGGGCACCTGACGGCCGCATAAGGACACAGCCGCCGGAGAAAGACAAGCAAGTCTCAGAGCGGCGCCACCGGATGCGGCGAACCGTCATAGGCGCCCCAGACCGACTGGTCGAAGCAGATCACCGAGCCGGTCATCAGCCCCGATTCCGCCGACGACAGGTAGGCGCAGGCGCGCGCAACCTCTGCCGGATCGACCAGCCGGCCGAAGGGCTGGCTGGCGGCCGCCTTCTCCAGCCAATCCGGCGACGCGCCATGAAACTCCCGCTGGATGCGGTCTTCGCCCTCCGATGCCATCCAGCCGATGTTGAGACCGTTGACGCGGATGCGGTTGCGCAGGAGCGCATAGGCCGTGTTCTTGGTAAGGGTTTCGAGTGCACCCTTGGACGAGCAGTAGGCAGCGATGAATGGTTGTCCCGCCATTGCCGACATTGAGCCGATGTTGACGATCGTGCCTTCGGTGCCCTCTCGCCGCATCACCTTGATCGCCTCCTGCATGAGGAAGAACGGCGCACGCACATTGATGGCGAACATGCGATCGAACAGTTCCGGTGTGGTGTCGAGGATCGTGCCGCGGTCGGTGATGGCGGCGGCATTGACCAGCGCATCGACGCGGCCGAACTCCGCATCACAGGCCGCGACCACCTTGCGCGCATCTTCCACCTGTTCGAGGTCGGCCTCGACATAGACCACTCTTGCGCCGCCGGCCTTGCCGATCTGTTCGGCTTTCGCGCGCCCCTTGGCTGCATTGCGACCGCAAATGACGATGCCGGCCGCACCGCGTTCTGCAAAAAGACCGGCGATCGTCGCGCCAAGCCCCTGTGTGCCACCGGTGACGATGGCGATCTTGCCTTCCAGTTGTCCGCTCATCGAAATCCTCCCTTTGAGTGAGATCAGGTAGAAACAGAACTGGCCCCGGACGGATTGCGCCCGGAGCCGATCAGATATGGAGCAAAGCCGTCAACTCAGCTTGCGCCTGGCCTGTGCGTCGAGCGCCGCACGAAAATCCACCTCGCTTGTTCCGGCCTTCAGCGCCTCGCGCATCAATTGCGCCTGCGTCTTCGGTGCCAAACCGCCAAGCGGCGGATCGCGGTCGAGATTGGTCGGGAAGGAATAGCCTTCTGCGCAGGAAGCAATCGCGTTCTCCGCCTCCGCCTGCGTGACCGTGTCAGTCGCGAGCAAAGTCTTCAGCGCCGGATAGAGCACGGCACTCATCGTCCGCCGATCGACGGTCTCCATCGCCCGACCGAAGGCCGATGACACCTGCAGCAGGTTCGCCACGCGGCGGATATCCGCCGAACGGTTGTTGCCGGCCGCATGGAAGAGCGCCGGGTTGAAGAACACGACATCGCCCTTCTCAAGCGGAAGCTGGATGTGATGTTCGTCGAAATAGGCGCGGAATTCCGGGCGGTTGAGGGCGAGATACCCTGGCACGTAAGTCTGGCTGAAGGGCAGGAACAGCGTCGGGCCGCTCTCGAGCGGCATGTCGCAATGGGCGACCGCCCCTTGCAGCGTCAGCACCGGCGAAAGCTTGTGCACATGAGCAGGGTATTGCTCGATCACCGCCCGTGCCTGAAAGCCAAGGTGATAATCGCGGTGTGCGGATTGGGCCGCGCCACCCGGATTGACGCGATTGACCTGCGCGGTCATCTGGTAATTCGGGCCAAGCCAGGCCTCGCTGACGAGCGCAATGATGGCGTTGCCGTAGTAGGCGGCGAAATTCTCGGGCGCCTTCAGGCAGTGCTTTTCCAGTGAGTTCCAGATCCGGTCATTCGCGCCGGGCTTGGCAAAGTGATCGCCGCCGCCGCTGCTGGAGCGGTGCTGTTCCTCGATGATCTCGTCAAACACGGCACTGGCAGCGTCGATTGTCGTCGTATCGGCAAAGGCGCGCTTGAAGACTGCAACACCCGGACCCGTCGCCAGCACTTCGCAAATCTCTGCCAGGATCTCTCGCCGTGTCTCGGGGTGAGCGCACGAGGCAGTCAGTTCGGCACTGTCATAGATCAGCACATTTTTCTCGCAGCCCGACGCATGCGGGTAGTCGGCCGGGTTGGTCCGGCGCTCCACCTCGGCCCGGAAAGCGTCGATGTCGCAGGCATCCTCCGTGAGCCATACGCGGTCGACGCGCTGCCGCGCGCTGCTGTCGGTCTTCATCCCGTTTCCTCCTCTGAAACCTTGGATGCAGACGACTATAGGCGGCGGCAAAACATGATATAGAGCAGGAATCCATCAAAAATCCATCAAGGAGCCGGCCGATGGCCCATCCGTTCCTGGTCAAGGACATCGCCTTTCAGGCAGGTCTCAGCACTGCCACCGTCGACCGGGTGCTCAATGAACGACCGGGTGTGCGCCGGCAGACCGTGGCGCGGGTTCGCGCCGCGATAGAGGAGCTCGAAAAGCAGCAGGCGGGTCTCGACGTCCAGGGCAGAAAATTCGCGATCGACATCGTGATGGAAGCGCCGGAGCGTTTCACCGACGCCGTGCGGCGGGCGTTTGAAACCGAGGCGCTCACCTTCGCGCCCACGATCTTTCGCTGCCGCTTTCATTTCGCCGAGACCATGCGTCCGCAGGAGATCGTGCAACTGCTCGATCGCATCAGGCTTCGCGGCACCGATGGCCTGGTGCTCAAGGCGCCCGATGTGCCTGACATCGTCAGTGCCGTGGCGCGGCTGGAGCAAGGTGGCATCCCCGTCGTAACGCTGGTAACCGATCTTCCCAACTCGCAAAGAACCGCCTATGCGGGCGCGGACAACCGGGCTGCGGGGCAAACCGCGGCCTATCTCATCGGCGAACATTTTTCCGGCGCCCCTTCAACCGTGCTCGTCACCCTGTCGAGCGGTCGCTTCCGTGGTGAGGAGGAGCGCGAGATCGGCTTCCGTCGCGTCTTGCGGGAGCACTACCCGGCGATCCGCATCGTCGAGATCAGCGAAGGTCATGGCCGCGACAGCGAGACGGGCGCCCTGGCAGACCTGGCGCTGGCTGCCAACCCCGACATCAACGCCGCCTATTCGATCGGGGGCGGCAACCGCTCGGTGCTCGCAGCGTTCGACCGGCTCAACCGTCGCTGCGCGCTCTACATCGCCCATGATCTCGATGACGACAACCTGGCGCTCCTGCGCGCGCGGCGCATTCACTTCGTGCTGCACCACGATCTGAAAACCGATGCGCGCACCGCCTTTCGCACCATCATGCTGCGGCGACACGTGCCGCCGGCGACAGGTGGTGCTCAACTTTCTGCAGTCGTGGTCATCACGCCATACAACGTGCCGGAGTAGCCGGCCCTTTCGGCACAGCTTCCGCCCGTGATTTCAGGCCGCCGATTGCCCTTCGGGCCTGCCCGCCGGCAGCACCATGTCATCGGCGGTCTCGACACGGTTGCGGCCGCGGCGCTTGGCGAAGTAAAGCGCTTCGTCCGCTGCCGAGAGCAAGGCGCGCGCCGTCATGCCGTGCCGCGGGGCAAAGGCGATGCCGGCGCTGCCGCCGACAACCAGCATCTGCCCGCCGAAGGCCACCGGTGTCTGCGCATCGGCAACCAGACCAGCCGCTAGGCCGCGCGCTTCCGCCTCGCTGCAATCGCCAAGAATGATCGCAAATTCGTCGCCCCCGAGCCGGGCGACGGCGCCCTTCGGCTCGACCCTCCGCCGGAACCGTTCAGCCATCGCGATCAGCACGGCATCGCCTGCTGCATGGCCATGACGGTCATTGACCGCCTTGAACTCGTCGAGATCGGCATAGACGACTGTGAACGGATGGGACTTTGCTCTGAGCAGTGCCGCCGCCAGCATATCGTCGAAACCGCTTCGGTTCATGAGCCCGGTCAGGCGGTCATGCTTGGCAAGGTGGCGGTTGAGCGCCTCGCTTTGCTGCAGGGCGGCAAACAGTGTCGAGAAGCGGAATGCAACGAACGCCATCAGCAACGTTGCGACGATGGCCATGATGATGACGCTCGGCAGCAATGCCGCGCGTACGAAGCCGCCAGGCGATTTCGGTATCCAGGCCGCCACAAGACAGGACTGCTGCGAGCAGCGCCCGACCGACGCGTAGATGCTGCCCGCCGGCCGTTCGCTCAGCGGCACGAAGGCGAGCCCCCGCATGCCGAGCCGCGCTGCGATCTCACGCGTCATCTTCGCCGTGACCGGCCGGATTGAAACCATGAGCACCGGGTTGCGACGCTCGACAGGAACAGCCAAGGTCTCCGGGATCACCGCCTGCACGACTGCGACGCTCATGTGCCCGTCGATCTCGCGCAGGTCCACCGCATGAATGCCGGGTACGGCCGGCAACACCGATTGGGGATCCGGCGTTACCACATCGAGCGCGTAGGCACCGTGGTTGTTCCTGAGCGCATTGTCGTAGCGGCGCTTCGCCTCCTCGAGCAGGTCGTCGACCTCTGTGAGCGGCACTCGAGCCGCCTCGGCGGGGACCACCACGCCGTTCTTGACCACCGTGGAGGCGTGTTGCTCCGCATCCGTGAAGATCAGCCAGGAGAAACCGTAGTCCTCCCACAGCCAGCCGGACATCTCGTCGGCGATGAAGCTGTCGCTGACCTGACCTGCTGCCAGTTCGCGGTAGGTTTCGTCCCAGAAGGAAATCTGCGCCTGGAACTGGACGACCGCATCCATCTGATGGCGCAGTTCATTGGCAACCAGTCGCCGCTCAGCCGAAAGGCCGAAGCGATCCGCCTCGGCGACGGAGCGGTCGAGAACATAGATCAGGCTGGCGATGATCAGCACCGCGACCAGCGTACAGGCGGCATGAATTGCCCAGACCGTCCTGCTCCGCTTTGCCCGCCGCAACGTCTCTTCCATAACGCCAGTGCCCCCTCGTTCCGACCGGCGATCGTGAACCCTTGCGCACTCTTCGAAGCGCGGTTCACGATGATCGCGGCGGATACGAACGGTACCGTAGCGGCCAAATTAAAAGTTTGGCTTAAATAAGCTGGTGATAAAATACTTAACGGATTCAACCACCTGAACCGGATGACAATCAGCAGTCGCAAACGGCGACCGGAAGTGCGAACCAAAGGCCCGCACTTCCGCTGCTTCAAGCCCGCGACTGCGCCACCGCCGTCGCGCGCAACAGCGCCACGATTTCCTCAGGGCCGTTGTCGCGCGCGAGATCGCGTATGGAGCGGCCCGCCGCTCCATCCCGCACGCCGGCATTCGCGCCCCTGTCGAGAAGCAGGCGCACCATCTCCGCCCGTCCGTTGACCACGGCAAAGGCAAGCGGCGTCATCCAATCCTGTTGCGGCTCTGGCCTGCCACGCCCCCGGAACTTGCCGAAGGGCGTTTCGAGGAGTTCCGGTTGCCGATCGAGGATTTCGGCGACCCGGCCCACCATTCCGAAGGCTGCGGCCGCAAACAGATCCAACGGCTGTTCCTTCAGGAAACGGACCATGTCGGCCTTGCCGTTGTACTGGGCCCAGCCGATCGGGGGCGCATGGTGGTATGGATCGCGCGCCATGGTGTTGGCACCGTTGCCGATCAACAGTTTTGCCATCTCCAGGTTTCCGTGCAGCGCCGCCTCGTGCAACGGGGTGCGCGAGGTCATGCGGTTGACGTCGAAACCGAGCGCCAGCATGAGGAGAGCCGCAGCGCGCCGGTCCTCACCTGCTGCCTCATGCAACATCGCCGGATGCGCGGTCTGCGTACGGCCAACCAATGTCGGATCCTGATCGACAAGCGCTTTCGCCGCCCCGGCGTTGTCTTCGGAGATAGCCCGGGCCAGCCGGTCGACATCATCGAGCGGCGCCTGCACTGCCCCGCGGGACACGAGGAACTGGGCCAAGGCTGCATCGCCACCCAGTTCCGCCCATTGATAGGGCGTGCGCCCCTTGATCGGGCGGTTGACGTCGGCGCCATGCTCGACCAGCAAACGGACGCGGTCAGCCATGCGCTTTTCCAAAGCCCAGGCAAGCTGGTAGTCGAAGACGCGCTCGCCGCTTTCAACGAAAGCACCATCGTTGCGCACCAGCCAGTTGTTCCGGTCGCTGGCGTTGAGGCCATAATCGAGCAGGAGTTTCAGGCAAGTGTTGTCCGGCTGGAACATGCGGTTGTAGAGGGCCTGGCTGTCATTGGCGCGTGCCCCCGCATCGAGCAGGAGCCGGGCGAACACGTCACAATCCGGATGCCGCGGTTGGCGCTCCGGTCCGGCTTCGCCTTCGCCGAAAACGCCTGTCAGAGCGGTGAAGCGGTATTGACCGTCGTCCAGCCAATGGGCGTCTGGATCGGCACCCCTTGCGATCAATCGCTGGGCGGCGGGCAAAGAGGATCGGCCGGGTATCCGGGCATAGGCCGCATAGAGCAGCGGTTCCCAGTCGAAGGGCCCTCCGCGTTTCAGCGCGAGCTTCGGATCGCGGTCGAGCCAGCGATCGATCGCCGCGGCGTCGCCGAGTGCGGCGGCCACGTGGATGCTGTCGCCGGAGATTTCAGGATGCGCCTCAAGCAGGGCAACAGCCTGAGAAAATCGTTCAGGATCGGCCGCTATGTCACTGAAATAAGAGACCGTGGCCAGAGCAAGAAAGCGATTGGCGAGCTGCTCTGTCGCCGGTCTGCCGGCTTCGGCCTGTTCCAGATGCCGTTTCAGCCGCGTCCAACTGGCAAAGCCGAATTCGCGGGCAAGCACGAGTTGCGCATCCTGAAGGCCCATTTCGGCGGGCTCGGAGAAATAAGGGAGCGCCCTCTGCTTGGCACTGGCATCACCGGCCTTTACGGCTTTGAGAAAAGCCTTGGCCTGCTTGCGGATGGTATCGAGGGTCAGGTTCGCGGGTAGATCACGCGTGATCATGAAAGACCTCCTTTCATTCACGTCCGGTATCCGCGCCCACAGACTGAAAAGAGGTGTGGCAACCAAGTTCAGTGAGACAGGTGGGCCTTGCCCTTCCCGCGGATCGGATGTGCCCTGCGAACGAAATCAGCGCTAGCACGCCGCCCCTATACTTGTCCAGCACTCTCAGCTTTCAGGCTGGTAGCGAACGAAGGCGAAGCGATCGCCCGACGGTGACCAGTTGGGAACGTTGATCGTCCCCTGCCCGCCGAAAAGCTCGAACAGCACCCGGGCATTGCCGCCGTCCATGTCCATCAGCCGCAAACGGACGTCGAGGTCGCGGGGGTGATCGAAAACGTCGCCGTCATAGGAAAGCACCAGCAGATGCTTGCCATTCGGCGAAGGGTGCGGGAACCAGTCGCCATAGGGGCTGTCGGTGATCCGTGTCACATCGCTGCCGTCGGGGCGGATGCGCCAGATCTGCATGCGCCCGGTGCGGCTGGAGTTGAAATAGATCCACCCGCCGTCCGCCGACCAGTCGGGCCCGTCATTGCGCCCTTCGCCCTGCGTCAGCCGCCGTTCTTCGCCACCATCGACCGAAATCGTGTAGATGTCGAAGACCTGGTCACGGATCCCGCAATAGGTGACGGTCTGGCCGTCCGGCGCCCAGCCGTGCCAGTAGGACGGCAGGTTGCGGGTGACGAGCCTCGGCGTGCCGCCTTCGGCCGGCAGCAGGTAGATTGCAGACTTTCCGAACTCGGTCTTGTCACTGATCGCAATCTTCCGGCCGTCCGGCGAGATGCCGTGGTCATTGTTGCAGAGCGTGGCAAAACCGGTGTCGATCTCGACAGGCTCCGATCCGTCAAGGCCAAGGCGATAAAGGCGACCATCGCCGTTGATGATCAGATGCGTGCCGTCGCGCGACCAGTTCGGTGCCTCGACCAGCCTGTCCGTCTGCCAGACAACACGCGTTTCGCCGGTGGCAATGTCATAGGTTTCGATGGAACTGCGCATGCCGTTCTCCCGCTGCAACCACGGCAGCTAATTGCGTTCTCCGCCCGCCTTCAGCATCGCGGCGATTTTGGTGCAGATCGATTGCATAAGGATGGAATTGCGTTGGTCTCGCCAGGTCGAGACGAGCCCCCAACTCAACAGTAGAAGCATGCAGATGAAGGCAACGCCGACGATGACGATGCTGCCGGCTGCAAGTCCGTAGATGCCGAACACGGCCGGCGTCGCAAAGTAGGCGACCTGCGCCGAAAGCTGCCAGCCAGCAGAAACGTCGCTTACCGACCAAAGCCGGATCAGCCGGATTTCCTCGTCGGTGAAATCAGGACGGCACTCCCTGTCGTCCTGCCCTTCGGAGGCGTTCACACCTCACCCCCGGTCGCGGAAGCGGTTGGTGATCGGGTATCGCCGGTCACGGCCAAAGTTCTTCTTGGTGATCTTGACGCCTGGCGCCGACTGCCGGCGCTTGTATTCGGCGATGTAGAGCAGATGCTCGATCCGGTGCACCGTCGCCTCGTCGTGGCCACGCGCAACGATCTCCTCGGTGCTCATCTCCTTTTCGACCAGGCATTCCAGGATATCGTCGAGCACCGGATAGGGTGGCAGCGAGTCCTGGTCGGTCTGGTTGGGGCGAAGTTCTGCCGACGGCGCCTTGTCGATGATGTTCGGCGGGATGACCACGCCCGAAGGCCCGAGCGCGCCGGGCGGAACCGTCGTGTTGCGCCACCTGGAGATGCTATAGACCTGCATCTTGTAGAGGTCCTTGATCGGGTTGAAGCCGCCGTTCATGTCGCCATAGAGCGTGGCATAACCGACCGACATTTCCGACTTGTTGCCTGTTGTCACCACCATCGAGCCGAACTTGTTGGAGATTGCCATCAGGATGGTCCCGCGCGTGCGGCTCTGCAGGTTCTCCTCGGTGATGCCCGATTCCGTGCCCTCGAACGCATCGGAAAGGGCCGAGAGGAAGCCTTCGACCGGGTCGGTGATCGGCACGATGTCGTAGCGGCAGCCAAGGGCTGCGGCGCACTCCTTGGCGTCCTTCAGCGATTCCGGCGAAGTGTAGCGATAGGGCAGCATGATGGCGCGCACCCGCTCCTCGCCGAGTGCGTCGACCGCCAGCGCCGCACAGATGGCGGAATCGATGCCGCCGGACAAGCCCAGCACGACATTCTTGAAGCCGTTCTTGTTGACGTAGTCGCGGAAGCCAAGCATGCAGGCGCGGTAGTCTGCCTCCTCCCGCTCCGGCAGGCGCGACTTGAGCCCGGCGTCGCAGTGCCAGCCGTTCTCGCCCCTTTTCCATTCGACGATGGTCGTCACCTCTTCGAACTGGCTCATCTGGAAGGCGAGCGTCTTGTCGGTATTGAAGGCAAAGCTCGCACCGTCGAAGACCAGCTCATCCTGGCCGCCAAGCTGGTTGGCGTAGATCATCGGCAGGCCGGTCTCCATCACCTGCTTCAGCACCACCTGATGGCGGATGTCGACCTTGCCGCGATAATAGGGCGAGCCGTTCGGCGACAGCAGGATTTCGGCGCCGCTTTCGGCCAGCGTCTCGCAGACCCCCAGATCGCCCCAGATGTCCTCGCAGATCGGAATGCCGATGCGCACGCCACGGAAATTGACCGGGCCCGGCATCTCGCCCTGGTCGAAGACGCGCTTCTCGTCGAATTCGCCGTAGTTCGGCAGGTCGACCTTGTCGCGGATCGCGATCACCTTGCCGTCGTCCAGCACCGCAACGGCATTGTGCCGGCCGGTCTTGGCAAGCCGCGGGAAGCCGATGATCACGCCGGGGCCGCCATCGGCCGTGTCCGCCGCCAGCTTCTCGACAGCCTGAAGGCAGGCCTTCAGGAAGGCCGGCTTCAGCACCAGGTCTTCCGGCGGATAACCGGAAATGAACAGCTCGGTCAAAAGCAGGAGATCGGCGCCCTGTCGGGCCGCATCGGCACGTGCCTCGCGCGCCTTGGCCAGATTTCCGGCAATGTCGCCAACCGTCGGGTTCAACTGGGCAACGGCGATACGAAGGAGCGAGGGAGCGTTTTTGTGAGCGATCATGAGCGGGCCTGTCGGGCTGTTCTTTACGATTGCGTCTGACTTTCGCCCTGTTCTTTAGCGCAATCCGCGGGAAAATACCCACTGCCAATCGTCGGAACGCGAAAAATTCCAAAAAATTCTGAATTTCCCGCTCGTTATGACGAGCCGTTCGCACGCCCTGACGACGCGAAAGCTGTTTCCAAACCCCGTTAAGAAACCATTCATCCCCTGTTCAAAATGACAGGCGTATGACAGTTACACGACGCATTTGTGAAATTGGAGAATAAGTTGGCTAGTATCGATTCCGCCGTTGCGAGAAGGTCGCGTGTCTATGCCGATAGACCCACCTTTGCCGTACGGCACGCCAAGACGCTCGCCTCCGCGCGCAGTGCATTTTTCTCCCTGTTTGTCGCCGCCACTTTGGTTTTCGTCGTCGAGCTCATCGTACGCCAGTCGATGACGGATACAGTCGCTTATTTCCTCGATCCGATGCGTCCGGCCTGGACCACCATCGGCGCGTTCTTCCTGCTGATGCTGGCCGTCGACGGGATCTTCGGTCGTGAACACAAGTCGGCCGTGGTGATCGCGCCGCTCGCCATCATTCCTGCCGTCGTCTGCCAACAGAAGCAGGTCTTCCTGTCGGACCCGCTCTATCCGACGGATTTCCTCTTTGGCCGCCAGATCATGGAACTGATGCCGGTTCTGGTGAAGGATCGGCCGTGGACCGCCGTCGGCATCGCTGTCGGCCTGGTTGCCGCCGTTGTCGCCATCGCCCTGTTGCTGCGCTACGCCTGGCGCACCTTTCCGAAGCTTTCAACGCGCGAGCGTATCGCCCGCCTTGCCTTCGCGGTGCCGCTGCTCGTCGCCTTCTGGCACATCATGGACTACAACCAGTTCTCCTGGATCCGTGACCGCCTCAAGGTCATCCCGATCATGTGGGACCAGACGGAGAACTACAAACACAACGGCTTTGCGCTTGCCTTCGCCATCAACCTGCCGATGGCCAATGTCAGCGCGCCTGCCGGCTACATGGCCGACGCCATCGACCGTATCCCGGTGAAGCCGCTTCCGGCCGGCACCTCGCATCGCGGCAAGCCCGACGTCATCGTGCTGATGAGCGAGTCCTTCTGGGATCCCACCCGCCTGCCGAACGTGAAGCTTTCGCCCGATCCGATGCCGACGATCCGCGAGATGCAGTCGGGCAACGTCTTCTCGCCGGAATTCGGCGGCATGACCGCCAATGTCGAGTTCGAGGCACTGACCGGCTTCTCCAACGCCTTCCTGCCTTACGGCAGCATTCCGTACCAGCAGTACATCCGCAACCCGATCCCGTCGCTTGCCACCTTCTTCCGCGGCGAAGGCTATGTCTCGCGCGCCATCCATCCGTTCCAGAGCTGGTTCTGGAACCGCACTGCCGTCTACAAGGCCTTCGGCTTCGACATGTTCAAGTCGGAAGAGAACATGCCGGCGATGCAGAAGCGCGGCATCTTCGCCTCGGACGAATCGCTGACCAAGGAGATCATCCACCAGGCTGATGCGATGGACGATCCGTTCTTCTTCTTCGCCGTCACGCTTCAGGGCCACGGCCCCTATGAGGCGAACCGCTATGCCAAGAACACCATCAAGGTCGAAGGCGACCTGCCGGAAGCCGACCGCCAGGTGCTCGCCACTTATGCGCAGGGCATCAAGGAAGCCGACGAGAGCCTGAAGATGCTGATGGACTGGGCGAAGAAGCGTGATCGCGAAACGATCATCGTGCTCTTTGGCGACCACCTGCCGCCGCTCAACACCGTCTACACCAGCACCGGCTTCATGAAGGGCGTTACCGCCGAGCGTAAAGGTTCGAAGGACCAGATGAAGGCCCAGCATGAAACGCCGCTCGTCGTCTGGTCGAACAAGACCGGCCCGAAGAAGAACGTCGGCACCATCAGCCCGGCCTTCCTCTCCTACCAGATCCTCAAGCAGTCCGGTTACGAGCACCCCTACTACACCGGCTTCCTCGGCAAGGTTTACGACCAGTACCGCGTCGTCGACCGCTACATGCTGATCCGCAAGAACGGCAAGGAAGTCGCCGAATGGTCGCGCCAGCCGAAGGTGCCCGCCCTTCTGCGCGACTACCGCTTCCTGCAGCACGACATGATGTTTGGCGACCGATTCTCGACCGATCGCTTCTTCAGGTCGCATGCCGACCTCTTCGCCAGCGTCGAGGCACATTGATCGAAGGGACCGGAGCAGACGTAACTGCTCCGGTCCCTCATTTTCCGGCGTTGCCTGATTTTCTTGCAGCGCTGAAGCGCTAGATTGTCTCCGGCCAACTCCGGAGATCGCCATGCCGCACTTCAATGACCTTTCGAAACAGCTTTTCGGCAAGCCGCTCAGCGAGCTTGGCGAGATCGAGCGCCGCATTCTCACGCATGCCAGAGACCGACGTACGCTTGCGACCGATTCGCATGTGGCCTTCACGGCCGGCCTTTCATTCGGCGAGCGGCTTGCCGACAACATAGCCCGCATTGGCGGCTCCTGGAGCTTCATCATCGGCTTCTGCGGCTTTCTCGTCTGTTGGGTTCTGCTGAACACCGTCCTGCTCGCCACCGGCGCCTTCGACCCCTACCCCTATATCTTCCTCAACCTGATGCTCTCCATGCTCGCAGCCCTCCAGGCTCCGGTCATCATGATGTCTCAGAACCGCCAGGCGGAACGTGATCGTTTCGCCGCCTCCAAGGATTATGAGGTCAACCTTAAGTCGGAAGTCGAATTGATCGCCTTGCATCACAAGGTCGACGACGTCCTGCTTCGGGAAATCTCAGAGTTGCGCGCCGATCTGGCCGTCCTCAACAGACAGCTCGAACGCTACCGGTCATCGCCCGACCAGGACTGACCGGACGGCCCGCGTGAACAGGCTGAAGAAGCACGCTGCATGGCCGAGCACTTCCAGCGCCCCTCGATGCAGCGCGAAATCTGGCTCACTTTCGTAAATTCTAATTCAACTAAAAATGCATACTTTGCAACATTTGCGAAATGTATCAAAAATCAACAACTTATCGGGGTATAAAAAAATTAATAATTAGCGGTCAACCTTAGCGCTGCAGGGACATTCGAAATTACAGCAACGTGGGTACGCGGAGATGCTGCAATGTCCAATTTCAAGCGCCTCTTAGGCGGCCGAGACGGTGCCGCCGCAATCGAATTTGCCGTCATAGCGCCACTCTTCTTCATGTGCGTGCTGACCTTGGTCGCCTACGGCGTCTATCTGAGTGCCGCTCACTCCATTCAACAGATCGCTGCCGATGCAGCCCGCACCGCGATTGCCGGATTGTCCGAAAGCGAGCGTGAACGGCTCGCAACCGACTACATCCGCCGCACCACGATGGACCAGGCCTTCATCAAGTCCTCGCGCATGACGGTCACCGTGCGGGACGACGCCAACAACGCCAACCAGTTCACCGTCCGGATCAAGTACGACGCCGGCGACCTTCCAATCTTCAACCTGTTTACATTCGCGATGCCGAGCGAACAGATCGAGCGTTTCGCGACCATACGCATCGGAGGGGTCTAGGATGCCGTGGTACTCGCAGCAACTCGGTGCCCTCTCACGATCTCGGGACGCCAATATCGGCATTTCGGCTGCTTTGGTCATGCCGCTGATCATCGCTTCCATGGGCCTCGGGATCGACTACGGCTATCTGACCGTGCAGAAGCGCGAGATGCAGTCGACGGTTGATCTCGCCGCGATTGCCGGGGCCGCCAACGTCCAGGCAGCCGAAAAGGCGGTTCTCGACCACTTCTCCAACAACAAACTCAACTATGCCGTTGTCACGGCGAACGGGTTGATGACCGTCGATGGCAAAGTTCTGCCGCTGACCGAGGCCGGGACCGGCAAGGTGGCCGGCGTGGCGACCGTCACGCGAGGACGATACGTCCCCGATCCGACGATCGAGGCCGGACAAAGGTTCGTGAAGGATGCCACTCCGGCGGATGCCGTGCAGGTCCAGCTGGAAAAGAAGGGCGAGATCTTCCTGGCATCGATCTTCAGCGCGCCACCAGATCTGAGCGTCTATGGCACGGCAGCCAGCTCCAAGATCGCAGCCTTCTCCGTCGGTTCGCGTCTCGCCAGCCTGAACGATGGTTTGCTCAACGCCATTCTCGGCCAGATGCTGGGCACGACCATTTCGCTCAAGGTCATGGACTATGAGGCACTCATCAATGCCGACATCGACATCCAACCGTTCCTGAAGATCATTTCGACAAAGCTGAACCTGACCGCCGCCTCCTATGAGGACGTGCTGAAGGCCAATCTGACCATGCCGCAACTGCTATCGTCGATGCGCCTGGTGCAGGGATTGTCCGGAACGGTGACGACCGCACTGAAGAGCATCGAGCTTTCGACCGCCAACAACAAGAAGACGTTCACACTGGCGCAGATCCTGAACCTTGATCCGAAGAAGAGTCTGAGCGTCGATGCCGGCTCGGATTGGGCAATGCGGGTGAGCGCATTGCAGATGGTCTCTGCGGCCGCGGCAATTGCCAATGGAGAAAATCAGATCGCCTTCAACGCGGTCGCAGGGCTTCCCGGCATCGCATCCGCCAAGGTCAAGCTTGCGATCGGCGAGCCGCCGGTGCAAACGCCGAGCCATCGCCTCGGGGCGCCGGGAGCGGCCGTACGCACGGCGCAAACCCGCCTCGCCGTCGAGGTCAACGTCGATGGGCTTGCGGCACTTGCAGGCATCCGTATCCGCCTGCCGATCTACGTGGAGCTCGCCTATGCCGAGGCGAAGCTCGCCGACATCCGCTGCTATGGCGGCAGCCCGCAAAACGCCTCGGTCACCGTCGATGCCGTGCCGGGCGTTGCCGAGATCGCGATTGGCGCGGTTGATCCGTCGGTGCTGTCGAACTTCTCGTCCGACGCGCGCGTGCGAACTGCCCGGATCGTCGATGCCCTCGTCGTCAAGATCGATGCGCTCGCCCATGTGGAAGCTCAGGACCTCAAGGCCTCGCGCCTGAGTTTCAGCCCGGCGGAGGTCGCGGCCCGATCGATCAAGAGCGTCTCGACCAGGGATATTCTCACCTCGACGACGCAGACGCTGCTCAACAATCTCGACCTGAACATCCAGGTGCTGTTCCTGACGATTGGCAGTCCAGTCGTCATACAGCAGGCCCTCGCCCAGACGCTCGGCGCCGTCACCAAGCCGGTCGACGACCTGCTCTACAACCTGCTGCTGCTTGCAGGCGTCAGGGTGGGCGAAGCCGACGTGCGGGTGACCGGCGTCAAGTGCCAGCCGCCGGTACTGGTACAGTAAGGTCGCCGCAAGGCAGTCACGGGGCGTCGGGCGGAAAAACCGCCTGGCGCCCCGCTTGAACAAAAGCTGCAGTTCACACGTTATGGGCAAGCTATCTCTGCTATAAGGGGGCAGCTGAGTGGCGGCTGGCGGCCGGGCATCTTGAAACCCGGCGTCCGGAAAGCCGCACGAGCATCGGGGGTGTGCGCAGCAGATGCGTGTCGTGGCTGAACATGAAGGCGCCGAACAAAGAGGTTCGGCCACCTTCACCGAAGAGACTTTCCTGCGTCATCCAGGGTTCCGGGCGAACTTGCAGGCGAGCGGCCGCGACCTCATGGCGGCCTATGACACCTTTCCGCGCATCGCCCGCCTCGTCGCCTCCCACCAGAAGTGGACGCTCAGCCAGGCGATCTACGCCCTTCACCTGGAGCGTGATCCCGCAAACCCGGAAAGCGGCATCACGACGGCCCGCCTGCTGAAACTCGTGCACGAGACGGGTGGTGCGAGCCGCAATACCGCTGCCGCCTTTATCGCCGAACTGTTGACCTACAAGTTGTTGCGCGATGTTGAAGGCGGACGAGCGCGCAAGAAGATCCGCCCGCTTGAACCGACCGAGATCAGTCAGGGCGCAATGATGCGCTGGTTCATGAGCCAGATGGCCACGCTTGACCGCTTCGACGGCAAAGGTCGCGTCCAGCGGGTCGAAGCAGATCCCTCACTCTTCGAACGTGCGCAGCCGGTCACAGCGCGCCTCCTGCTGTCGGACCGGCGGTGGTGCGAGCCACCGGAAGGCGTCGCGACGTTCGTGTGGACCGAGTGCGGCGGCTTGCTGCTCGACGACCTGATGTCACGGCCAGATGGCCTCGATCCGGTCGATGGCAAGGTCTGGGTGGAAGCCAACCTTTCGGACCTCGCCACCCACTACATGATCTCCAACACCCATATCCGGCGCATCTTCACGCGTGCCCAGGACGGCGGCTTCCTCGGCAGGGCCACAGAAGGTCAACGCGGCATGTTCTGGCTCAGCGCGCGACTGATCGACGAGTACTGCTACTGGCAGGCGGTCAAGCTGGCCGGCCTTGCCAATGGTTTCGCGCAGGCAGAGCGCGAGGCGAGCGGCGGCGCGCAGAGGTGACCTTTCACACGCGGCCGGCCGCAAACTTCGGCAAGTCGTCCGTGATCTCGTAGAAATCGCCCTGGTCTTCGCAGAAGATATGATAGCCCGACTTCAGGTTGGTCGGCTTTTCAAATGCGCCGGCCATGATCGACGTGTGGTCCGCTCCATCGCCTTTCCAGAACAGCGCAGAACCGCAAACCCGGCAAAAGCCGCGGCTGGCTGTGTCGCTCGCCCGGTACCAGCTGACATTCTCAGTCCCCTCGACGTCGAGGTTCCGGCTCTCGACGTTGGTCGCCGCATAATAGAGCCCGGTCTGCTTGCGGCATTGGCTGCAATGGCAGTAGATCAGCTCGCGCAACTCACCGCGCGCGGTAAAGCGGACGGCCCCGCAAAGGCAACTCCCTTTATGTATGTCTCCCATTGCGACCCTCCCCGGCGATAGCACTTGTTCTGACCCTGCCATGAACCGGAGGTTTTGGCGCAATGGCCCGCGCCACTTCCTGCTCCGGACACGAAAACGCCGGGCCAGCTTCTTGAGCCGACCCGGCGTTGTCAATTTCATATCCGGTGATCGACGTTCAGAAAAGCTGAACATCGCCAGGCAGATAGGTCAGCCGTTGACCACCATCTTCTTCTCGTCACGACCACCCTTCATGCGTTCCGCGAGCAGGAAGGCCAGTTCCAGCGCCTGATCGGCGTTGAGGCGCGGGTCGCAATGGGTGTGGTAGCGGTCGGCAAGATCGTCGCCGGAAAGCGCGCGGGCACCACCGGTGCATTCGGTGACGTCGTTGCCCGTCATCTCGATATGGATGCCGCCCGGATGCGTGCCTTCGGCGCGGTGGATCTGGAAGAAGCTTTCGACTTCAGACAGGATCCGCTCGAACGGACGGGTCTTGTAGTTGTTGAGCGTGATGGTGTTGCCGTGCATCGGATCGCAGGACCAGACCACCTTCTTGCCTTCGCGCTCGACCGCACGGATGAGGCGCGGCAGATGTTCGGCGACCTTGTCATGGCCAAAGCGGCAGATGAGCGTCAGGCGGCCGGCTTCGTTGGCCGGATTCAGGAGGTCGATCAGCTCGAGCAGGCCGTCACCCGTCAGCGACGGGCCGCACTTGAGACCGAGCGGGTTCTTGATGCCACGGCAGTACTCGATATGCGCATGGTCGGGCTGGCGTGTGCGGTCGCCGATCCAGATCATGTGGCCCGAGGTCGCGTACCAGTCGCCCGAGGTCGAATCCACACGGGTCAACGCCTGCTCGTAGCCGAGCAGCAGCGCCTCGTGGCTGGTGAAGAAATCGGTCTCGCGCAGGCTCGGGTGGTTTTCCGAGGTAATGCCGATCGCCTTCATGAAATCCATGGTCTCGGAAATCCGGTCGGCGAGCTTGCGGTAGCGCTCCGCCTGCGGGCTGTCCTTGACGAAGCCGAGCATCCACTGATGCACGTTTTCGAGGTTGGCATAGCCACCCATCGCGAACGCGCGCAAAAGGTTCAGCGTCGCGGCAGACTGGCGGTATGCCATGATCTGGCGCTCCGGGTTCGGCACGCGCGCCTCTTCGGTGAACTCGATGCCGTTGATGATGTCGCCGCGATAGGACGGCAGCGTCACGTCGCCCTGCTTCTCGAAGTTCGAGGAACGGGGCTTGGCGAACTGGCCGGCAATGCGGCCCACCTTCACCACCGGCTGCTGCGCACCGAAGGTCAAGACGACCGCCATCTGCAGGAAGGCGCGGAAGAAGTCGCGGATCGTGTCAGCGCCGTGTTCGGCGAAGCTCTCGGCGCAATCGCCGCCCTGCAGCAGGAAGCCGCGGCCTTCGGCGACGTTGGCGAGCGAACTCTTCAGGCGACGGGCTTCGCCTGCAAAAACCAGCGGCGGATACTTCGCGAGGCGCGCTTCGGTCGCCTCAAGCGCTGCCAGGTCCGGATATTCCGGCACCTGCTGGATGGGTTTCTGCCGCCAGCTGTTTGGAGTCCAAGTCTGTGCCATTTCGATCACCTGTTGTCTGCCGCGGATCTGTCCGCGCGGGTCGTGCCCTGACGGTCGAAAGCGACCGCCCGGTATTCGGAAATTTCACTCATGTCCGCGTGCCTTGTCCCGACGCAATATTATTGCCCCAGGGTCGCGGATGCGGGCTTATAAACGTTAAGCGATGGCTTGGAAAGACATCCTACCAGAATTCATGGGCTGCGGCGCCCGCAAAGCCAAGCGCCGGCTGCCCCCGCCTCAGACCCGCTCGCCCTTTCGGATGCGGTAGGACGGCGAATACATCGTCACCAGTTCTTCTGCCGCCGTCGGATGAACCGCCATTGTCCGGTCGAAATCGTCCTTGGTGCAGCCAGCTTTCAGCGAAATACCCAGCAACTGCGCCATTTCGCCGGCATCGTGGCCAAGGATATGCGCGCCGAGCACCTTGCGATCGGCAGCATTGACGATCAGCTTCATGATCATCTTTTCCTTGCGGCCTGACAGCGTCGCCTTCATCGGGCGGAATTCGGCGCGGTAGACTTCGAGCTCGTCAAAGCGGCGCGCCGCCTCTTCCTCCGTGAGGCCGACGGTGCCGATCTCCGGCTGCGAGAACACGGCGGTGGCGATCAGGTCGTGATCCGGAGACACCGGATTGTTCTTGTATTCGGTCTCGATGAAGCACATCGCCTCATGGATCGCGACCGGCGTCAGCTGCACGCGGTCGGTGACGTCACCAAGGGCATAGATGCCAGGCGCGCTGGTGCGGGAGAAGGCATCGACGACGATTGCGCCGCGTTCATCGGTCTTGACGCCGGCAGTTTCCAGCCCCAGCCCCTTGGTGTTCGGGACGCGGCCGAGCGCCAGCATCACCTGGTCGGCGACGATCTCACCATGCTTCTTTGTCTGCGCCACACGCTTGCCGTCGGCATTCAGCGCGACCGACTGGATGACGTCCTCGCACAGGATGCGAATGCCCTTCTCTTCCATCGCGACATGCAGCCCGCGGCGCAGGTCGTGGTCGAAGCGCGACAGGATCTCCTTGCCGCGGTAGATCAGCGTCGTCTCGACGCCGAGGCCGTGGAAGATGTTGGCGAACTCGACCGCGATGTAACCACCGCCGGCAATCAGGATCGACTTCGGCAGCTCCGCAAGGTCGAAGGCCTCATTGGAGGAGATGCAATGCTCATGGCCAGGCAGCGCGTCATGCGGCGACGGATGGCCGCCGACAGCGATGACGATGCGCTCGGCCGTGACGGTTCTGCCGCTGTCAAGCAGACGCACCGTGCTTGGACCGGCGAGCTCGGCACGCGTGTGCAGGATCTCGGCCCCGGCATTGTTGAGGCCCTTCTGATAGAGGCCCTCGAGCCGGGTGATCTCCTGTTCCTTGGCGGCGACCAGCTTCTTCCAGTCGAAACGGCTATCCCCGACGGTCCAGCCGAAGCCGGCCGCATCTTCGAAATGCTCTGAAAACTGCGAGGCATAGACATAGAGCTTCTTCGGAACGCAGCCGCGGATAACGCAGGTACCGCCGTAGCGAAACTCTTCGGCGATCGCGACTTTCTTGCCGAGGCTTGCCGCAATGCGCCCGCTCCGGACGCCACCGGACCCGCCACCGATCACGAAGAGGTCATAGTCGAAAGCGGGCATGAGCAGTCTCCTGAAAGCAAGCGGGCCGAAATGGCGAAGTGGAACGCGTATCCATCAATCCCTTGCGATTGACGCGCGTCGGCGCGGACCGAGGGCCGCGCCGCAGGCACATATAGTGATGCGCCCACGAAAAAGAAAAGCCCGGATCGCTCCGGGCTCATCGAAACGTGATGGACGGCAGCAAACTGCCGCCGATTATTGTGCCGGTGCCTGAACCGCACCTTCGGCGGCTGCCGCCGGCTGGGTGCTGCCGACCTTGTCGTCGAGCGACTTGGTCGCTTCCTGGGTGAGATCGCGGGAAACGCCCGAGGCCCAGATGTCGGCTGCCTTCAGCAGTTCGCGCGAGGCGATCGGGCCGTCGTTCAGCAGCTTCTTGCCGGCTGCAGAGCTGTAGAACTCGGTGATCGCGTTCAGCTCTTCCAGCGAAAACGTCTTGGCGTAAATCGTTGCGGCTTCATTTTCGAGATCGGCCCGGCGGGCGGCAAGGCTGAGCGCCTTTTCGTCAACGGTCGCGGTGATCAGTTCCTGATGGTTCGGCGACGCCTGGATCAGCGTGTTCTTCAGCCGCTCGGCAAGGTTCGGCAGGATGTTGTCGAAGCTGTTGGTCACGCCGAGAGCCGCAATCGTCGCGCGCGCCGCCTTGATCTGGTCTTCGGAGACATCCTGGGCATTGACCGCCGGAATGGATGCGGAAAGCAGAACCGCGGTGGCAGCGAAAGTGCGGACAAGACCTGCGAGTTTGTTCATTGTTACCCTTGCTCCTGTGTTTTGTCGCATGCTGCCCGGGCGATTGCCGCCGCCAGGCGCGCATGTATGGAAACCTGTTGTCGTCATCGTTCTCCACTCCTGTCGGAGCGGCGGAAGCCGGATCAGGACGCAGTCAGAATGCGTGCCTCTTCCGGTCCAGCGATGATCGCCAGCGACGCGATATTGATGAAAAGCCCGTGCTCGACGACGCCGGGAATGGCATTCAGCTCTCCCGCGAGCGCATCTGCATCAGGAATACGGCCAAAAGATGCATCGAGAATGAGGTGTCCGCCGTCGGTCATGAAGGCGCCGTCGTGCGATTGCCGCACGGCGATTTCGCCGGAAAGCCCGAGGCGCGACGCGACCTTTTCGATGGCGATCTGCGTCGCTACCTGACCGAAGGGATTGACCTCGATCGGAAGCTTGAAAGCGCCGAGAACCTCGACCACCTTCGTTTCATCGGCGATCACGATCATCCGCTTCGAGGCGCTGGCGACGATCTTCTCGCGCAACAACGCTCCGCCGCCGCCCTTGATCAGCCGCAGCTTGTGATCAACCTCGTCGGCGCCGTCGATGGTCAGATCCAGTTCCGGAAGTTCATCGAGCGACTTCAGCGGCACGCCCAGTTCGAGGCAGAGGCGCGCAGTGCGCTCGGAGGTGGGAACGCCTTCGATACGAAAGCCGGACGCGACCTTCTCGGCCAGCAGCCGCACGAACTCCTCAGCGGTCGAGCCCGTACCGATACCGAGACGCATGCCGTCTTCGACATATTCCAGAGCCGCCGCGGCGGCTTTGATTTTCATTTGGCGGGCGTCCATGCGCCAGTCGCTCCCTTGTGATTCGCGCGAGCGGCACCGTCGCAAATGGCAATCGGCCGCCCGTTTTCCGCTGAGACACTTACACGCCCGACGGCGCAAACAAAAGTCAAAATGAAATGGCCGTCGCGGATTCCACACCCCGCCTCCGTCATGCTTGCCATTGCAATCTTCTCTGACTTCGCCTACCCGGACGACAAGGGTTTCCGGTGCCAATGAGGTTTTTCGGTGTCTTCTGCTACTGTTGTCTTTGATCTTGATGGAACGCTTGTCGATACCGCGCCGGACCTCGTCGCGAGCCTCAACCATGCGGTGACGCAAGTGGGCCTCGCGCCAGTCGGCTATGCCGACCTTACCCATCTTGTCGGCCACGGCGCACGTGCCATGATCGAGCGGACCTTCGCACTCCGTCAGAAGCCACTCAACGAGGCGCTTCTGGAGCGGCAACTGAAAGAGTTCGTCGATTTCTACCACGGCTCGATGCCGGGCGATTCGCTGCCCTACCCCGGCCTCGTCGACGCCCTCGACCGCCTCTCGGACGCCGGCTTCAAGCTCGCCGTGTGCACCAACAAGCCGGAAGGACTGGCGACGCGCCTGCTCGAGCGTCTCGGCCTGGTCGATCGCTTTGCCGCGATCTCCGGCGGCGACACCTTCGAGGTGCGCAAACCGAACGCCGATCATTTGCTAAGGACGGTTGCCAATGCCGGCGGTCTCGCCGAACGTTCTGTCATGATCGGCGACAGCCTCAACGACATTCTCGTCGCCCGCAATGCCGCGGTGCCGTCCATCGCCGTGCCGTTCGGCTATTCCGACGTCCCGGTCGAAAAGCTCGAGCCGACCGTGATCATCCGTCATTTCGACGAACTGACACCGGCACTGGTGACCGGCCTCTTCGACGCCAGGTAGCGCCGAGCGAAAAGATAAAGGAATAAGAAAAAGGCCGCTCGACGCGGCCTCAGACTGCTGACAAACCCCTGGCGAGAGCTGGGGGTTTGTGATTCAGTGGGCCATGTTGAAGAAACCCGGCCCCG
>NZ_JAKUMO010000034.1:0-49959 GCF_037026475.1 Ensifer sp. MJa1 | reverse complement strand
GCTGTCCCTCAATCATCACCGGCATCTCAGTGATCCGTTCTCTCAGCGGACGCGGTCTCTTTCATGCCACCTCCTTGCGGTTTTGATGGCGCCTAAGTGGCGCACTCTCTTTTCGGGTCGACTGGCCGCAGGCCGGAGCGAACTCCCGTGTCTCCACGAAGGCCCGTTCCCGAACTGCGACATAGAGGGCGCCGACGCCCGAACGTCAGGCCCCAACCCGGTAGCGAGCAGCAGGCACGCTTCGGGAGAGGTTAGGCATGAGTCTCTGCCGTGCGGCCTCAAAGGTCTCCCAATCGGAAGCCTCCGGCAGCGACGGAATGGTGATCAGTTCGCCGTGATCGAGGCCGGAAAGGGCGGCATCCACCATATCCTCAGCCCGCATCACGATCTCGCTTGGCACGTGTTCAAGCGGCGTGCCGGCGATGCCCCAGAAATCAGTCGCCGTCGCACCGGGCAGCACAGCCTGAATGCGAATATTCTTGTCGGCAAGTTCTTTCTGCAGCGACAAAGTAAGGGCAAGCACGAAGGCTTTGCTTCCCCCGTAGACGCCGTTCAACAGTTCAGGCGCCACGCCGACGATCGAGGCGATGTTGACGATCGTCCCGTGGCCGCGGGCGACAAAGCCGGGCGCCGCCGCATAGGTCAGGCGCGTGACTGCATTCACGTTCAGCGCGATCATCTCCTCCATCTTGTCGACATCGGACGCCAGGAGCGGCGCCGTTGCGCCGACACCGGCATTGTTGACCAGCATCGTGATGCTCGCATCGCCTTGAAGCAGGGCTTCGATGCGCTTGACGTCGGCCCTGTTGCCGAGATCGGCCGCGACGACTTCGATCGCACGGCCGGTCTCGTCGGCAAGGCGCGCCGCGAGTTGATTCAGGCGCTCGCGGTTGCGAGCGACGAGGATCAGATCGTAGCCCCTGCGCGCCAGACGATCAGCGTAAATCGCGCCGATGCCCGAGGACGCGCCGGTGATCAGTGCGGTACCTTTGGAATTCCTGCTCATTTTCAAGCTCCGTTAGGTTGAGTTTGGAGCCTCTATGGTAGGTCACGACTGCGGCGTCTCAAATGTCATATATCCGGCATTTTACGCCATACATGAATGGCGTTTGGAATGGCGCGGCGGCAAGGGTGCGCCGCCGCGTGCTGTGCTAAGGGCGTGCGTGCCTTCCCGCTAGCCCGGTTGGCGCAGCGACTTGAACGACGCGCGCAATTCCTTCACGAAGACGTCCGGTTGTTCCCAGGCAGCAAAATGCCCGCCCTTGGCCAAGCGGTTGTAGTGGATCAGGTTGGGGAACGCCTTTTCCGCCCAGGATCGTGGCGCCTGGTAGAGTTCGTCGGGAAACGCACTGACCGCAACCGGGATCGTAATGCCCTTTGGAGCGAAGAAGGCGAGCTTGTTCTCCCAGTAGAGCCGGGCCGAAGACACGGCGGTGTTGGTCAGCCAGTAGAGCGTGACGTTGTCGAGCACGTCGTCACGGCTTAGCCCCTCCTTCCCGCCGTCAAAGACGCGGGCGATGAGCTCGTAGCTGCGCGCGTCGTGGTCGAGCATCCAGCTTGCGAGGCCGATCGGCGAATCCTCGATGGCATAGAGCGTCTGCGGACGCTTGCTCATCTCCAGGGCGTAGGAGAGCCCGTTCTTGTAGAAGAAGTCGAGCTGGTCATAGGCGCGGCGCTCGTCGGCTGTAAGATTGCGTGGCTGAGGACCACCGGCATCCAGTGCCTTCTGGATCTCGGCCGGAACTGTCGCCGGCATATTGGTGTGGATACCAAGCAATCCCGCTGGAGCCTGGACCGCCATCTGCTCGGTCACCGCATCGCCCCAGTCGCCCCCTTGAGCGACATACTGGGTGTAACCCAGCCGCTTCATCAAGACGCCCCAGGCCCGCGCGATGCGTACCGGATCCCAGCCGCGCTCCTCAGGCTTGCCGGAGAAGCCATGACCGGGGAGCGACGGTATAATGACGTCGAAGGCATCGGCTTCGGTGCCGCCGTAGGCCGTCGGGTTGGTCAATGGGTCGATGATCTTCAGCTGCTCGATGATCGAACCAGGCCAGCCATGGGTAACGATGACTGGCAGCGCATTCTTGTGCTTCGAGCGCACGTGAATGAAATGAATGTCGACACCGTCGATGGTGGTCACGAACTGCGGCAGGTCATTGAGCTTCTTTTCGACCCGGCGCCAGTCGTACTTGGTTGCCCAGTATTCGGCGAGCTTCTGCATCGTCGCAAGCTGCACCCCTTGGCTACCGTCACTGACCAGCTCCCGGTTCGGCCACTTGGTCGCCTCGATGCGCTGCTTGAGTTCGGCAAGCGCCTCGTCGCTCGCGTGGAACTGGAACGGACGTATGGCTTCATCCGCCACCGGCTTCGAAGACGAAGTACTGTTGAGGGTTGCCTGAGCGACGATTTGAGCTCCTCCCGGTTGGGCGGCACTCCCGGCGAAGGCGTTGGCGCCGAGCAACAAGATCCCGATCGCCAGGGCAGAGGTTGCAAGACGATAACGCTTGCCAATCAACGACAATATTCCGGACATGCTCACTCTCCTTGTTTTTGATCGGCGACGGCCAGTCGTCGATGGATTCAGGCGAACTCCAGCTTTCACGGACGACGCGCCGACCTCATGCCCACGGCAGAAATCGGTACGCGGCCCGAACTTCGCCGTGACTATCCGGCGCCGGCGTATCCGACATGTGTCCGAAGGGCGCTGTCTCTGTATCGCAATGTTTGTGGAGCCGGCTCTGACGCGCACGGATACGAAAACCAGGCGCGTGGTGGCGATCACGCTGCGGACAACAAAGGGAAACGGGGCCGCTGGCCCCGTCCATGTTTGCGCTTGCCTCGTCCCACACGGCGACTGTGGCGGGGGTTCAGAGATTGTAGTGCCCGCGGGCGAACGACCCGAGACCCCTGGCGTCGAGCAGGCGAAGCGGTACGCGAAACGTCACCCGTGCGACGCCCGGATGGCGGCCGATCTCGATCGCCCCGGCGATGGTCGCGCGGTTCATCACTTCAGGAACACTTAGGCCGAGCAGTTCTGCGGCACGCTCCAGTCCATTCGTCGTTGCCTCGTTGAGGTTGCCACCGGTGCCGATGAAGGTGACCGGTGCGTCGGTCTCGACATCGCGCACGCCGTGCTTGCGGGCAAGCGCCTCAACCCTGGTGCGCTCGGCCTCGCTCAGAGGACGGGCAAGGAATGGCACGTCGTCGAGCACCGGAAGCAGGATCGGCCCATCGATCGCCAGTCCCTTGATGACATGGACCTCCAAGGTCACCGTACCGGAGACATCACAGGTATGGCCGGCGATCTCGCCATCACCCTGGAGCGCATGCATGTCGCCCATGTAGATGCCGCCACCGGGTACCTTGACCGGGCAGATCAGGATCGCCCCCTCGCGAACGGTGTTCACATCCATATGGCCATCGGTCTTGTGCTGAACGAGTTCATCCGCAGTCAGCGAGTAGCTGTGCGGGGCATCGGTCAAGAACTGGCCGAAATCGCCGGCATTGTGCGAGTCCGGCATCGCCTTCGACGGCGTTGTGCCCAATTGTCCGAGAAACGGCCGCAAACGGGTCGCGACGCCGACAAGATCGGTAGGTGCAAAGGTCAGGATCGGGTTCTGGATCGAGCTGTCTGGTAGCGCCATCAGTCGATCCGCGTCCTTGGCGAAGGCCTCCGCGACGGATTTGCCGACGGTCAGGCCGACCTGGCGTTCATCATCGAAGGCAATCGTGTAGCCGTTGGTGAAGACAAAAGGCGTTGCGTCCGCGCCGCAGGTTTCGCAACGGATCGCCGTTGGTCCAATGCCTTCAACCCGTGTCCGCGGCCACGCCGCGCCACAGCCGGGGCAAACGGCGGCGCAGAAGGGATCGCCGTTGAAGCGACCGGCGACCGGCTCATCATTTCCCGACGCAGATGCCGCCGAGGTGACGACCAGGGAGCGGATGCGGATGGCAATGGCATCACCGACCTCGGCGCCGGCGACCGCCACCGGCCTTGTTACCTCGTGCCCGCCACGAATTTCAGGCGTGATCATCGGCCCCCAGCAACCGGGCGCGGTATTCGCAATGATGATGCCACCATCGGCAACCGGCCCCAGCATTGGGGCTGTTGGATCGAGGATGCCGTTGGTCAACTCGTTGACGAAGACCGTCTGCGCCCCTGTCGTCTGCTGTTCTTTCAGTTTCTCAAGCATTCACTTTCCTCCTCGAAAGGTGGTTTCGGTCACTCGAAACGCCGGGCCCAGGTCTGGCACAGACTCCAAGTTGTGAAGGCGTGACGCCGATCGCGGCGACACTCATTGCTTCGGGACAGCGGAAGCCGACGCTTGGTTCGGCGTGTCCTCGAGGAATGCTCCGCCTTGATCGGCGATGGTGCCCGGCGACTGGGCTGCAAGCACCCGGTCGCCAAAGAGCGCCGCGATGGCGGAAGGCTCCCTCGGATCGCTGTCCCAGGCACAGGGCGCGACGGCCAACGCCGCCACGGCGAAGCCCGTTATGAGAATACGCATGGATTGCTCCTCTTCTGTTGGGGCTGTTGAACTCGGGCCCCATATCCAGTGTCACAGCCGGGCGTATCTCCGCCGTGTTCGGATACCGCCGAAACTGTATGCGCATGTACTGGCGCCGGGACTCAGGCTCATTGTCCCGAACAACCGGGCGATCACTCGGTCCGGCCAGCTAGGATGCGGTGTCGGCGACCAGCACCGGCTTCTCCTGATAGAGGCGGAGGAACAGACGCTGCAGCGCACCTATTTTTGGCTGTTCATAGATCGCAACGTAGGGCTGCCGCGGGTTGTTGTAGACGTAGTCCTGGTGATACGCCTCGGCCCGGTAGAACGCCTTGCCGCTCTCTATCGTCGTCGCAATTTCGCGGTGAAAGACATCGGCGGCATTCAGTTGCGCAATGTAATCGGAAGCAACCTTGGCCTGCTCTTCGTTGCGCGGAAATATCGCCGAGCGATATTGCGGACCGATGTCGGGTCCCTGCCCGCCGATCTCCGTTGGATCATGCGCGACGGAGAAATAGATCTGCAGCAGTTGGCCGTAGCTCACCTGCTTCGGATCGAAAGTAACCTGCACTGCCTCGGCATGCCCGGTGGTGCCGGTTTCCGTCAGTTCGTAGGTCGCGGTCTCAGCGCTGCCACCGGCATAGCCGGAAGTGGCGCTCGTAACGCCCACGACATGCTGAAACACAGCCTGCACGCCCCAGAAGCATCCGCCGGCAAACACCGCCGTCTGGCGCGTCTCTGTCGGCGCGACATCATGGCGCGGTTTGGGTATGGGTCTCGCATCTTCTGCTGCCGACTGTCCGTTGAAGGCGAGCATCAGCCCGCCTGCAGCCAGGGCCGCGGCGACGAGGAAGCGTTGGCCAAGGGCGGAAGATCGCCGCCCTCGTTGGTGTTTCTTGTCGATCATCTCGCACACTCATCCGAAGGTGAAAACGAAAGCTTCTGCGCCGGGCTCAAGGAAGCGGATCTCGAACGTCCGCTCCCGTGCGTCATCGTGCTGGCGCACGAGCTGGTAAAGACGTGTCTCCGAGATTGTGCCCTTGCCGGCGGCGTCGATATCCGAGCCGTGGTCTGCTCCGGGTGGCGCCCCATCGACCGTGACCTGGAAGGGCACCGGCTTGCCGCCCGCGCCCGGTCCGAGCACCAGATGCAGGTCGCGGGCGCGGAACCGGTAGGTGATCCCACCGCCGGCCTCGTTGACGCGCGCCTGTTCGGCGCCGACAGTCCAGTTGCCGCTGAGCCCCCATTCATTGAGGCGTGGCTGCGCGACAGAGTAAAGCTGGGCGCTGTCAGCCGAGACGCCTTCCGGCGACACGAAGTTCTCGGCCCGCTCGTAGCCGACATAGGTCTCGCCGGAACCGAGCCGGCCGAGATCGGGTGCGGCTTCCGCACCGTTTGCGCCGGGCTTGACCAGGCCGCCTTCGGCCTTCTTCTTGCCGGCCGCCTCCGCCAGAAGGTCCTGGATCACGCGCTCGGAGCCTTCGTAGTCGCCCTCACCGAAATGGGTGTAACGGATCTGCCCCTCGGCATCGATGAAGTAGTGGGCTGGCCAGTAGCTGTTGGAAAATGCGCGCCAGATGGCGAAATCATTGTCGATCGCAACGGGATAGGTGATCTTGAAGTCACGAACCGCCTGCTCGACGTTTTCGATCTGTTTCTCGAAGGCAAATTCCGGTGCGTGTACACCGATGACGACGAGACCTTGATCCTTGTACTTCTCCGCCCAGGCCCGGACATAGGGGATCGTCCGGATGCAGTTGATGCAGGAGTAGGTCCAGAAGTCGACGAGAACGACCTTGCCGCGAAGCTCCGCCGGCGTCAGCGGTTTGGAGTTCAGCCATTGCACCGCGCCGTCAAGCGAAGGGAACGTGCCTTCCACCGGCAGATCGCTGCGGTAGTCCACCGGTCGCGTGTCCTTTGCGGCGAGCGTCATCCGGGTGCTTGCGACGTCCTTGGGTGCTCCGATGCCACGCAGCCGATCGAGGATCGACTGCTCGACGCCTGCCGTGCTCGCATAGGAAAGACGCGCCAGCAGGCCGGTATCGAGCCCGAGGGCGATCGCCGCCACGCCGGCCAGAACCGCGACACCCAGGCCCTGGCGGATACGGTCGCCGACGCCGAGGAAACGCTTCATGGCTGAGAACACCCGTGCTCCGGCAAGCACGGCCAGCGCCAGCGATGTTGCCGCGCCCGCCGCGTAGGCTGCGAGTAAGAGCGTTGTCTGCGCGCTTGCCCCGTTAAGCGCAGCCCCGGTCAGAACCAGGCCGAGAACAGGGCCGGCACAAGGCGCCCAGAGCAACCCGGTGGCAACGCCGAGCAGAATGGCGCCGCTGATGCTTCCCGGCTCCCCGGTCGCTGCTTTCCTCGAAAGCCGGTTGCCGAGAGCGACGAGGGGACCGGTGACAAAGGTCGCCGCGCGCGTCGACAGCAAAGTAACCCCGAAAACGGCAAGCAGCGCAATCGCGGCGTAGCGACCGTACTCGTTGGCCTGCACCACCCAGTTGCCGCCGAGCGCGGCCAAGGAGGCAACGCCGGCGAAGGTGACGATCTTGGCGAGCAGCATCGGTAGAATGCTGGTGGAAAATGGTTGGCCGGCCCGGGCGAACACGAACGGCAGAACCGGCAGGATGCAGGGACTGACGATCGTCAGCACACCTGCGAGGTAGGCTACAACAAAAAGCAGCATCATCGTCTCTCCGCACTGGACCGAAGCCTTGTGGCAGCGATCGCGCTTGACATGCGCGGCAGAGGACCATCTTGACGTATCGCGGATGTGTCCTGTCGGGAGGTCTTGTGTATCTCAGTGCAACAGGTTTCACCGATGGCTCATCGGTGGCGGCGCCTGACGTCACCGCGCGGCGGAAACACCACCGCTCAATCGTTGAGCCCCGATGTGAGAAACCGGTTACCGTTCTCGAACGTCGGGCGAGCCGCGTTCCGCTCCGAGAAAATGGCTCGCATAGGCGTAGAGCCCGGGGCTGCCGCCGGTCATGATGAAGAGCACATTGTCGCCGGCGCCGTATTGGCCCGCGGCAATGTCTTCAAGCAGGCCTGCGAATGCCTTGCCGCTGTAGACAGGATCAAGCAGCAGCCCCTCACGGCTCGCCATCAGCCGCACGGCATCGACCATCGCTTGTGTCGGAATGCCATATCCGGGACCGAGCTGATCCCCGGAAACAGTCACCTCGTCCAACGCCACCGAGGGCTCGAGGCCGAGCAGTGCGAGGGCATCGTTGGCTCGCTCGACAGTCGCGATCTTCGCCTTTTCGGCCGGTGCAAGCACCGAGTGGCCGTGCACGCGCCGTGGATCAAGACCGAGCGCCCGATATCCCGCGACCAATCCGGCTTGCATCCCGGAACTGCCATTGGGAACCACAACCGATGTGAAATCGTGGCCCAATTCCGTCGCTTGTTCCTGGATCTCAAGCGCGCACGCCGCATAGCCGACACACCCGACGGCCGACGAGCCACCCAGTGTTGCGACATAGGCGACGCGCCCGGCCTGGCTAAGTTCTGCCGCCCGCTCATTCGCCAACGTCGTTGCGTCGACGCCCTGCGGCAGGTGGTGAATACGCGCCCCGAACAGGTCATCGAGCAGTACATTACCGTTTCTGTCATATTCCGCACCATCCCGCGGCACCATCGGCGCCAGCACCAGTTCGCAAGACAGGCCAAACTTCGCCGCTGTCGCGGCAGCAAGACGCGCAAAGTTCGACTGCCGGCCACCGGTGGCGATCAGCGTGTCGGCCCCCTTCGCCGCCGCATCGCCGAGCAGAAACTCGAGCTTTCTGAGCTTGTTGCCACCACCACCGAGCGTCATCTGATCGTCGCGCTTGGCGTAAAGCCTGATGCCTTTTGCCGCGGCACCCAATGCATCCTCGATGCGCTCCAGACGCTCGATCGGCGTCGGACCGCGCGTAAGCTTGCGCCGCGGCATGAGACTAAGGGCCTTGGAGAGAGACATGATCATATCCGCTTGCCGGCACGACATGCCGGGCACGCTCGTGTTCGTTTGACTGGCCCGGACTGTGCGCGACCGGGACCAGCCAATGCAACTGCTTTTTCATCGCCTTCTCACCGAAGCGCCGGAGTGCTCGAGAGCAGCCCCTCCCAGAGCGACCTTTGCGCGTTCATATGGACGCATGGCGCCCTAGAACGTGCTGCGGCCCGGTGCTGCCTCCAGCAAGGTTCTCGTGTAGGGATGGCTCGGCTGTTGCAGCACCTTTGCTGCCGTTCCCCGTTCGACGATCTCGCCCTTCTGCATCACCACGATCTCATCGCTGATCTGGGCTGCGACCCTGAGGTCGTGCGTGATGAAGACGATGGCGAGTTGCAGCCGCTCCTGCAGGTCGCGCAACAGCGCCAGCACCTGCGCCTGCACAGAAACGTCAAGGGCCGAGACGCTTTCGTCGGCGATCAGCACATCCGGCTGCATGGCAAGCGCCCGGGCGATGCCGATCCGCTGCCGCTGACCGCCGGAAAAGGCGCTCGGCTTGCGCCAATAGGCGCTCTTGTGCAGGCCGACGAGGTCGAGCAGTTCCTCGGTACGGCGGCGCGCCTCGGCGGAGCTTGCACCGGCCAGCCTTGCTGCGCGCGCGATCATCGGGCCGACCCTGCGGCGTGGATTGAGCGAGCCGAACGGATCCTGAAAGATCATCTGGATGGTGCGGCGGTACTTTTCGAGCTTCTTGGCGGGCAAGACGCGGAGGTCGGTACCGGCCACCTCCACACGCCCACCTCTCGCATCGATCAGGCGGATCATCGCCTTGGCAAGCGTGGATTTTCCGCAACCGGATTCCCCGACGATCGAAACGACACGGCCCGGGGCAAGGCTGAGATCGATATCTTTGAGTACGGCCAACGCACCATAGGAATGATGCAATCCACGCACGGCAAGGACGGGCTCTGCTTCTGGCGCCGTCGGCCGATCATGCGGATCAAGGCTCGGAACGGCGGCGATCAGCGCCTGGGTGTAGGGATGCTGGGGTGCCGTCAGCACCTGCTTCGCCTCCCCGATCTCGACGATCTCGCCATGTTTCATCACCGCGACCCGATCGGCAATGTCGGCGACGACGCCGAAGTCGTGGGTGATGAAAACGATGCCGTGGCCATGCACGTCGCGCAGTTCACCGATCAGCTTCAGCACCTGCGCCTGGGTGGTCACGTCGAGCGCCGTCGTCGGCTCGTCGGCGATGAGAACACGTGGGCTCATGGCAAGCGCCATGGCAATCACCACGCGCTGGCACTGGCCACCCGAGAGCTGATGCGGGAAGGACTTGAGGATGCGGTCCGGGTTCGGCAACCGCATCGCCACGACCAGATCGCGCGCCCGCTTCGCCCGCTCGCGGGCATCAAAGTCGGAATGCAGGAGGAAGACTTCCTCGATCTGCGCCGCCACTGTCATTGCCGGATTGAGCGAGGCCATCGGCTCCTGGAAGATCATCGCAATGTCGCGGCCGCGAATGGCGCGAAACGCCTTCTCCGACAGGCGTGTCAGGTCCTTCCCCTCAAGCAGGACATGCCCGCCTGCAACCTTCAGCCCCTCGGGGACCGCGCCCATCAAAGCACTCGACAGCACCGACTTGCCGGAACCGGATTCACCGACGACGCAGAGGATCTCCCCGGGGCTGAGATTGAAGCTGACATTGTTGACCGCGAAGGGGCGGTCGGAGCCCTTCGGCAGGGTGACACTCAGGTTTTCGACCTTGAGGATCGGTTGTCTTTCTTGCGTTGTCATGCGCGCCGTCCTTGTGCGTCGGAAACTTCCCGCAATCCATCCGCCAGCAGGCTGAGCCCGAGCATCAGCGAGGAGATTGCAAGGCAGGGAAAGATCACGAGGTGCGGAAAAGCGATCGCCATGCCGCGACCCTCGTTGACCATGGTGCCCCAATCCGGCGTCGGTGGTGGCAGACCGAGGCCAAGGAATCCGAGCGTGCCGATGGTGATTGCCGTGTAGCCAAGGCGCAGGCAGAAATCGACGGCAAGCGGACCACTGGCATTGGGCAGGATGTCGAAGAGCATGATGCGCCAGGCGCTCTCGCCCTGGGTGATTGCCGCCGCCACGTAGTCACGGCTCGCCACATCGATGGTGATGCCGCGCACGATGCGGAAAATTGCCGGCGCGCTGCCAAAGGTCACCGCGAGGATGATGTTGAAGGGCGAGGAGCCGATCACCACGATGATGACGATGTAGAGCACCAGCACCGGAAAGGAGAGTACGACGTTGGCGAAGTAGGACAGCACCGCGTCCAAGCGGCCGCCGCGATACCCGGCGATAAGACCGAGCACCACTCCGACGAGATAGGCTGTCAGCGTTGCAAGCGTCGCAAAGACCACAACCGTGCGGGCACCGTAGATCAGCCGCGAAAGAATATCGCGGCCGAGCATGTCCGTGCCGAGCCAGAATGTGCCGCCGGCCGGATTGAGCGCGCCGGGCTTGGCAAGCGGCATCAGGGTCTTGATCGGGTCGTAGGGAGCAAGGACCGGTGCAAGCAGCGCGATGAGCAGCCAGCCGAGGCTGAGCAAACCGCCGACGACAGTGATGGGGCTGGAAAGATAGGGCAGGAAGAATTTGCGCATGACGTGACCTATTTGCTGCCCATGGCCGCTTCGAGCAGTGAAACACGCGGGTTCAGCCAGCCGTAGGCGATGTCGGAGAGGATCTGGGTGGCAACGACGACCAGAACGCTGACCATGGCGCAGGCTTCGACGAGGCGGATGTCGCTGTTGAGGGCGGCATCATAGAGCAGCGTGCCGAAGCCCTTGTAGGCGTAGAAGACCTCGACGACGATGACGCCCGAGAGCAGCCACGGCAGTTGCAGCATGATGACGGTGACCGGGGTGATCAGCGCATTTCTAAGGGCGTGGCGCCAGACGATGCGGGCCGGGCTTGCTCCTTTGAGACGCGCGGTGCGGACATAGTGCGTGCCCATGACCTCCACCATCGAAGCGCGTGTCACGCGCGCCAGGTAACCGGTCGAATAGAAGGCAAGCACGAGCACCGGAAGCACCATCTCGCTGAAGGAGAAACCGGAGAGCATGGTGCTCGCGCCCGGCAGCCAGTTGAGCCAGAAGACGAACACGGCGGACAGGAAGACGGCTGAAGCGAAGTCCGGGATCGAGGTGGTGACGATCGACAGCAGCGAGACGGCGCGATCAATGAGCGAGCCCGGCCGCATACCCGCAAGAAGGCCGGCGAAGAGCCCGACGGGCACCATCACCAGCAGCGCGCCGCCGGCAAGAAGGCCGGAAGCGGCCAGCCGATCGGGAACAAGATCGATCACCGGCGCGCGGTAATAGGTGGATTCGCCCCAGTTTCCTGACACGAAGGACCACAGCCAGCGGCCATAGCGGATAAGGAACGGATCGTCATAGCCGTTGGCCGTCAGCCAGGCGGCGCGCTGCGCGTCCGTCGAGAACTGGCCGAGCACCTTGACGGCAACGTCCTCGACGTTGACCTCAAGCGCCATATATACAAGGAACGACACGGTCAGCATGGCCGCCGCCGCGCCGCCGAGCTTACGGACGATAAAAAGGATCAGGGTCACGGGGAACCACTCCTTGCCGGATAGAATGAGGGCCGGGTGGAATGAGGGCCGCAGAACCTGCGGCCCCTCAACGAAATTACGCCTGGGCGAGCCAGATGCCGTCCATGCGGAAGTAGTCCGCCGGGTGCAGCTTGTAATTTCTCACCTTCATGGACGTCGCGCAGAAGCGGCTCGGCCAATAGGCCTGCACCATGACGGCATTGTCCTGGAGGATCTGCTCGACCTCACGCATGGCTTCGCTGCGCTTTGCCGGATCGACCACCGCCATCGCCTTGTCGAGGGCTGCATCAAACTCCTTGCTGGCGAAATGGCTTTCGTTCCAAGCGCCACCCGAACGATAGGCAAGATCCAGCGTCATCGAGCCGAGCGGACGATGGGCCCAGTAGGTCAGGCCAAAGGGAACCTTGTCCCAGACCGGCCAGTACTGCGACGCCGGAAGCACGTTGAGCTTCAGTCGGATGCCGGCTTCGGCCAGGTTCTGCTGCAACACCTGAGCGGTGTCCTGTTCCCATTTGCCTTGCGTGTTGCCGAGCGTGAGCTCGATATCGAGGCCGTCCTTATACCCGGCCTCGGCAAGCAGGGCCTTGGCCCTCTCGACGTCGCGCGTCACCGGCTCCAGTGGGAAATAGTCCGGCTGCGTCGGCGAGACATGCACGTTCGCGCCGATCACGCCTTCGCCGCGATAGGCGACGTCGAGCATCTGCTTGTTGTCGGCTGCAAGCTGGATCGCCTTGCGGACACGAACGTCGTCGAACGGCTTTGCGTCGACCTGCATGCGCATGACCAGCGTGTGCGCAGGGTTGGCCTTCAGCACCTGGATGTTCGGCAGCGATTTCATCAGGTCATATTCGGCGATGCTGGCGCGATAGATGACGTCGATCTGGCCGCTGGCGAGCGCCGCCAGATGCGTGGTCACATCCGTGCCCATGTCGATGTAGTGGATCTCATCGAGATGAGCAGGCGTTCCCCAATAGTCGGCCCGCTTGGTAAACACCGCCTGGCGGCCGACCTCGAAGCTTTCGAGCTTGAACGGGCCGGTTCCGATCGGGTTCGCGGGCCAGTTCGCACCGTCCTTGACGAAATTGCGATGCACCATCGGGCAGGTGTAGGAATAGAGCTGCTCCGGCAGCGAGGACACACCACGCGACAGCGTGATGCGCACGCTGTGGTCACCTGTTTTTTCGACCTTCTCGACGGCGGAGAATGCGGTCTTGTTCGACGACTGGGAATCCGGCGCGATCCAGCGCTCGATGTTGAAGATCACATCCTCGGGCGTGAAGGCGTCGCCGTTCGACCACTTGGCGCGTTCGTCCAGTTCAAAGTCCCAGACCTTCAGGTCCTCCGACGGCGTCCAGCTCTTGGCGAGATAGGGATGGGTGATGTTGTCGGCATCGACATAGGTCAGGAATTCGAGGCTGTTGCGATAGAGGTTGGAAGCCTCGATCCAGCTCGAAAGCATCGGATCGGTCAGTTCCTGGATCTGGCAGGCAAAACGCAGCGTGCCGCCGTCAACGGGCGTTTCCGTTTGAGCAAATGCCTCGCCCTTCATGCCGGCAAAGACGCTGGCAGATGCAACGGAGACCCCAAGCCAAGCGCTGGCGCGCAGGAACGAACGCCGGTCAATTGCTCCCGAGCGGACCTGCTCGACGAGGTCCTTGACGGACGAATGGAGCGGCCGGTCACTGTTTGTCTTCAGATCTTTCATGTTTCCTCCTCCAGGAATTGATTTTTTAGGCGGTGTCGGTGCCACCGATCACACGCAATCCTCTTCGGTGGCCGTTCGGCCGACCGTTGTTTCTGAACCGGCTGATGAGCCACGAGCGGAAGCCGGCGATCAGCGGGTCCGCCAGCCCGTCGGCGTCGATCTTCAGGTAGTAGCCAAAGCCTTCGTAGTAGTCGGCCTCGAAGGGTGCCACGAGCCGACCGCTCTCGATTTCGTCTCGAAAGAGCACCGGGTCGACGAGCACGAGACCATGCCCCGAAAGCACGTATTGGACAGCGAGGCTTGCGCTGTCGAAGGTGACGCCACGAGAGGTCGCAACATCCGAGACACCGTTTTGCAGCACGAACCGCTGCCACATGTGATGTGGATCGAGATCGACGATCTTGATGTGGACGATTTCGTTCTCCGCGATGAAGGCGCCGATATCTGGCGGGCCGTTACGCACCAGGTCCGGGTGGCAAAGGATCGTCGGGCGCTCTTCCCACAGGAGATCGGTGATCCACTCGTCGACGGTCGGCCGGGTATAAACGACGGCAAGGTCGAATTCGCTGTTCGGGCCACCATAGGGCGTGGAGACTTCGAGCAGCACCTCGGGGAAGCTGCGCCGGAAGTCGGTGAGCAACGGCACGGTGAGCTTCATGGCGAAGCTCGGCGGCAGGTTGATGCGCAGCTTGCGTTTCTGCCCCTCGCTCTGGCCGACCTCCCTCAGCGCCTGTTCGATCCGGTCGAACCCCTTGACCACCCCGGCAAGCAGCGCCCTGCCTTCCACCGTGAGCGCGATCGACTTGTGCCCCCGCTCGAACAGCTTGTGGCCGAGTGCTTCCTCGAGCCCGATGACATGTCGCGAGAGCGCGCTCTGCGAAATGTTCAGCGCATTCGCAGCGTCGGTGAAGCTGTTGTAGTGCGCTACGGCCTCGAAGGCGCGCAGGGCATTGAGCGGAAGGCGGCGGCGATCCATGATCGGATCCTTTCTGTTCTTAGCGGAGGGTGGGCTTACTGTACGGCAAGCCCTCCGAAGAGCACGTATTTGCTTTCCAAATACTCATCGAGGCCTTCGCTCGCGCCTTCACGACCGAGACCCGATTGCTTTATCCCGCCAAAGGGTGCGACTTCAGTCGAAATCACCCCCTCATTGATGCCGACCATGCCGGCTTCGAGCGCGGCGGCAACGCGCCAGGCGCGGCCGATGTCGCGGGTGAAGAAATAGGCCGAAAGCCCTGTTTCCGTTGCGTTGGCAAGGGCAATCGCCTCTGCTTCGCCACGAAAGCGGAAGAGACCGGCCACCGGCCCGAAGGTCTCTTCCTGCGCGAGCGCCATGTCCGGCGTCACGTCTCTCAGCACCGTCGGCGCATAGAACAGCCCGCCTCGCTGATGCGGCTTGCCGCCCGTCAACACGCGCGCACCCTTGGCCGTCGCGTCCGCGACATGCCGCTCGACCTTCGTCAGCGCCGCCGCATTGATCAGCGGGCCCTGCGCTGCCCCATCTTCTATGCCGGGTCCAACCTTCATCGCGGCGACCGCCTCGGTGAGTGCGGCGGCGTAACGATCGTAAATACCGTCCTCGACCAGGATGCGGTTGGCGCAGACGCAGGTCTGCCCGGTGTTGCGGAACTTCGAGGCGATCGTTCCGCGAACCGCAAGCTCGATATCGGCATCATCAAAAACGATCAGCGGCGCGTTGCCTCCGAGTTCGAGGCTGACGCGTTTTACCGTATCGGCGCATTGGCGCATCAGCAGTTTTCCCGTCGCCGTCGAACCGGTGAAGGAGAACTTGCGCACGACCGGGCTTGCCATCCAGACGCCAACGACATCGGCGGGAGATTTCGTCGTGACGATGTTGACGACGCCAGCGGGAACGCCGGCCTCTTCACCGAGGCGGGCGAGCGCCAATGCCGAGAGCGGGGTGTCTTCGGCTGGCTTGATGACGATGGTGCAGCCGGCAGCGAGCGCCGGGCCGATCTTGCGGGTGATCATCGCCAGCGGGAAGTTCCACGGCGTGACCGCGGCGACGACGCCAACCGGTTCTTTCATCACGACGATACGGGCATCACTGCGATGCGGCGGCACGACGCCGCCATGCGAGCGGCGTCCCTCCTCGGCAAACCACGTCAGGAAACCGGCAGCGTAGGCGACTTCGCCACGGGCTTCGGCGAGCGGCTTGCCCTGCTCGGCGGTAAGGAGCTGGGCGAGCTCCTCCTGTCGCGCGAGCATCAGCCCGGCCCAACGCCTGAGAACTTCGGAGCGTTGTGCGGCCGTCGTCTGCTTCCATGCGCGGAAGGCCACTTCCGCCGCATCGAGTGCCTGTTGCGCCTCCGTGGCTCCGCAATCTGCGACGCGGGCGATCTCGCTCCCGTCGGCAGGATTGACGACGGAGAACCGCTTTTCGTAAGTGGCGTCCTGCCACACTCCGCCCACCAGGGCTCGGCGTTCTACAAGCTGCATCGTTCAGGCAGCCTTCGGCGTGAAGAACGGATTGCCGACCGTGAGCAAGCCCTGCTTCAGCTCTTCGCGCGACGGCCAGTTGCGTGTCAGCGCGCGCTTGGCCGCCATGTGGGTCGCTGTCCGGTTATGAGCATAGACCGCTTCGGCGTCGTCGGCCGTCGGGTTCACCCAGACGGCGGCAATCGCCAGCCAATCGTCCTCGGCCTCTGCCGGCAGCGTGCCGTCGAGCAGAGCGGCGGTGATGCCGGCAGCCACGCCGGCCTGGGCGGGACCCCAGGTCATGGTCTCATGGGTACCGGGCTGCAGTACCGCCTTGGCGATGAACAGTGTCACCGGCTTTGCCGGCAGGTTCGGCTTCAAAATCGCCTGGAACGGCAGGTGGCCGGGGCCCGGGCTTGCCGCCGCGGTCGCCAGAGCACCGGCGATCGGACCATCCTTCGGGCCGAGATAGAGATTGATATGCGCAGCATTCGGGCCGGAGCCCTCGAAACCTTCGCCGATGAAAAGCATGGGTAGTCTCCGAAATGAGAAAAGCGATCAGGACGCGACGGCGAGCGTGGCGGCCGGCGCGGAAAGCGCGCGAGGACGGCGGACCGGGTTGTAGTCGTTGATCATGTCGCGCGGCCGGTAGGGTTCTTCGAGATAGGCACGATCGGAGGCGTCGAGCACGATCTTTGCCGCGTCTAGGGCAGCTTCGACCTGCTCGGCGCTTTCCGCACCAAAGATCGGCACTGTACTGTTGCCAGAGCCTATGACCCAGGCCTGGGCGATCTGGCTCGCGGTCTTGCCGTACTTGCGTGCAAGCTCGTTGACCCTGTTGGCAATCTCCCGGTCGATCTCGTCGCCGAACCAGTCGAGATAGAGATCATGGGCGATACGCGGTGCAGAGCCGCCGCCGGCAAGATAGCCGCGCGCCAAAGGCGAGAACGTCGTGACGGCAATGCCTTCGTCCTTGCAGTAGGGCATCATCTCGCGCTCTTCCTCGCGGTAGAGCAGCGAATACTGGCACTGCATGTTGATGAAGGGCGTCCAGCCGTTCTTCTCGGCCACATGGTTCATCTTGGCGAACTGCCAGGCATACATGGTCGAGGCGCCGAGATAGCGGGCCTTGCCGGATTTGACGATGTCGTGCAGCGCCGACATGGTCTCCTCGATCGGCGTTTCCGGATCGAAGGCGTGGACCATGTAGATATCGACGTAGTCGGTACCCATTTGCGTGAGCGAACGGTCGATCGACTTCATCAGGTGCTTGCGCGAAAGGCCCTGGTCGTTCGGGCTGTCGCTCATGGCGTAGAAAGCCTTGGTGGTGAGCACCAGGTTCTCGCGGCTGGTCATCGAAAGCAGGGTGCGGCCGACGACGCGCTCATTGAGCCCGGTCGAGTACCAGTCCGCCATGTCGAAGAAATTGATGCCGGCGTCCAGGGCCGCCTTCAGAACCGGAACGGACCGGCCCTCGTCGAGAACCCAGCCCTTCCACTTGGAAGAACCGAGACCCATGGTGCCAAGGCAAAGGGATGACGTCTTCAGGCCGGTCTGGCCAAAGCGATTGTATTCCACGGCGATGTCCTAAAAGTGTTTCTCCTCGGGTCGGGACAATGTCGATCGCCCATCGATTTGACAAATAGACTTATTCGATCGCGTCATCTCAAAAACAGATGGGAAATGAAGGCGATGGCCAGAGCATTCCGCCCGCCCTCACATGCTGGAATGCGCCGTATTCAGCGACCCTGGAGATTGTCCGGCCCGACAATTCCGCCGGCAATTCGTGTTGACTGCCGGCGCGTGGCGCGCGGCGCGACGGAATAAGACAGACGCTCGATGCCCGGAGACGGGTCGATGATATCGGCACTCATCGTTGCGCGCGGGTTCACCGCCTCAGCGTTCATCTATCGCGGCGCGTCAATCGCGCAGTCTGATCCATACCGGCGCATGATCGCTCGCCCCTTCCACGCCCCGAACCTGACGGTCGACGCCAGACGCAGTAAGCTTGCCTGAGAGCTTTCGGCTGAGCAGGATGTGATCCAGTCGCAGACCGGCATCGCGCTGCCACCGGTTGCGGCGATAGTCCCAGAAGGTGAAAAGCTGCTCCTGCGGATGAACCTTGCGCAGTGCGTCGAGCCAGCCTTGGCTGAGCAGCCTTCGGAAAGCTTCGCGGCTTTGCGGCTGGACGAGCGCGTTGTCGTCGTATGAGCGCGTCGGGTAGATGTCGCGCGGCTCTGGCACGACGTTGTAGTCGCCCGCCAGAACGACCGGTAGATCAGCGCCATAAAGTTCTGAAGCATGGCGCAAGAGGCGATCGTGCCAGGCCAGCTTGTAGTCGAATTTCGGCCCTGGCTGCGGATTGCCGTTGGGTGCATAAAGGCACGCGACGAGTATGCCGCTGACCGCTGCCTCGATGTACCGGCTCTGCTTGTCTGACGGATCGCCGGCAAGCCCGACGCGGGTCAGCACCGGCTCACTGTCGCGGGCAAGGATCGCGACGCCGTTCCACGCCGACTGCCCTTTCCACACTGCGCCATAGCCGGCCGCCTCGATCGCATCGCGCGGAAACTGGCCGTCCGCCGCTTTCAACTCCTGCAGGCAGACGACGTCGGGTTTTGCCTGTTCGAGCCAGGCGATGAGGTTCTCCAGCCGCTTGACGATGCCATTGATGTTGAACGTGGCGATCTTCATGTCGCAGCGGCTTTATGGCGTCAGCCGTGCGGCCCAGGCGGAAACAGCGTCTGCGACCGTCTTCAGGTGATCGGCGGTTGAAAAGCCGGAGATGCTTTTACGCGGCTTCAGGTCGTGGTCGCCATCCTCGAGCCACAAAACCTCGATCGCATCCGAAAGCGTATAGGCAGGAACCTCCTCTCGGGTACCGAATTCGTCGCGCGTCCCCTGGCAGATCAAGGTCGGCGTCTCGAGCGTGGCCAGGTGCTTGGTGCGTAACTGCTCGGGCTTGGCCGGTGGATGAAATGGGTAGCCGAGGCAGAGCAGTCCGGCGATCTTGCCGGCCGCGTGGAGATCGTCGGCAACCATGCTCGCAACTCGCCCACCCATCGACTTGCCGCCAATGATCAACGGGCCCTTGGCACCCAGTTCCTCGACAGCGGCCACATACTCCGGATTGAGGGTTTCGGCGCGCGGCGGGGGCTTGCGACCGTCGGAAGCCCGGCGCGACGCCATGTAGCCGAACTCAAATCGGGCAACGCGGAACCCGGCCGCAGCAAGTGCCTTGGCGGTTGCGTTCATCGAGGCGGAATCCATCGGCGCGCCGGCGCCGTGAGCGAGCAGGACGGTCACAGGCGCATCCAATGGCCCATCGAACAGGAACTTGTCGCCCATTTCAGCCCACCGTTCTTGGACGCAGGTGCAGATCGACATATTGCACGCCACGCTCTGCCGTCCGCGCCCATTCGCTGACGCTGTCGAGTTCCAGATAGCGGCTCCACCAGCGCCGCGCCTCAGCGAGGTCGCCGGCATCGAATTCCAGTTTCGCCAGATTGAACACCGCATCCGCGTAATCTGCGTCGAGATCGATCGCCTTTTTCAGATGCCTTCGCGCCGCATCGATCCGACCGCGCTCACTCATCAACCCGGCAAGATTAAACCAGGCCTCGACGAACGATGGATCGAGCTTGATCGCGCGCGCGTAATCATGCGCCGCGTCCAGCGCCTGCCCCGCTGCCCTCAGGCAATTGGCCCGATTGAAGGCGGCAACCGAATCTGTCCGGTCCATCGCCAGATAACGCTGATAAAAGCCGGCGGCCACCTCGTAGTCGCCATTCGCCTCTGCCTCCTCGGCAAGTGCAAACAGGTCCTCCAGCTCGGCATCATCGACTGTTGCAAGGTCGAAAAGCAACTGCCCATCCAGTTCGCTCTTGCCTTCGATGCTGCGCGCATAGATCGCATCACGCCCTTCGTGATGCAGCGAAAGTGCGGTCAGCGACGCAACCTGCCCGGAGCGGTGCACGGACCGGGCAATCGCGCTCCAACTGGCCCCGCAGGCGATGAGCTCCGCATATTTGCGGGCAAGGATCAGATCGCGAAACGAATAGGGTTCGCTGTCATGTTCGAAGGCATCGAACAACGACAGCAGATCGAAGACACGCGCGGGGAGCCTCGCCTGATCGATCAGCGATTGCCGCGTGAGCGCCGAGGCCGCCGGGACCGGCATGAGCCCCAGGAGACGAAGAAAGCCGTTCTCGCTGATGATCCATCGCCCTGCGGCGCGCTCTGAATCGAAACGGGCTTCGATCTCGGCATCGCCTGACGTTGCCAGTAGCCGTCGCCCGAAGACGAGATAGGTTGTCTGGCGCGTGATGCCGCGCCTCAGGTGCCCGAACTGCCGTTCGACCTCCCGTGCCGCAAGCCGGCGCGGGAAAGCCGCAAGCGCTCCGACGATACCGAAAGTCTGACCTGCAACCGCCATCATGCTTTCTTCTTCGCAGGCGTCTTTGCCGCCGTGCGTTTGGCAGCGGCCGGTGCCGCAGCCTTGGCTGCTTCCTTTGCAGCCGGTTCGGCCTTCGTCTTGCTTTTCGCGGGCGGCTTCGACTGGGACAGGCTCGCCTTGAGGGCGTCCATCAGGTTTATGACATTGCCACGTTCCGGCGCTGCCGCAATGATCGGCTTGTGGCCTTTCAGCTTTTCGCGGATCATCTTCATCAGCGCGATCTCGTAGCGGTCCTCGTAGTTTTTCGGATCGAAGACGGTCAGTTTCTGCTGGATCAGCGCCTCTGCCAGTTGCAGCATCTCCGGGTCGGCATGACCGACAGGGATGTTGCCGAAATATTCAGCTGTTCCGCGCACTTCGCTCGGATTTCTCAACACACACACGAACATACCGGTTTCGCGCGCGCCGATCGTAACAATGCGTTCACGGCTCGAAAGCACCAGCCGGGCGATGGCGAGCTTGCCGGTCCGTTTCAGCGCTTCGCGCAGTACGACGAAGGTCTCCTCGGCCATCGCACCATCGGGCGCGAGGTAGTATGGAGCGTCCTGGTAGATGACGTCGACTGAGCCTTCGTCGACAAAGGCCTCGATGTTCATCGTGTGGTTGGACTCGATCTTGACGCTATCGAGGTCCGCGTCCTCAATGATGATGTACTTCTTGTCTTCATACTCGTACCCCTTGACCAGGTCCGAGCGCTCGACGAGACCGAGCTCCGGGTCGACCGGCTTCATGTTGATCCGGTTGTGCGTATCCTTGTGAAGCTGATTGAAGCTGATGCGTTCGCTCGAGCTGGTCGCCGGATAGAGCCTGACGGGGCAACTGACGAGACTGAGTTTGAGATAACCTTTCCAACTTGCCCTGGGCGCCATGATCGTCTCCTACGCGGCCAAACGCATTACGTCCTCGTTTCGGACAGAAGCGGCAAATCCTTGGCAAAGGCGTCGATATCGGCCCAGGGATCGCCGAAAGTATCCAGAAGACCAGGCAGCGAAGAATAGTTCAAATCCTCTGGAGCGTCGATAGTCTCAAGATCCGCCCAGTTGAGCGGCGTCGAGGCGGGCAGATTTGTGCGCGCCCTAAGTGAATAGGGGGCCGCCGCCGTATGTCCACGCGCATTGCGGTGGTAGTCGATGAAGATACGCTTGACGCGGTTCTCCTTGCCCATGGTGGTGGTGAATGTCTGCGGCGCTGTCTCGGCAAGGCGCGACGCGATTGCACTCGTCGCCTGGTGTGTCTTCTTCCAATTGAGTTTGGGCGTCACCGGGACGACGACATGAATTCCACGGCCGCCCGAGGTTTTCACGAAGGGAACAAGGCCCAGCGTTTCCAGTTCGCCGCGGATATGCACGGCTGCCTCGACCACGTCACGCCAGGTGATGCCGTCGCCGGGATCAAGGTCGAAGACGATACGATCGGGCGTTTCGAGCCGCTCGCGCTTGGTGCCCCAGCTATGGAGCTCGATGACGCCGAACTGGGCGAGCGCCAAGTACCCTTTCGTGCCTTCGATCGAGAGGTAGGATTTGGTCTCGCCCTCTGAGTTGGTCGACTGAAAGCTAACGATCGAGGCGGGCATGCCGGTGAAGGGATGACGCTGAAAGAAGCAATCGGCAGGCTTGCCCGTCGGGCAGCGAAAGAGCGACACCGGTCGGCCGAGGAGATGAGGCAGCATGAAGTCGCCGACGAGAGCATAGTAGACGGCAATGTCGAGTTTGGTCGGCCCGGATCTGCCGAACACGCGACGGTCGGCATTGGTGACCTGGATGCTGGCAAGATCGGCATCGGTGATCAGCCGCTTGCGCGGCGCAAGCCTGGGGGCCGAAAGCTCAACATCGCGAAGGCCTTTGAAGACCGCATGGCGAAGGAGGTTGTCGGCCGTACGATTGGAATAGTGGATACGGGCGCTTAACACCGGGCGCACCCAGAGGATTTCCTTGGGCGCGCCTTCGAGTGCGATTGCGTCGCCGCGCAGCCCTTCAAGTCGTTCAAGCAGTCGCGCTGCAGTTTCAGCGTCAAAGCCGGTTCCGACCTTGCCACGATAGTGCAGTTCGTCACCCACCCATTCACCGAGAGCAAGTGCTGCAAGGCCCTCGGCCGCCTCGGAGGTGGTGTATCCGGCGATCACGAAGTCCTCGTTCTTCAGCGCCTTTGTCTTGGTCCAGGTCTGGGTACGGCCGCTGCGATAGGGCGCCGCGGCCCGTTTCGACACGATGCCCTCCAGACCCAGTTCCGAAGCTTGCTCGTAAAGACCGCGCCCGTCGCCTTCGACATGGTCGCTGAACTGGATCGCCGAACGGCTCGATAGCTGCCAGCCGAGCACCTGCTCCAACAGCCGTTTGCGCTTTTCCAGCGGCACCTCGGCCAGGTTCCATCCGTCCAGATAGACGATGTCGAATGCATAGAAGACGAGCTTTCCGTCGGTCCCGGTTGAAAGCGCGTCTTGCAGCAGGGCAAAACGACTGATGCCCTTGTCATCCAAAACGACGATCTCGCCGTCGATAAGGGCCTCGCGACAGGGCAGCTTCTGAAAAGCCTCCGGCAGGTCACTGTAGCGCTTCGTCCAGTCGAGACCGCTGCGCGTGATCAATCGCACCTTGCCGTTAGAGATATCCGCCATCGTCCGGTAGCCATCAAACTTGATCTCGTGCAGCCACTTCGCCTTCTCCAGTGGTGCGCCGGGGGGCTTCGCAACCGGGCTGGCAAGTTGCGGCTCGATCCGTTCCGGCTTTGCCCCCCTGACTGCACCGGGCAATGCGCCGGGCCTGAGAACGGTCGGCTTTGCCGGTTTCTTCGGTTGTTCGACCAGGTCCTCGATCCGCCGGCCGCTCTTAACGCTTTCAGGGCGCGACGCCAGGATATCGACTGTCGGGTCGGCGGCCGGATCGTGTTCCTTGAACAGCAGCCAATTGCGCTGATCCTCCTCGCCCGGTTTCGGCTTCAGACGCGTTAGCATCCAGCCGCCGTTGAGTTTCTCTCCGGCAAGACGAAACTTGAAAGCCCCGGTCCTCAGGCTCTTGTCGATATCGTCCATGGGCGCCCAGACGCCGGCATCCCAGACGATCATCGGCCCGCCCCCGTATTCGCCTTCGGGGATGACGCCCTCGAAGTCGATATAGTCGAGCGGATGGTCCTCGGTCTCGACCGCCAAGCGTTTGTCGGCGGGGTTGAGCGACGGCCCCCTCGGGACCGCCCAGCTTTTCAGGACGTCCCCCACCTGCAGCCTGAGGTCATAATGGTCAGCCGTTGCGTGATGCTTGTGGACGACAAAGCGGTTCCCTTCGCCGCCCGAGCGCCCCGCAGGCTCCGGCGTCCTGGAAAAATCCCGTTTCGAGCGATAGGCCGCAAGTTTCGACGTCGCCATGACATAAAGCTAAGGCGTGTTCCTGCGGGCGGCAATATCTGATGCCGCCTGGATCTCCGGACAGGAGATATTTAGGAAAGCACTTGCTTTCCATGTGTTCAATCACTAACACTTTCCAGAAGTGAATTTGGAAAGCCGCCATGCTTGAAAAGCAGAAGACGCCGCGCCCCCGTGGCCGGCCCCAGGTCCGTTGCGACGACGACACCCGGCGTGTCATCATCCTTTCGGCAGAACGGCAATTCTGCGACCTTGGCTACGAGGCTGCGAACATCAACGTGATCGCGCGCAATTCCGGCGTTTCCACCAAGACCCTTTACCGCCTGTTTCCAACCAAGGCCGATCTGTTCGAGCGCGTCATTTCGCTCCGGATCGCCGAGTTCGTGCTCGAAGCGGACGAGGAGAACCTTGACGCAGTCGACGTGAAGACCGCGCTGGTACGATTGCTCGCAGCCTATGGGCACCTCGTGCTTTCGGTGGACACGATCGCCATCATCCGCCTTGTACTCGCCGAGGCGGAACGCTTTCCGGAGATCGCCGCCACGTTCTGGGAACAGGCGATCGAGCGGACAAACGCCACACTGGAGCGTTGGCTTAAAAAGCAGGTGGTGCAAGGGCGCCTCGTCGTCGCCGACCCACACATGGCGGCGGACATGCTGCGCGGCATGATGGCGATGGAGCCCCAGCGTGCCGTGATGATGCGACGCGTCGCCAGCATCGATGAGACGACGATCGCAACCCGGGCCGAAAGTTGCGCCGAGATCTTCCTGGCAGGGACGTTGTCACGGTAAACGCAGGACTTCCGCCCTGCTCCACCGCATTCTTTGCGGATGTCATCCCGCTGTCATCAAACTGTAACCTGAGGCCGTATAACTCTCTGCGCGGGCGCTCGCCCCGCCGGGCGCATGACGCGTCGCGACCAGCCTTTGGCATGGCCCTCCTCCTTCAAGCCCGGTGTTTGTTATGCGTTTGTCCGCGAAGCTCCCCCTCGCCGCGGCGGCTCTTGCTGCCTTCTCGATTGCCGCGACCAGTCTCGCCAGCCTCACCGTCAGCGGTAGCATGTCAGCGCGCGCGGCGGTGGAGAAGCTCGAGGCCCTTGCCGATGCGCGCCGCAATGAGCTTCGCCACTACCTGACGACCGTCGAAAACGACCTGCGCAATCTGCAGGCGCAGAAATCCGTCGCCAAGGCGCTCAGCGATCTCAACGGCGCTGCCGCCAAGATCGGTGATGCGGCAGAAAGAGAGCTGCAGCGGCGCTACGTGAGCGGCAACCCCAATACCGAAGACCAACGCGCCCTCTACAGTTCCGCCGGCATCGACGACTACGACACCTTGCATGCGCGCTATCATCCCTTCTTCCGCCGCTTTGCCGAAGCGCATGGCTACCGCGATGTGCTGCTCGCCAATCTCAGCGGCGACGTCGTCTACTCCCTCAACAAGAAGGGCGACTTTGCCGTCAACCTCAAGGACGGGACCTGGAAAGATACGGGCCTCGGCCGCATCTTCAAGGAAACGGCCGAAGGCACCGACAAGAGCAAGCTCGCCTTTGCATCCTACGAGGCCTATGCGCCACTTGGCGGCAGTGCCGCGGCCTTCATCGCCACCCCGCTGGAATCGATCGACGGCAAGATCGGCACGTTGATCCTCGAAATGCCGGACGCACGCATTGGCGAGATCATCGGCAACAGAACCGGCCTCGGCGAAACTGGCGAGACGATCCTCATCAACGGCGACGGATTCTTCCTCTCCGAAAGCCCCGCGACGTCGGATAGCGACGTGCTCAAGGCACGCGTCAGCCTTGACGCCCAGCCCGAAGCCAATGCCATCGCCAGCAGCAGGCTCGACGATTTCCGCGGTGAGGAAGCGCAGATCGCCGCGACCGGTCTCGATGCCTTCGGCACACGCTGGAGCGTGGCTGCCGTCATGACGTCACGCGAGGCATTTGCCGCCGTCACGGCCCTGCGTAACTGGACCCTGGCAACAGCCCTTGCCGTGCTTGTCGCCGCACTGGCGGCCGCCGTCTGGTACTCGTGCCGGATGACACGGCCGATCACCGGCCTCGTTGCGGACATGAGCAGGCTTGCCGGTGGCGATACGGCGATCGCCGGCGTCGGGCGCAGCCGCAAGGATGAAATCGGCGACATGGCCCGTTCGGTGCTTGTCTTCCGCGACGCGCTCATCGATCGCAACCGCCTCGAGACCGAGGCGGCCTGCACCCGAACCATGATCGAGGACGAACGCCAGATGCGCGAGGCGAACCAGACCGAAATGTCGCGCCAGATCAACGAAGCTGTCGAGAGCCTGGCGATCGGCCTTGAACGGCTGGCGCAGGGCGACCTGACGGCACGCATCGGCCAGCCTTTCGGTGCCGGTTTCGACCGGTTGCGATCGGACTTCAACCTGTCGCTCGAAAGCCTCGCCGTCACCCTTGGCGACGTCAAGGCGCGAAGCGCCCATATCGACGGCGAGACCGGCGAAATGCGGGACGCCATCGGCCAGCTTGCCAAGCGCACGGAACACCAGGCGGCGACGCTGGAAGAAGCGACCGCAGCCCTGAGCGCGATTACCGCTACCGTCGAGCGCACTGCCGAACATGCCTCGTCGGCAACCCGGATCGCAGCCGCGGCAAAAGCCAGTTCCGACCGATCCGGCCAGGTCGTGATGAACGCCGTCGGTGCCATGGCCCAGATCGAGAAGGGTTCGGTGGCGATCTCGCAGATCATCGGCACGATCAACGACATCGCGTTCCAGACCAACCTCTTGGCGCTGAACGCCGGGGTGGAGGCTGCCCGCGCCGGCGAGGCTGGCAAGGGCTTTGCCGTCGTCGCCCATGAGGTGCGGGAACTGGCGCAGAAGTCCGCGCTGGCTGCCCGCGAGATCAAGGCGATCATTACCACCTCGGCCGACGAGGTGGCGAAGGGCGTTTCCCTCGTCCGGGCAGCGGGGGATGCACTTGACGAAATCTCCGGCCAGATCCACGCGATCAACGAACAGACGCAGCAGATCGCCGGCGATGCTCGTGACCAGGCAAACGACCTGCAGCACATCAACGAGACCATGCATTCGCTCGACGGCGTGACGCAGCAGAACAATGCCATGGTCGAAGAGAGCACAGCCATGACCCATCGGCTCTCAGGCCAGGCGTCCGGACTGTTCGATCTGGTCGAGCGTTTCCGAACCTTAGGGGACGAACCGGGAGCGGAAAGGCAGGCTGCACCGCGTGCCCGCCTCCGCCTGACGGCTTGATGTCACGGTCTCCTCAGCCCGCCTTGGCCAGCGCGACCGCATCGGCTCCGGCGGGAAAGCGGAGCTGGCCCGTCGTATCGTTCGCGGCCCGCCACACGGCTTCGGCAACGTCCGCCTCCGTCGTCACCAGGGTCGGCTTGGCGAACTGTTCGAAGATCGGAGCGGCAAACTCGGCATAGGTCTCCGGGATCAGGTCTTCGACGCGCACCGCCGTGTTGTGCGCGAAACGCGTGGTCGGAGCGTAACCGGGCTCAACCAGTTTCACGCGTACGTCAAAGGCTCCGAGCTCATGGGCAAGCGAGCCGCTAAACCCGGTGATCGCGGTCTTGCTGGCTGTATAGGCCGCGGCAAGCGGCATGGCCGCAAGCGTCACGCTGGAGGTGACGTTGACGATCACACCGGACCTGCGGGAGCGAAGTTGCGGGATGACGGCCTGCGTCATCGCCATCACCCCGAAGGTGTTGGTATCAAAGACCTTGCGAATGTGGGACATCGGCGTCGCCTCGAAGGCCCCCACCACGCCTACGCCGGCATTGTTGACGAGGACATCGATCGGTCCGGCCTCTTCAATCGCGGTCGCAATGCTCTCGGGGCTCGTGACATCGAGCGCCAGCACCCGCACGCGCTCGGACTTCGGCAAGATGTCGCGCCGCGGAGTGCGCATCGTCGCGATCACGTTCCAGCCCTCGGCGTGGAAGCGTCGTGCCGTCTCCAGGCCGTAACCGGAAGAGCAGCCAGTAATCAGTACGGTCTTCATGGAAATGTCCTCAGTTGCGTTGATGCAAACGGGATACCCTGCCCACTCAGGACGAACTACGGCTTGCAGTCCTATTTTAGTTTGCTATCGTCCTGAAATGGCCGATCCACTCTCACAACTCATTCAACTTTTGCGACCGAAAACGGTCTTTACCAAAGGCATCAGCGGCGCTGGTCGCTGGGCCGTTCGCTATTCGGAGTTCGGACAGCCGAGTTTTTGCACGGTCGTTGCCGGTTCCTGCCGGCTCGTCGTCGACGGCACGGCGCCGGTCACGCTTCAAGCCGGCGATTTCGTCTTGCTGCCAACCACCCCGGGCTTCACGCTTTCGGGTTTCGAGCCGGTGCAGCCAACCTTCATCGATCCCAAGGTAACGTCGGCACCGGTGGACGAGGTTCGCCACGGCAGGGCCGACGGTGAACCGGATGTACGCCTGCTCGGCGGATACTTCCTACTCGAGTCTCCCGATGCTGGGCTGCTCGTGTCGCTGTTGCCGACGCTGGTGCACCTTCGCGGCATAGAACGCCTTTCGACACTGGTGCGCCTGATGGGTGACGAGGCGAGCAACGAGCGCCCGGGTCGCGACCTGGTTCTCGGCCGCCTGGTGGAAATCCTGCTCGTCGAAGCACTTCGGTCCATCCAGGGCGAAGGCGCCACGCCCGGCCTGTTGCGCGGGCTGGGCGACCCTCGGTTGGCGACCGCAATCCGTGCAATCCACGCTGATCCGGCCCACCCTTGGACCGTGGCCGAGCTTGCAAGCGACGCGGCGCTGTCGCGCTCGGTGTTTTTCGATCGCTTCACCCGTGCCGTCGGGGTGCCGCCGATGGAGTACCTTCTGGTCTGGCGCATGGCGCTTGCCAAGGATCTGTTGCGGCAGCGTGATGTCGATCTGGCGGCGATTGCCGAGCGTGTCGGCTACCGTTCGGCCAGCACCTTCAGTACCGCGTTCAGCCGCCACGTCGGACAACCGCCAGGCCGCTATGCGCGCCTAGCGCTCGCCTAGCAATGACGTGACGCCGCCTTGCATGCAAAAATGTCCGGCCGGGCCGCGGCGCTACTGCGACTTGCCGCGGTTGCGGTTGGGCGCACTCAGACCGCGTTGGGGGCATTCTATCGGCGTCTGTCGGCGCGCGTCGGCAAGGCCAAGGCGGTCACTGCCACGGCCCGCAAAATAGCCGTCTTGTTCTACAACGCCCTGCGGCACGGTATGGAATACAGCGATCCGGGAGCCTCCCACTACGAGGAGAATTACCGTCGACGCGTCCTCACCAATCTCGAGCGAAGAGCAAAGTCGTTCGGGTATACCCTACAGCCCGCGCCAACATCTGGCTGAATGTTTCTTAGGAATGCCGAAAATGTCGCGACTACTGGCTGGCGGTCACATCTACAGCTAGCTCGCGCGACGATAGAGAGGCCTGTCTTCAACAGCGAACCGTAACGTATGCTCCATCGCCACTATGATTGGACAATGTCGCTCGCCACGCGAGAGACCGCCATTGTCTGGCTCGGCATGATCGCCTTCGTCGAAAGCTCGACCTTTTCGGTCCGCGCCGACCTACTTCTCATCCCGATGTCACTGACGCACCCCAGGGCGGGCGTGGCGTACGCGCTGGTGGCGAGCGTCGCCTCGGTGCTCGGCGGCATTGCCGGCTGGTATCTCGGCACTTCGCCTTCGATACGCTCGCAAAGCCGCTCCTGGAATTCTACGGCAAGCTCGATACTTTCGAACACCTGAAGGCCTCGGTCGATTCCGAGATCTAATCCTGTTGCTCGTGGCCTCGGGGCTCGCACATCTGCCGCCGATCGAGGTCGTGACCATCCTTTCGGATGCTGCCAACATCAACCTTGGTCTGTTCATCGTCGCGGCCATCCTTGCGCGGCGCGCGCTTCTTCTTGTTTGCTTGGCTGTTGCGTTCTGAACTCAGACGGGAGACCGGAAACGGATACTGTAAGTGCGGGCCTCAAACGCTGGGTTCGACGATTGGATCAGGCAACTTCCGTCATAAGCTCGTGCGAGCTCTTCGGTGTTGGAGCGGACCGATAAATGAAGCCAACATCTGCAATCCGAACCTGTTCAGAGCTAGCCGAACCTCGGTCCTGATGCCCCTGGGTCGGGGTCTCCGCCGCGAGCGACACGATCACGCTCACGTTCGCGACGCCGTTCAGAGACGTCCTGCTTGCCTTCCAGTCTGCCTAAAATCCCTTGAAGCTGGAATTCCCGCAAACGGACATCGAGGCGCTCGTCTTCACGGTACTTCCGGAGGATCGAAACCGGACTGAGTTGGTCGCCAAATTCCTGCTCGGTTGGTTTTCCTATGTGCATGCCGCGAATGATGTACTCAAGCTCTCTGAGAGCGGTGAGAGCCCGTTTTAAGGCGGGCCTGTCCTCAGGGTTGGATAGCTGATCATCGATGTAGCAGTCCAGGATCAGAAGGCTCGCGACGGCTTGCCGCAACGAGTGGTCACTTCGGCGACCAAGCATGTTGATGTTACTCAGGCGGCTCCGAACGCAATCCAGCGGATGCATCAAGGTGATCGAAATAGCCTCGGGGTTTTCTGCATCCGCAAACGTGATGGAGTTTTCGAGGAGGGATTTATCCTCGACGCCTTTGATCTGGGCGAGGAAGTCGACCACGATATCACGTCCCCCGAGCTTACCTTTGACGACAGCCGCGTTGGGGGTGTGGTTGTCACCATTGGGTATTTCGAGGAGCCCGTTTTCCAGACTTTCGGCAAGCGCGCGCTCGGCACCCCGATTGTGGTAGAAATCTAGGTCCTTGCTCGTAAGCTCGCCGAGAGCGTCGAGTTCCTCGTCCATGCCGTGATAAAGTTCGGCCCAAATATTGATCGCCTGCCCGCCGACGATGATGGGGCGGAAGCGTTGGACAAACCCGAGGAGCGTCTGAACTTCTTCTGCCGTGAGATGGGGATCGGCATCTTCGTCGTCTTCGATGATCATCCTTGGCTCTCTCTCAGGAGTTCGCCAAAGCCTTGCCGCCGATAGCAACCATCTTGTAACGATGAAGGGGAAGTGCAGCAAACGCGGAGTTCTCACGGCGCAACTGAGAAGGGCTTACCGAACCGTTGTTCAGGCGCGCCTGATCCCGTTCGCGGCTCTCTTTCTTTTCGAGAGCGCGTTTGCGCGAATCAAGATGGGCGACCCTGTAGCTCATACTGTTCTTCCTAACTAAAATTTGTTTACATCAATTCGACAGCCATTTCAATGTTCCAACTGCGAGGCAACGTTCACCCGAAACAAGGCATTCCGATACTCATAAGGTAGGATGAGGCGCTAACCGTTTCAAACCGCCGGCTGAGCCGACGGGAGCCTGACTGGGCGTTGCCTTTACCGACTATGCAGGCTTGTGAGAACCGCGCCAAAAGGATCGTCGTCAACGACCCGGCCGCAATGCGAGCGGCTGCGGTTCTGGGGCTTGGCGTCGCCATGATCGCGAAACCGGACACATTGCCCTACCTGGAGAACGGTGACCTCGTCCGTTTGATACCTGCATGGTACGCGGATGCCGGTCCGATCTCGATTTACTATGCGACCCGAACCTTACTTGCCAACAAAACCCGCATTCTATTTATTTCATCGGCGAGGTCTTTCAACGCGAAGGGTGGCCAGAACGGTTTGCAGGTACACTGGGTCCGCTGTCGCTGGCGTTCTTCGGACGAGGTCCGACTCAAAGTCCAGGGATGCAAGTAGACGCGGCCGATGTCTGCACCTCACCCTCAGCATCTCCAAGTTGGGGAAATTTCTGGAATTGCTCTTTTGATTCAGTGGCGTACGACGGCTTTGTGCGACTTTATTACCTAATGCCGCTGATTTGCGCCGTCGCTGCCCATCGCCTGCTATCGTGACAGATTCCAGTCGGCCGCCGGGCTAGTGCCCTGCGGTAACGACAAAGGCGCAAGCATCCGCATCGAGCGACCCTTCGGATCGTTCTGCGGCGCCTTGCGACAGGCGTAATCCTGCGCCGCCTGCAGAGCGGCAAGCGCTCCGTCATAGTCGATCAGGGTCGGCCGTCCGCCGCTGACGACACAGGTACCGTCGACATAGACCCCCTCGATCGCCCGCTCCGCGGCGCAATGCAGAAGGCTGCGCAGCGGATCATAGACAGGCTGCATCGCGTGATGCCTGAGATCGACGACGAGGAAATCCGCCTTGGCCCCGACAGAGATGCGGCCGAGATCGCTGCGGCCGAGTGCCCGTGCGCCGGCAATGGTCGCAGCCTCCAGGATGTCACCAGTCGCGACGTCGAAAACGGACTTGCCCGACAGCCGGGCACAGATCATCGCCTGACGCATTTCCTCGAGCATGTTGAAGGGATAGCTGTCGGTTCCCAAGGCGACGTTGACGCCGGCGCGCCGATAGCGCCCGACGGACTCCAGCGCCATCCCGCTGCGCGAGAAAGTCACCGGGCAATGGGCGACTGTCGTCTGGCGATCAGCCAGAAGCCTGAGGTCGATCTCCGTTCGCTGGCGGGTCCAGGAATGACTGTCGACGAAGATGCAATGCCCGAGGATCAAGTCCTTGCCGAGCAGGCCGAGGCTCTCGAGATACTGCACGGCCGTCAATCCGTGCCGGCGCAGCAGTTCCTCATGCTCGGTCATCGTTTGGGCGGCATGGATGGTGGTCGGCATGCCCCGCTTGCGAGCCGCGGCAACGGCATCCTGCAGCAGTTCTGGCGAGCAGGTTTCGATCTGGGAGGGCGCAACGACGCCGCCAAGACGGCCGGACGGATGCGCGGCCGCGATGTCGACAACCTCAAGTGCGCGGGCGAAGGCTTCGCGCCCCCTCGCCTTGTCCCAGCGGAAATCGAGCCGGCGGCTGTCTTCCACATGCCACTGGGCTTCGCGGAACCCCGGGGCGACGAAAGCGCGTGCGCCGCTCTTGGCAAACGTCGGCAGCCAGCTTGCGTGCGGTCCGGCGATGTCGAGTAGCGTGGTGACGCCACAGCGCATGAGGTCGCCGACCATGACCGTCAGCGACGCTTCGATCGCATCATCATCGATTTCGAGCAGGTTGGAGTATTCATAGAGCGCATTGCCCCAAAGAGCGGCCGTGCCCATGTCTTCAAAGATGCCCTTCGAGATCGGCTCCTCGCCCGAGTGGCAATGCACGTTGACAAAGCCAGGCATGATCATCCGGTCGCGACCGGAACTCTCGCTGGCGAAAGGCCCGTCGTACTGGCCGCCGACATGGACGAAGCCCCGGCCGTCATAGGCAACATCGGCGTCGTTGAGATAGACGTGACCATTGCGCGTGCTGTCGAAGGCGACGACGGTCTGCGCCTTGCGGATGACGTGGATCTCGTTAGTCATGCGTGGTCCTGAAGTGTTGCTCAAGGAAACGGCTGTAAGCACCCATAAGAGCGCTGAAAACAAAGTACACAACGGCTGCGAAAACATAGCCCTCCAGCACCGCTATGCCCTGCCATTGCGGGTCGCGCATGGCGGTGCGGACGGTGTCGAGGAAGTCCAGCAGGCCGACGATGGTCACCAGTGTCGTATCCTGGAAGAAGCCGATGAACAGGCTGACCAGCGGCGGGATCACCTTCTTTAGCGCCTGCGGCAGCACGATCTTGCGCATGATCTGCCAATAGTGCAGCCCGAGCGAATGTCCGGCTTCCACCTGTCCCTTGGGAACGGCCTGCAGGCCACCGCGCACGATCTCGGCGATATAGGCAGCGGCAAAGAGGACTATGGCCACCTGCGCCCGGATAAGTTTGTCGATGGTGAGCCCGTCAGGCATGAACAGGGGCAGCATCACTGTTGCCATGAACAGGATGCTGATCAGCGGCACGCCGCGCACGATCTCGATGAAGCCAACGCCGAGGACGCGGATCGCCGGAAGGCTGGACGCGCGGGCAAGCGCCAGCGCAATGCCCAGCGGAAGCGCGCAGGCAAGCCCAATGAACGACAGCATGAAGGAGAGCGGTAGCCCGCCCCATTGTGTCGTCGGCACGACGCTCAGACCGAAGAAGCCACCCGCCATCAAGACGTAGAGCGTCGGCAGGATGCAAACGATCCAGGCGACCAGCAGGCCACGCCCCCAGATCTTCGGAACCATCGAGACGATACAGGCGGCAAGGAACAACAGCATCGCCGCGAGCGGCCGCCATTGCTCCTCGAACGGATAGAAGCCGAAGAAGATGTAGCGCATCTTCGCCGACAGGAATGGCCAACAGGCGCCACTCGTCGCCTTGCATTCGGCCGGCGTGCCGGAAAACGTCGCATCGACGAACAGCCAGCCGATCGCCAGCTTGGCAACGGCAAAGATCGTGCCAAGGCAAAGGATGGTGATCAACGCGTTGCCTGGTGTTCCGAAGTAGGCGCTGAACCACCGGTTCTTGCGGGCTGGCGGCGCCTCGCCGCTGGAGGTGAGCACAGCATCGCTCATGAGGGTCTCAACCTGGGCCATGGCTCAACGCTCCCTCAACGCAACCTGCGCGTTGTACCAGTTCATGACCAGCGAAATTGCGATCGACAGAGCGAGATAGACACCCATGAAGATGGCGATGGCCTCGATTGCCTGACCGGTCTGGTTCATGATCGTGTTCGAGACCATCACCAGGTCCGGATAGCCGATGGCGATGGCGAGCGAACTGTTCTTGAAGACGGTCAGGTAGGTGTTGGTGAGCGGCGGAATGATGATCCGCAGCGCCTGCGGCAGGATCACCAGCTTCAGGGTGCGTGTGCGCGACAGGCCAAGCGCGGTCGCCGCCTCCCACTGACCCTTGCTCACCGCCTGGATACCGGCGCGGACGATTTCCGCTACGTTAGCCGACACACTTAACGTCAACCCGAGCAGCAGTGCGACGAACTCCGGACGCAGATGATAACCGCCGCTCAGGCGGAAGCGGCCGAGTTCCGGCACGTCCCAGGTCACGGAGATGTTGGCAAACATCAGCGCTGTTGCGACTGGCAGCACAACCGCCAGCGCCGCGAACGCGGCGACGGGCATGTCCTTGCCCGTGACGACCCGCCGACGCCCCAAGATACGTGCCACAAGGATGGCCGCGGTGGTGCCGACCAAGAGGGCAACGGTCAGCGCAGAAAATCCGCTCTGCCAGTGCAAGGCCGGCATGACCAAGCCACTGTTTGAAAGAAAGACGCCGGGAAGCATCTCGATCGCCTGCTTGACCGGCGGAAATGCGGAGATGATCAGCGAGTACCAGAGAAGCAGGTAGAGAAGCAGTGGCACATTGCGCAGCGCTTCGACATAAGCAAGCATCAGGCGCGACAGCACGGGATTGTGCGACAATCGCCCGATGCCGACGAGAAGGCCGAACACAGTCCCGAAGAGCGCTGCAAGCAGCGAGACTTTGACGGTGTTGGCGATACCGACGAGGATCGCCCGGCCGATCGTATCGGTCGGCTCGTAGGCAATCGCGGCTTCCGTAATCACGAAGCCGGCCTGGCGCGCCAGGAATCCGAAGCCGGTTGCGATGTCCTGCTTGGCAAGATTGGCACTGGCAGTGCTGAACATCACCCAGGCAATGAAGACGACGGCACCGACAGCGATCGCTTGATAGAGATAGGCGCGGATGCGCGCATCATAAAACAGGGGCATGGCACCCATCCATTAGGCAGGATGTGGGGAGGCGGGCCCGCGCCGGCGCGCGGGCCCGTCAATCCTCAACGGAACGGCGGTGCGTAGAGCAGGCCACCTTCGCTCCAGCGCGTGTTCGGGCCGCGCGTCAGGCCAAGTGCGGTCTTGGTGCCGAGGTTGCGTTCGAACACTTCGCCGTAGTTGCCGACGCCCTTGATGATGTTGTAGCCCCACTTGTTGTCGAGGTTCAGCATCTTGCCGAGCTCCTCGCTGACGCCGAGCATGCGCTGGATCTCCGGATCCTCGCTCTTCGCCATTTCGTCGACGTTGGCCTGGGTGATGCCGCGCTCTTCCGCTGCCATCAGCATCCAGACGGACCAGGAGACGATATCGCGCCAGTTGGAATCGTTCTGGCGAACGGACGGGGCCAGCGGCTCCTTGGAGATCGTTTCCGGCAGCACCACGTAGTCATCGGGGTTGTTGGCAACCGCGCGGATCGAGGCAAGGTCCGAACGGTCGGACGAAATCGCCTCGCAGCGGCCTGAAAAGAAGGCGTTGCGGTTTTCGTCCGGGTTCTCAAACACGACCAGTTCGAATTTGCCGCCGATCGAGCGGAAGAAGTCGCTGAGGTTCTGGGCGGTCGTCGTCCCGGGCAGCGTGCAGATCGCCGCGTCCGTCAGTTCCTTCGCGCTGTTGACGCCGAGCGACTTCGGCACCATCAGCCCCTGCCCGTCGTAGAAGACGGTCGGCCCGAAATCGAGACCGAGCGAGACTTCACGCGAGAAAGTGTGGGTCGTCTGGCGCGACAGCATGTCGATTTCGCCGGACTGAAGCGCCTGGAAGCGCGTGTTGATGTTCGTCAGGACGAAGTCGACCTTCTCCGGGTCGCCAAACACGGCCGATGCTACGGCGCGGCAGACGTCGACGTCGAAGCCCTGCATATGGCCCTTCGCATCGGCGGTGGCAAAACCCGGTGTGCTCATCGAAACGCCGCAGATGAGCTTGCCGCGCGCCTTCACCGTCTCGAGCGTCGTTGCGGCGTTTGCGCTCGTCGCCGCCACCAGTCCGACAGCGATGCCGGCAACCGTCGCACAAAGCTGCAGAATTCTGCTTTTCATGATTTCCCTCCCATTGGCTGTCTTCGTTCTTGCCGGTTCGGGCCGTGCGATTCCTCTCCACACGCCTCCTCCCAAACCGATGGGCTCCAGCCTTAAATTGCCGCGCCTTTCAATTGCATACGATAAGAGAACACAAACATCAACATTATTGTATACAATATTATCGCATGGGTGCAGGCGCGTTTCGAAGCAACCCGTGCGTGCCAAGCCGGAACCGATCGCGCCTGAATAAACCGTGTGCAAACATCGCGATGTGACCGCAGCCGGCAGTGACAAGTGCGAGCCGGAGACCCTTGCAAGAAGGCGGCCGTTGGCCAGAAAAGACTGAGCGGCTCTTCGCGCCGGTCGCAAATGCGTTCGAAGATACGACGTTCCTTCGTCGATCTGCGGCACGAACTGTCGCGGGCCAAGAATCCCTTGGCCACTTCTCCTTCCAATATCCTGCAACGATACCGGTGCGCCGGGCGGGTCTTACAAGAGAGGGAGTGAGCCATGCCAAGAGAACTGGAATTCATGAGCCATCAGGTTGCCGCGGGTCGGCTGTCGCGAAGGGAGTTTCTCGGGCGCGCCGCAGCGCTCGGCGTAACCGTCGCGTCGGCAAACCTGCTGCTCGGTCAGGCGGCGCGCGCCGCCGGTCCGGTCAAAGGCGGAATCTTGAAGGCAGGCCTGGTCGGCGGCGAATCGACCAACAGCCTCGACCCCGCAACCTGGGCGAGCCAGGTCCCCTATACACTGGGGCGCTGCTGGGGGGAGCAGCTTCTCGAAGTCTCGCCGACCGGCGAAATCGAGTACCGTCTGGCAGAGGCCTACGAGGCAACGCCGGATGCCAAGACCTGGCGCTTCAAGATCCGCAAGGATGTCACCTTTCATAACGGCAAGGAACTGACGCCGGCCGACGTCGTGGCAACGCTCGAGCGCCACGGCGATGCCGATTCCAAGTCGGCAGCACTTCCTTTCGTGCAGGAGTTCGAGACGATCAAGGCGGACGGGGACCATGTCGTCATCACCCTGCGCCAGGCGAATGCCGACCTGCCTTATGTCGTCAGCGACTACCACCTGATGATCCAGCCGAACGGCGGCAAGGACGACCCGACGGCCGGCATCGGCACCGGCCCCTACAAGGTCGTTTCCAACGAGCCTGGCGTGAAGCATATCGCCGAGCGTCACGAAGGCTACTGGGGCTCGGCCGAGCGGGGCCATGCCGACCAGATCGAGATCGTGGTCATCAACGACTCGACTGCCCGCACGGCGGCCCTGCAGAGCGGCCAGATTCACATGATCAACCGCATCGAACCGAAGGTCGTCGCGCTGATCAGCCGCCTGCCCGGCGTCGTCATCCGCAACGTGCCCGGCAAGGGACACTATGTGTTCATCGCCCATTGCAACACGACCCCGTTCGACAACAACGATCTGCGCCTGGCGCTGAAGTATGCGGTCGACCGGGAAGAGATGGTTGCCAAGGTGCTCGCCGGCTACGGCACCGTCGGCAACGACACGCCGATGATCAAGGGTTATCCGCTCTTCGACAACGACATCGAGCAGCGGGCCTTCGACCCCGACAAGGCGAAGTTCCACTACAAGAAGTCCGGGCACAGCGGCTCGGTGCTGTTGCGGACGTCAGATGTCGCATTCCCGGGCGCCGTCGACGCGGCGCAGCTCTTCCAGATGAGCGCGGCCAAATGCGGCATCACCATCGACCTGAAGCGCGAACCCGGCGACGGCTACTGGTCGGATGTCTGGAACAAGCAGCCGTTCAGCATGTCCTACTGGACCGGGAGACCGACTCAGGACCAGGTCTATTCGATCGCCTATCTCTCCAAGGCCGAGTGGAACGATACCCGCTTCTTCCGCGAAGACTTCGACAAGCTGATCTTTGCGGCGCGCGCAGAACTCGACCAGGCCAAGCGCAAGGCGCTCTATCGCCAGGCAGCGATGATCCTGCGCGATGAAGGCGGTGTCATCGTACCGATGTTCAACAACTACATCGACGCGACGAATGACAAGGTCGGCGGCTGGGTCGACGACCCGAACGGCGAACTGATGGGCGGCCACGCCTTGACGAAGTGCTGGCTGAACGCCTGATCAGGCGCGCTTGGAGGCCCGCAGGTCGGTGTACGACCTGCGGGCCTTTGAAGATCAGAAGAAAGAAGAGCGACTCAGGCGTCAGTTCAGATCGCGCGGCGCAGCGATACCGTGCCATCGCCTGCAATATCGGCCTCGATGTCATGGTAGCGGGCAAGCGTCATATGCGGCGTGTCGGCGGCAGCCTCATGCGCACCGGTGACGACGACGACGTCTGCACCGGCTGCCAGACCGGCGAGAATACCTGCCGGCGCATCTTCGAAGACCAGGCAATCCTCAGGTCGCACGCCGAGCCGCTCGGCCGCAAGACGGTAACCCTGCGGATCGGGCTTGCCAATAGCGACGTCCTCGCCCGTTATCATCAGCGTCGGCGTCGGGATGCCGGCGGCCGCCAGGCGGCGCACGGCGAGGTCGAGCGGCGCCGACGTGACGATCGCCCACCTCTCCGGCGGCAAGGAGTTCAGGAAGGCAACAGCGCCAGGGATTTCGATGATGCCCTCGACGTCGCCGATCTCGGCAAGAGCCAGATCATAGGCTTCCTGCTCGGGATCGACGCCGGGCAGATCGAGGTTGCGGATCGTGTCGACGGCCCTCACGCCATGAACCGTCTTGATGAATTCATCCCGATCGAGACCATTGCGCTCTGCCCATGCGCCCCAGACCCGCTCGACTACGGCCATGGAGTTCAACAGAGTGCCGTCCATGTCAAACAGCAGGGCGGCAAAATTCTTCGTGAAAACGGATGAAGGCACGGCGTCCAAGGCGATCCCCTGCTGTGGTGAGGCGGGCGGTCTGCACTTCGCACGCCGGAGAACGCACACCTACAGCCTGATGGCCGCGCGCACAAGCAATTCACGCCCAGGCCTTTCAGGACCCAGGTCCACACCGCCAGCCCGCGCGGCTCATTCCCGCTCGAGCCTGCTGCTCGTCTTCAGGAAGTCGATCGGGCCGCCGGGTGTGTCGTCGTCAAAGACCGCACAGGACAACGGCCCACCAAATACGGCGCCGGAATCGACATTGGTTCGGTTGCCGACGGTTCGCGGATTGGCCCGGCTTGGCGTATGCCCATGGCAAAGGTGGCGCCCCCAGTAGTCGCCCGAATGGTCGTCAGGGCGCCGGATCCAGAGAAAGATCTCCGCGTCCTGCCGTTCAAGGGGTTGGGTCTCGTCGACGCCGGCGTGAACGAAGATGCGGAAGCGCTCGACCAGGATCAGTGGAAGGCTCTGCATCCACGCCAGATGGCGCCCCGAAACAACGCCTCTATAGGACGCCAGTGTCTCTTCGCCACCATTCATCAGCCACCAGTCGACGTCGCTCTCGCCGCTTGCCGCTCCGAGCAGCATCTCTTCATGATTGCCCTTCAGCGTCGACCATATCCAGCCCGGCCTCTTCGGCCCTGCCATGATCAATTCGACGACGCCGCGGCTGTTCGGCCCCCGGTCGATCAGATCGCCGAGAAAGATCACCCTGCCCGTCGCTGTGTAGGCTTCGATCTGGTCCAGCAAGCTGCGCAGTTCATCGAGGCAACCGTGAATGTCGCCGACGGCGAAGGTGAGATTTCGGACGGCCATGGCATGTTTCTCCTGGCCCTACTCTATGCCGCCTTGCCGGCCCGCTCCAAGGGTGACGTAACAATCGGATTCTCTATGGGCGGCGCGGACGAAGGCAGCAAAGCCAGTCCGGGCTCGCGGAGCGCACCGTGCCCATGTCAGCGCCGAGAATTGCCCTTGGCTATCGCCGAGCTGGCAATGGAAACCGGATCGCTGGCCGGGAATGTGTCTTCCAGCCCCTCTTCGAGTTGCTCTTCCATTGCGTCATAGTCGTGGGCGCGGCGGGCGTTCGCCCTCACGCCGCCGCCAGGCACCGCCCTGCTACCAAAGGTCTCGTCCAAATCAGCGGCGAGCACGGCAGCGAGTATTTCTTGTGCCTTTGTGACAGCGTTCATCCGGTTGAGCCCGCCGGCGCTATCCTGCGGGCACGTGACCGTCACCACTTGCCCGCCATCACCGACATATTCGACGGTAAATCCGGCCCGTTCAGGGGAAACTTGCAAACCGACGACACGCATCCGACCCTCCTTTGACGGTGGGCGTTGGGAACGGGCGCAAGCCCACCACCGCCCGCCAGCCGATCGCTAACCTGCATCAAAGGAAGCGCCGAGATCGGCATTTGTTCCGGCGATCGAGAAGAATATGTGCGCGCCGGCACATGGTCCCCCGTTAGAGCGCGCCGGGCTTGGTGGACATGGCGTTTGCAGGCAGATCCTTGGCAGTGTCGGCAGACTGAAACGCCGGTTCGCCGCCGGGCATCTTCCCCGTGCACTTCGCAAAGGCATCGAGGTCGCGCTCGTAGACCTTGCTCTCGACATTCATCATGCCAAGCACGGTGTGGAAGAGGTTGTCGTGCGACTTCGGCTGGCTCGTGTCCCTGGCAAGGCAGGCCGGATCGACCCCCATCGCCGCCTGGTAGGGCGTTGAGAACCAGGCGATGAACGGCACCTGGGTCTGCTCGCGCGGGGCGATAGCATAGGGCGCGCCGTGCAGATAGATGCCGTTTTCGCCGAGCGACTCACCATGGTCGGACATGTAGATCATCGCCCCGGCAACGCGGTCCTGGTGCTTCTCCAACAGGCGCGCAACACTTGCCAGCACGTGATCGGTATAGAGGATGGTGTTGTCATAGGCGTTGGTGATCTCCGCGACCGAGCAATTCATCAGCTCAGGCGTGCGGCAATCGGGCGTGAAACGCCGGAATTTCTCTGGATAGCGCAGATAATAGGACGGGCCGTGGCTGCCAAGCTGATGCAGCACGATGACGCTGCTCTTCGTAGTTGCGCCGAGCTTCTTGTCGAGCTCGCCCAGGAAGATTTCGTCCAGGCACTCCCCGTCCTTGCACAAAGGGCTGTTCTTCTGGTTGGTCATGCTGGCAAAGCTGATCAGGTCGGCAATGCCCTTGCTGCCGGTATTGTTGTCCCACCAGGTGGCGGAAACGCCGGCGCGCGTCAGCACATTCATCAGGTTCTCGGTCGAACGTGCCTTCCAGTCGCTGTACTCCTCGCGCGGGTAGACGGAGAACATGCAAGGCAGCGAGATCGCGGTCGCCGTGCCGCAGCTCGTGGTGTCGGTGTAGTTCACCACGCCGAGCGCCTTCAGTTCCGGATTGGTTTCCCGCCCATAGCCGTTGAGAGAAAAATTCATGGCGCGGGCGGTCTCGCCGGCGACGACGACCACGACCACCGGCTTGCCGGCAGCGGCTATACGCGCGCCCAGGCGGGCATCGGTGCCGAGCGCTTGCACAACGATGTTGCGCTCCTTGTAGGTCGAAGTCGCATAGCGAACCGCGGCCGAGACCGGGCCCGTCGGATTGAAGCGCTTCATCAGGTCTTTGTGTTCACGGATAACGAAGGCGACGCTCGCAAAATTGGAATAGACCAGGGCGCCGCTGATCAAGAGGCACGGAATGATAACCGCGAAATTGATCGCGGCATTGCGCATGAAGCGGCGATGGCGGACCTTGACCCAGACAACGAACAGCGACGGCAACAAGGCATAGACGAACAGGTGCACGGCAAGGCTGAGGGTCAAAAGGTGGCTGGCCTCCGCCTGTGTCGTCGCGGCGGCATTGCCAATCATATCCTTGTCGATGATCACACCGAAGGTGTCGATGAAATAGGAGGCGGACGCCGAAACCAAGATCAGGAAGATCAGGACGGGCTTCATGACGTAGCGGACACAGGCCAACGTCAGTCCGGCGAAGGTCAACAGGCAAAGCGCAGCTCCGAACGAAACCAGAGCGACAGCGGAATCGTCAAAATAGGCGAAGGCATGGGTCCAGAAAGACCGGTTGGTAACCAGCAGCAGATAGGCGGTTACAACAGCGCTGAGGGCAATGCCGCCGATCTCGGGCCGGCGAATTCTTAAAAGGATCAAAACAGCGGTCTCCTGCGGTGACCACGTTGAGCCAACGGGCCGCGCGATTACGGGCATTCATCGAAGGCGGTGACGCATCCGCCGCCCCCGGTTCGGTACAGCCTCCTCCTCGAGCATCGAGATACGCCGGGTAAGCTGTCGAAACGCCGTCAAGATTGCTGATTGGCCATCAGATGCGCGCGGGAGTAGGCCCCGTTTGGAAAGAGTTGGCAGCCCCCGTGAAAGCCCATATGGTCGGCACGGTCCCTGCAAATACCGAGACGAATCAATGCGCCTGCTCCTGGTTGAAGACAGTCCGCGACTGGTAGAACTGGTCGGAGAAACCATGCGCGACGCAGGCTGGCGGCTCGATGCCGTTTCAACGGTCACTGACGCCGAGACGGCAGTCGCCGCCCGCGAGCACGACCTGATCCTGCTCGATCTCGGCCTGCCCGACGGCGACGGCTTGTCCCTGTTGCGCCGCATTCGTCAGGAGCACCCCGGATTGCCGGTGCTCATCATCACGGCAAAGGGGTCCGTCGACGAGCGCATCGCCGGGCTCGATGCAGGTGCCGACGACTACCTCGTCAAGCCGTTTCACCATCGCGAGCTGCTGTCTCGATGCCGCGCGATGCTGCGGCGCAATCCCCAGGCCGTGCAGCCGGTGCTTGAAGCGGGCGCATTGCGCTACGATCCGGCGACGGCCGACCTCACCTGCGACGGAACAGTCGTGCCGCTGCCACCGCGCGAACGGTCCTTGATCGAAATCCTGATGCGGGAAGTCGGCCGCGTCGTGCCGAAGCGGAAGCTCGAAACCGCACTGTCGGAATATGGCCAGGAGATCAGCCCCAACGCCCTGGAGCTCGCCGTTTCCCGCGTGCGCAAGCGTCTGCAAGGGCTCGACACCGGCGTCCAGATCGAAACCGTGCGTGGCATTGGTTACTTGCTGAGGCAGGCCTCATGAAGCGGGGCAATCCGTCACTGATCGGTATTGTCGCACGCCGCATCGTCGCGTTTTCGTTGCTCGCCATGGCAATTCAGATCGGCGTCGTCTTCGCCGATTACTGGTTCGACGATGACAAGCTGAGCGTGCTCATGCTGCAGCAGGAGACGGAAACTCTTGCCAGCTACATCCAGCTGCGCGACGGAACCGTGCGCTATATTCCGGATCACGAGACGCGGGAAAGATACCTCAATCGGCATGACGACGGCGGCCCGATCTATCTGCGGATCCGCACGGCGGCGGGCGCCATCATCTATTCCAACTGCACGACCGAGTGCGCGCAGCATTTCCTGCCGCTCAGCGTCGACGCACCCAGCTTCTGGAAACGTCTGATCGCCCCGGGCAAACCTTTCAGTGTGGCCGGCGGACAGACCTTCGAACGCGCTGGAACGACGGTGCTTGTCGAACTGGCAATTCTCAACGACCCACATGGCTTCATGTACAGCGCGTTGCTGCACGAAATGTTCGATTCCATGATCGTGCCGATGACGTTGCTGTTCTGCCTCGTGATCGGCGCAACAATCTGGTCGATCCGCAGTGCGTTGCAGCCTGTTGCCATGGCCGCCAAGGCGGCTGACGCGCTGGATCCGCGCGACAGCAATGCGCGCCTGCCGCTGACCCGCATGCCGCAGGAGATCGCGCTGCTGGTGACCGCCGTCAACCGCATGCTCTCGCGTGTCGCCGATCTCATCCAGTCGCAGAAGCTGTTCTCGTCGTCGATCGCGCACGAGATCCGCACGCCGGTATCGATCGCCAAGATGGAACTGAGCCGCATCGACGATCCGAGGGCTCGCAATGCCGAACGCGACCTCGATGCATTGACGCACATCCTGGAGCAGTTGACGTCGCTCGCCCGCGCCGATGCCGTCGACCCCTCGGCATACCAGCGCGCCAGCCTGTCGCAAATCGGCGCCAGCATTGCGGAGACCATCGCGCCATTCGTCTTCGACCATGACAAGTCGATCGAGTTCGTCGACGACGGCACACCGCCTGTCACCGTGATCCCGGCGCTCGTTGAAAACATGCTGCGCAACCTGATCGAGAACGCCGTCAAGCACAACCCGCCCGGCACGCGCATCATCCTCGTCTGCGGACCCGGGCCCGTGGTCAGCGTCGAAGACGATGGCCGAGGGCTTGTCGACTTACCGGAACACCACGAGGACCTCGGCTATGTCAAAAGCTCCGGCCAGCTCGGGCTTGGTCTAAAGATCGTGCAGCGTATCAGCGAGCTTCATCAGGCGACCGTCGCCGTCGACACCGCGCCCGAGCGCGGGACGAAGATCTCCATCGATTTTTCGGCTGCAGCCGGAGCTTGACGGGCATGGCGCTGCGGACCACCGCGCGCATCCAATTTAGGCGCAATGCATATATTTTAATCCGGCGAGCTTTTTTGGATGCGAATTTCCTGCCCAATTTCGCATCATATGCTATTGGCCTCGGCAATCGGTAGCTTCCGTCAGCCGTGAGTGCCCATGTCGAAGACCAGCGCCTACCTCAAGCGTTTCATTCCGTCGCTCGTTCCTGTCAGTCATCTTGAGCGCCTGCGTTCGTCGCTCGGCGCCCTTCTTGGCATCCTTCTTACGGGATTTGTCAGCAGCTACGCACTTGGCGCCAACGCCAATCTGCCGCTCCTGATTGCGCCGATGGGCGCTTCGGCCGTTCTGCTGTTTGCGGCACCGGCAAGCCCGCTCGCTCAGCCCTGGTCGGTTGTTGGCGGCAATTTCGTCTCGTCGTTGATCGGTGTGACTGCTGCGCTTCTGATACCGGAACCGGTCATTGCAGCCGCGGTTGCCGTGGGGCTGGCAATTGGCGTGATGCTGCTGCTCGGCTGCCTTCATCCGCCAAGCGGCGCCGTGGCACTGACGGCGGTACTCGGCGGCACTGCAATCCACGACGCTGGATATTGGTTCGTTCTCTCTCCAGTCGCGATCAACTCGTTCGTGATCCTTGCCATCGCGCTGGTGTTCAACAATGCCACTGGCCGGCGCTATCCACATCTTGCGCCGGCGCCAACATCGCACGGGACCACCGACCCGGCGCCGATGCAACGCCTCGGCATCGTGCCTGAGGACCTGCAGGCCGTGCTGGCGCAATACGGCGAAGTGGTCGATGTCAGCCCGGAAGAACTCGACGCCCTGATCCACCAGGCACAGATTCGCGCCTTCAACCGTCGTTCGGGCGAAATCACCTGCGCTGAAGTCATGTCGCGCGACGTTGCCACGGCGACGCCTGAGACTTCATTGCGCCAGGCGTGGCAAACGTTGCTCAATCATCGCATCAAGGCCCTGCCGGTTGTCACCGAGAAAGACGGTCTCGTCGGCATCATCACGCAGACCGACTTCATGAAGCACGCCATGCTCACGCCGCAAGGCGGGTTGCGCCATAGCCTTGGAAATGTCATCGGCCTTGGCGCGAAGGCTCCGCGGCTGGTATCGGACCTCATGACCCGTCAGGTGCAATCGGCTCTGCCGGAGACGATGATCGCCAAGCTCGTGCCGCCGATGGCAGATATGGGGCTGCATCATATGCCCGTCGTTGATGCCAACAATAGGTTGGTCGGCATCGTCACCCAATCCGACCTGATCGCAGCCCTGTTCCAGCGCCGCCTCGAGCGGGCCGATGAACGCGACGTCGCGTAAGGCAGCGCTTCGGACACCGACGTTTTCCTGGCCCCATCCGGCGGCTGGACGCAGCTCACGGAGCATCCGCGTCTGTAGTAGAGCTGCCTAAAATTCATTCGATTGACTTAATCATTGGAATGATGTAATTTCAGGACATGATGAAAAAAGAAACCTCCCCCCAACCAACGAAGCAAGACCGCGGCGACATCACCCGCGAGAAGCTTTTGACGAGTTCCATCGACGTCTTCGGCCGATACGGCTTCGATGGTGCCAGCACGCGTTTGCTCGCAGAAACGGCCGGCGTGAACCTGCAGGCGATCCCCTATTATTTCGGGGGAAAAGAAGGCCTCTATATCGCCGCCGCCGAGCACTTGGCGTCGATGATCCTCGGCCACGTCGCCGAACTTAGAACCGCGATCATCGAGCGTCTTGCCCAGATCGACCACGACGGCAAGGCGATGGAGCCAACAGAAGCGCGCGAACTGCTGACCCAGATGGCACAGCGCATGGTGGCACTTTTCGTCAGCCGCCAATCTGAAAGCTGGGCGCGCTTCATCATCCGCGAGCAGATGGAGCCAACGGAAGCCTTCGAGCGGGTCTATGCCAACGTGATGGGCCCCATGATCGGCATGGCCCGCAGACTGATTGCCACCATCCTCGGCGAAACGGCTCAGTCGGAGCACGTCCGGCTGAAAACGATGTCCTTCGTCGGCAGCATTCTGGTCTTCCGCATGGCCCATGCAGCGATGCTGAGACAAATGGAGTGGCAGACCATCGGCCCCGATGAACTCGAAATCTTGCGCCGCCACGCCGCCGACCTCGTCGCAGCGCTTGGCAGCGAAAAGGCAGGACGGTGATGAACAAGCCACTGATCGCTCTCCTCCTTGTTGCAGGTGCCGCGGCTGGTGCCTGGTGGTTCGATGTCCCGCGCAAGCTCGGATGGATGGACTCTGAACGGACCTCCGTCCTCTATGGTAATGTCGACATCCGGCAGGTATCGCTCGGTTTCCGCGTCAGCGGCCGCATTGCCAGCCTCGCCGTCGATGAAGGCGACGTGGTCAAGCCCGGCGACGTCCTGGCAACCCTTGACCCCGTTCCCTTCGAGCAGGCGGTCTCAGCGGCCGAAGCTGAGCTCGGCGCGCTCAAGGCCAACCTCGCCAAGCTGAAGGCCGGCTCCCGACCAACGGAGATCGCCCAGGCGCGCGCCGCCCACGCCGAACGCCTGGCCGATCTTGAAAACGCCGAACTGGCCTACGAACGCGCCCGCCAATTGCGCCCGAACGGCACGATTTCCCAGGCCAATCTCGACGAGGCAAACGCCACGCGATCCGCAGCCGCAGCACGCGCTACCTCCGCGCGCGAAGCGCTGGCTCTGCTCGAAGAAGGCAGCCGGGTCGAAGACATTGACGCAGCGGCAGCACAGGTACGGGCGGCGGAAGCCAAGCTCGAGAGTGCACGCACGTCCCTAGCCGACACGCGCCTGCTTGCGCCGGACGCAGGCACGATCCTTTCCCGCGTGCGGGAAGTCGGCGCGATCGCTGCGCCGTCGGACATGATCTATGTCGTATCGCTCAACGAGCCGGTCTGGGTCCGCGCCTATGTCGCCGAGCCTGATCTCGGCCGCGTCCACCCGGGCATGACGGTCGAAGTCACCTCCGACAGTGCTCCGGATCGGCCCTACAAGGCAAAGGTCGGCTTCATCTCGCCGGTTGCTGAATTCACGCCGAAATCCGTGGAAACGCCGGAACTGCGCACGGATCTCGTCTACCGCCTGCGCATCATCGTCGACAAGCCCGGCCCGGATCTGAGGCAAGGCATGCCGGTCACGGTGCATTTGCCGGAAACGACTGAGGCAAGCCGATGAACAACGATACGCCCTTCGTGCGGATCTCGGATGTGGTCAAGTGCTTCGGCGAGGCCGCGCCTGCACTCGATCACATCAATGGCGAGATCCTCGGCGGGCGGATCACCGGGCTCGTCGGCCCCGACGGCGCCGGCAAAACCACGCTCATCCGTCTTATGACCGGATTGATGGTGCCGGACGAGGGCAAGGTCGAGGTACTCGGTTTCGATACGGTCAGCCACGCCGCCGACATCCAGGCTTCGATCGGGTACATGCCGCAACGTTTCGGGCTCTATGAGGATCTTTCCGTTCAGGAGAACCTTGATCTCTACGCCGATCTGCGTGGCTTGCCGCTCGGGGAACGCGCCGCCGTCTTTGATGAGTTGCTCGAATTCACCGACCTCAAGCGCTTCACCGCTCGGCTCGCCGGCAAGCTCTCCGGCGGCATGAAACAGAAGCTCGGCCTTGCCTGCGCTCTCTTGCGCAAGCCCCGGCTACTGCTCCTTGATGAACCGGGTGTCGGCGTGGACCCGATCTCGCGCCGGGAGCTGTGGAAGATGGTCGAAAACCTGACCGCCGAGGGCATCGGTGTCGTCTGGTCGACCGCCTATCTGGACGAGGCGGAAGCCTGCGACAGCGTGCTTTTGCTCAACGAGGGCAAGCTGCTGTTTTCAGGCAGCCCGGCCGAACTCACCGGCCGCGTCGACGATCGCGTCTTCAAGATCTCCGGCATCAAGAGCGGCCGCCGGCAGGGGCTTGCACGCTATCTCGACGAAGACGGGGTCGTCGACGGCGTCATCCAGGGCGAAGCCATCCGCCTGGTGATGAAACCCGACGCCAAGCCGCCGACGATGGAAGACAGCCTGCCGGCTGTCACTGTGACGACAGCTGCACCGCGCTTTGAGGATGCCTTCATCGACATGCTCGGTGGCGGCCCGGGCGGCCGCTCGAAGCTCGCGGAAGCACAAAAGCCCTTTGCAATCGAAGGAAGCAAGCCGGTCATCGAAGCACACGGACTAACCAAGCGCTTCGGCGATTTCACTGCAGCCGACGCCATCACCTTCGATATTCCACGCGGCCAGATCTTTGGCCTTCTGGGGCCGAATGGCGCCGGCAAGTCGACAACCTTCAAGATGCTGTGCGGATTGTTGAAGCCGACGGCCGGTGAAGGACGTGTTGCCGGCTTCGACCTGCGCCGCGATGCGGCCGAAGCGCGCAATCGCCTCGGCTACATGGCCCAGAAGTTCTCGCTCTACGGCGATCTCAGCGTTGCCCAGAACCTGAATTTCTTCGCCGGCGTCTATGGGCTTTCGGGCGCGCGCAAGCGCGACCGGATCCAACTGATGATCGACATCTTCGGCTTCGCCCGCCTGCTCGACATGTCGGCAAAGGACCTGCCGCTTGGTCTGAAGCAGCGGCTGGCACTCGCCTGTGCGGTGCTGCACGAGCCGGAAGCCCTGTTCCTCGACGAGCCGACCTCCGGCGTCGACCCGATCACCCGGCGCGAATTCTGGACCCACATCAACGGCCTGGTCGAAAAGGGCGTGACCGTGCTCGTCACCACCCATTTCATGGACGAGGCCGAGTATTGCGACCGGATCTCGCTGATCTATCGCGGTCGGTCGATCGCACTCGGCTCGCCGGACGAACTGAAGGCCAAGGTAACAAGCCCAGACCTGCCCGACCCGACGATGGAGGACGCCTTTATCGCGCTGGTCCAGGGCTCCGAGGCGAAGGAGGCTGCGTAATGCGGAAGTCAAGCAGCATTGGTGAGGGGATTGAAGGTTTGGCGGCGCTGGATCATGGTCCAGAG
>NZ_JAKUMO010000033.1:0-61085 GCF_037026475.1 Ensifer sp. MJa1 | reverse complement strand
ACCCACACGATGCCGCTCGAGGACATCAACAAGGGCTTCGAACTGATGCATTCCGGCGAAAGCATCCGCTCGGTCGTTCTCTACTGAGTATGAAGTCGCGCAATTCCGGACGGAAAACCATTTCGCACTTTTACTGGAATTGCTTGGTAACTTAAACGACGTAATTCCGGACGGAAAACCGCTTCGCACTTTTCCTGGAATTGCTTCACAATCCGATTCAGAAAGGCGTCGGAGTCGATTGATTTCCGGCGCCTTTTCGCTCCCGTTGAGAAACTGATTCAAGATGATCTATGTTGATGCAGACGCCTGCCCGGTAAAAGCGGAAATCCTGAAAGTGGCCGAACGCCACGGGTTTGAAGTGACCTTCGTCGCCAACTCGGGCCTGCGCCCTTCCCGCGACCCGATGGTGCACAATGTCATCGTCTCGGCAGGCTTCGACGCGGCGGACAACTGGATCGCCGAACGGGCGAATGAGGGCGATATCGTCGTCACGGCCGATGTACCGCTTGCGGTTCGCTGCGTTGCCGCCGGCGCGCTGGTCACCGGCCCTTCCGGCCGTATCTTCGACAAGAGCAATATCGGCATGGCATCGGCCATGCGCGACCTCGGGCAGCACCTGCGCGAAACTGGGGAGAGCAAGGGTTACAACGCCGCCTTCACGCAGCGCGATCGATCGGCCTTCCTCGAAACGCTTGACCGACTCGCACGGCAAGCGAAAAAGTGATGATACGGCAGCCACTTCCGCTGCAGATCGCAGGGGCATCTGGATGACAGCGACGAAGACGAAGCTCAGGCACTGGCCGTTTTACACCGCCATTCTTTGCGCACTCGCAAGCGTGCCAGTCCTCTGGTTCGTGGCGCGACGATTCGCACTTGAAGGGGCTGCGATCACATTTTTCTGCGTCTATCTCGTCATGTGCTGGCGCCGCTTGCGGATGATGACCGGCCGGCACCTGAAGACCCATGCCAGAAACACCGACGAGCCCGAAGTCGTCATCCTGCTTGTGACTTTCGGGGCGGCCGCGAGTTCGCTTGTGTCCTTGTTCTTCGCCCTCAACGGAGAGAAGACGGGATCTGCGCTGGCGCTCGGCATCGCCTTTGCCTCGGTCGTGCTCGGCTGGGCGACCATCCACATGATGGCGGCCATGCACTATGCGCACATATACTGGGTGCCCGCTCCAAACGCGCAGACGCCGGAGCCTGCACGTGGTCTCGACTTTCCCAATACGCCCGAGCCCGGCGGCTTTGACTTCCTCTATTTTTCCTTCGTCATCGGCATGACCGCGCAGACCTCCGACGTCGCCATCACCACGACCGCCATGCGCCGCATCAACCTGATGCACGCGATCGTTTCGTTCTTCTTCAACACCGTGCTCGTCGCCGCCGCCGTCAACGCGGCCGTGCAGCTTGCCGGCTGAACAGTACTCAAGGAGCATTCCATGAAAGTCCTCTCCCAGAACACCGCGTTTGGTGGCATGCAAGGCGTCTTTTCGCACGAGTCCGAGGCGTGCAAGGGTGAGATGACCTTTGCCGTATTCGTGCCGCCGCAGGCGATCAACGAGCCGCGGCCGGTGCTGTGGTACTTGTCCGGCCTCACCTGTACCCACGCCAATGTCATGGAGAAGGGTGAGTATCGCCGCATGGCGGCCGAGCTCGGCCTGATCGTCGTCTGCCCGGACACCAGCCCGCGCGGCGGCGATGTGCCGGACGAGCTGACGAACTGGCAGATGGGCAAGGGCGCGGGCTTCTATCTCGACGCAACCGAAACCCCCTGGGCCGAGCACTACCAGATGTACAGCTACGTCACCGAGGAGCTGCCGGCCTTCGTCAGCCAGCACTTCCGCATGGATATGAGCCGCCAGGGCATCTTCGGCCATTCGATGGGCGGACACGGTGCGATGACGATCGCGCTCAAGAACCCGGATCGTTTCAGGAGCTGCTCGGCCTTTGCGCCGATCGTCGAGCCGTCGACCGCGGACTGGTCGGTCGGTGCCTTCGAAAAATACCTCGGCACGGACCGTGCCTCCTGGAGGCGATACGATGCCTGCGCCCTGGTCAAGGATGGCGCGCGCTTCCCCGAGTTCCTGATCGATCAGGGTAAGGCCGATAGCTTCCTTGAAAACGGCCTGCGTCCGTGGCTGTTCGAGGAGGCGATCAAGGGCACCGGCATCGATCTGACGCTGCGCATGCATGAACGCTATGACCACTCCTACTATTTCATCTCGACCTTCATGGACGATCACCTGAAGTGGCACGCCGAGCGGCTGGCCTGAGGCAATTTGACCGGGAGCGTTCGATGACACACCTCCTCCTCGTTGGCGCCGGCGGCGCGATCGGTTCGATCCTGCGCTATCTCGCCGGCCTGTGGGCGGTTCGTCGCTTCGGCTCGGGCTTCCCTTGGGGCACGCTCGGGGTCAACGTCACCGGCTCCTTCCTGATCGGGGTGCTGGCGGAAGTGATCATGCGCAAATTCGGCGCCTCGCCGGAGATGCGCGTCTTCCTGATCACCGGCGTTCTCGGCGGTTACACCACCTTTTCCGCCTTCTCGCTGGATGCGATCATGCTTGCCGAACGCGGTGATATCGCGCTTGCCGCCACCTATGTCGCCGCAAGTGTCGTGCTTTCATTGCTTGCGGTCTTCAGCGGGCTGGCTCTGATGCGCACAATAGTCTAAAGGCTGCAGCTACAAGCGCTGGGCGTCCAATGGGAGGCTGAGCGCATTGCTGCATCGTCCTTCAACCGTCATCGCTTCAAGGACATCGCCCATGCAGCGATCGAAGGATTGCGACAGCCTTGGCGCGCCTGGAGCCTCTCTCTTGCGTTCCCTTGAACGTGAAAGCTCCGGATCGACGCGCAGTGCTGCGGAAACAGGAAGCAGGTTCGCTCAAATGGCAGGTATAGAACACAGGCAGGTGGACGGTGACGAGGCAGGCATGCGCCTTGATCGCTGGTTCAAGGTGCATTTTCCGGGATTGGGTTTCGGCCCGCTGCAAAAGCTGCTTCGCTCCGGCCAGATCCGCGTCGATGGCGCGCGCGCCAAGTCCGATACGCGCATTCAGCCCGGCCAGACGATCCGCATTCCGCCGCTCGGGGTCGATTCCAAGGAAACCAAGACCGGCCCGATCGCCGGCCGCGACCTCCGGCATTCGCCGGACGGCGAGCTGCTCTCGCGCATGGTGCTGCACGAAGACGCAAAGGTGATCGTTCTCAACAAGCCGGCCGGCCTCGCGGTTCAAGGTGGTTCCGGCGTCAACCGGCATATCGACAAGATGCTGGAAGCCTGGACCAACCAGAAAGGCGAAAAGCCGCGTCTGGTACACCGGCTCGACCGTGACACCTCAGGCGTACTGGTGATTGCCCGCACCAGGGGTGCTGCCCAGAAGCTGACAGCCGCGTTCCGCGAGCGCGACACCAAGAAGACCTATTGGGCGTTGGTGAAGGGCGTGCCGCGCAAGCGCGAAGACCGGATCTCCACTTGGCTCGTCAAGGAACAGACGCCCGACGGCGACCGCATGCGCATCGGCAAACACGGCGACGACGGCGCCGACCACGCGATCTCCTACTATCGCGTCGTCGAACAGGCCGGCCAGAACCTCGCCTGGCTGGAGATGGAACCCTATACCGGCCGCACCCATCAGTTGCGCGTGCATGCCGCCCATATCGGCCATCCGATCATCGGCGACCCCAAATATTTCGAAGCGGACATCAACTGGTCGTTCCCCGGCGGCATGCAGAACCGCCTGCATCTGCATGCCCGGCATATCGACATTCCGCATCCGGACGGTGGCCGTCTTCAGATCACTGCACCTCTGCCGCCGCATATGGTTCAGAGCTGGAACCTGCTCGGGTTCGATGAAAACGCCGCGAGCGAGGACGACTGATGAAACTGGCTCTCTTCGACTGCGACGGCACCCTGGTCGACAGTGGCGGGCTGATCCACGAGGTGATGGCACGTACCTTCGAGACCTTCGAGCTTCAACGCCCGAGTGCTGAGGCAACCAGGGGCATAATCGGCCTCACACTCGATATCGCCATTGCCCGTCTGCTTGGCCGCGAGCACGTCGACGACCTGGCATTGACGATGACGGCGCATTACAAATCGATCTTCACCGACGTCCGCAGTGAAGGGGATTTCCAGGAACTGCTGTTTCCGGGGATTGCCGAGATGATGCAGATGCTCTCGTCTCGCGATGCATTGTTGATCGGCGCAGTCACCGGCAAGTCGCGACGCGGACTGACCCATATCGCCGCAACGCATGGCTTCGACAGCATCTTCTTTGTCTCTCGAACGGCCGACGACTGCCCGTCCAAACCGCATCCGGCTATGGTGACCGAGTGCTGCTCGGAAGCCGGCATCGACGCGAAGGACACCGTCGTCATCGGCGACGCGATCTACGACATGCAAATGGCCAAGGCCGCAGGTGCGGCCGCCATCGGCGTCGCCTGGGGCTATGCGTCGGTGCCCGATCTCATCGAGGCCGGAGCGGATTTCGTCGCCCAGACGCCAGCCGACATCATTGAATGGATGGAACACAATCATGCCTGATATTCGCGACGAACTCAGCGGTGCCATGAGCCACGAGGATCCGGTCCGCCGCGCGCAGATCCAGATGCTGAAGCCGCTGCCGAAGCGTTTCTACAAGGAAGTCAGCGTGGCCGAGGCGGAAGGCGACGCCTATGGCGTGCTGCTCGACGGCCGACCGGTACGCACGCCGGCAAAGCAGCTTCTCGCCGTACCGACGCGCAAGCTCGCCGACATGCTGGCAACAGAATGGGATGCGCAAGCCGAGGTGATCGATCCCGGCCAGATGCCGATCACCCGTATCGTCAACACCGCACTCGATGGCGTGGCGAAAGACCAGCGTTCGGTGTTCGACGACATCCTGCGCTTCGCCGGAACCGATCTCCTGTGCTATCGCGCCGGCGGTCCGAACGAAGCGGGCCTGATTGCACGGCAGAACAAAATCTGGAATCCGGTGCTCGATTGGGCCAAGAAGACGCTCGGCGCGCACTTCATCCTCGCAGAAGGCGTGATGCATCAGGAGCAGCCGCAGGAAGCGCTTGCCGCCTATGCCGAGGGCCTGCGCGCCTTCGCAACCCCTCTCGGGCTAACCTGCCTCCACTCCGTCACCAGCCTGACGGGCTCGGCCCTGCTGTCGCTTGCCTTCGCCTCTGGCAGGCTGTCGGCAGAGGAAACCTGGGCGGCCGCCCATGTCGACGAGGACTGGCAGATCGAACATTGGGGCACAGACGAGGAAGCCTTCCGCCGACGCGAAAACCGATGGCAGGAAATGCAGGCCGCGGCTGCGGTCCTCGACGCCTTGCGCTGACGGAGCCGGCAGAGCTGCCGATCAAGACAAGTACGGGCTGCGCGTTACCAACGCGCAGCCCGTACCGTTCTTACAGTGAAGTTATCATCGCCTCACATGCGCTTCGCGTTACGGCATACAATCTACGCTAGGTTAGGCAGCGAGCTTCAGACCGGCAATGCCGCTGACGATAAGCGCGATGCAGCCAAGACGGACGACAGTCGCAGGCTCGGCAAAGAGGAAAATGCCGAGGATCACGGTGCCGACGGTACCGATGCCGGTCCAGACGGCATAGGCCGTGCCGAGCGGCAAGGTCCGCACTGCGAGACCAAGCAGCGCGACGCTGAGCACCATCGAGCCGACGGTCAGGATCGTCGGCGTAACGCGCGTAAAACCATCCGTGTATTTGAGACCAATTGCCCAGCCGATTTCAAGGATACCGGCAAGCAGAAGAAGGAACCAGGCCATGTCAAACTCCTAACGTTGGAGCGAGGCCGTCCCCGCGGATGTTCGGTATCGACATACTCGAACCGTGCAGCCGTCTGCAATGCGGCTTCTATCTCACACTCCAACTCCGACAACAAGGCTCCCAAGGGCAGATCAGACTTGCATCGGCGGCAAGGCTAAACGCGGAATCCGCTCCAGAACTTAGAGCTCATCGCGTCCTCAAACGGCTCAACACTGAAGCCGGCGGCCGATTGTAACCAACTTGATTTCTGCTTAGGATTGCCCATTCCCCATTGAGGTACTGCGGAGGAGACCCTGCAGCATGGCGAAGCTCGTGTTCGCATTGAACCAGTCTCTGGATGGGTATGTCGACCACACGGAGTTCGCCCCCGATCGGCTGCTGTTTCGTCACTTCATCGAGGACACGCGCGGCCTGACCGGGAGCATTTACGGTCGCCGCATGTACGAAGTCATGCGGTATTGGGATGACGACCATCCGGAGTGGGACGAGGATGAGCGCGCCTATGCTGAGGCGTGGCGGCACCAGCCAAAGTGAGTTATGTCACGCTCGCTTAAGTCCGTTGGCCCGAATGCCACTCTTGTCGCAGAGGACACCGAGGCAGTAATCCGCGGGTTGAAAGCGCAACTGTACGGAGAGATTGAAGTCTCCGGACCCGCGCTCGCCCACAGTCTGGCCGACCTCGGCCTTGTTGATGAGTATCGGCTATACATCCATCCCGTCGTGCTTGGCCGCGGCAAGCCGTTCTTCGCCGGTCCCCGGCCGCCGCTGCGGCTTGTGGCAAGCGATCGGTTTGGCGCGGATGTCATCCGCTTAACGTATGTTCCAGCTCAGTCGCCGGATTGACGGGCCGCGCGATCGCCTTTTCGCACAGCCCCGCCGAGAGCACGGAACGCGAATGGCACGGGCGCGCCACCAACCCCCTCGCCCTCGTCCAGTGCGCCACAAGGCGGGCCCGGCTGCACGGTCACCGGTGGACAATCTAGGTCGAATTGCGCTCTCGGCGCAGCTTTGACCACCATTCCAGCCGCTTGCGGATTTCCCGTTCGAAGCCGCGCTCCGGCGGATCGTAGTAGGTCTGGCGCCCCATTTTCTCCGGAAAGTAATCCTGGCCAGAGAACGCATCCGGCTCATCATGGTCGTAGCGATAGCCGTCGCCGTACCCTTCGCCCTTCATCAGCTTGGTGGGCGCATTGAGAATATGCTTCGGCGGCAGCAGCGAGCCGTTTTCCTTGGCCGAGCGCATCGCTGCCTTGTAGGCCGTGTAGACGCCGTTCGATTTGGGCGCGGTCGCCAGGTAGACGCAGGCCTGCGCCAGCGCCAGTTCGCCTTCCGGAGAGCCCAGGTAATCGTAGGCATCCTTGGCGGCATTGCAGATGACGAGCGCCTGAGGATCGGCAAGCCCGATATCCTCCACCGCCATGCGCACCAGGCGTCGGCCGAGATAGAGCGGGTCCTCACCGGCATCGAACATACGGCAGAGGTAGTAGAGTGCAGCATCGGGATCGGAACCGCGAACCGACTTGTGCAGGGCGGAGATCAGATTGTAGTGCCCGTCCTGACCCTTGTCGTAGACCGGCGCCCGGCGCTGGACGATGTTTTGCAGCGCCGCGACGTCGAAGATTTCGTCGCGCCGTGCCGCGCGCCACACTTCCTCGGCCAGCGTCAAGGCGGCGCGGCCATCGCCGTCGGCCATGCGGATCAGGCTGGCGCGAGCGTCCGCGTCGAGCGGAAGCCCCTTGCCTTCCGTCTGTTCGGCCCGCGACAAAAGCTCTGCCAGGCTCTCCTCACCGTGCGGCTTGAAGGTCAGAACCCGGGCGCGCGACAGAAGAGCGGCGTTGAGCTCAAAGGACGGATTTTCGGTGGTCGCACCGACGAGAATGACGGTGCCATCCTCCATCACCGGCAGGAAACTGTCCTGTTGCGCCCGGTTGAAACGATGGATCTCGTCGACGAAAAGCAAAGTCTGTCGACCGGACATGCGCCGCGCGCGCGCCGCCTCGAACACCTTCTTCAGGTCGGCGACACCCGAGAAGATCGCCGAGATCTGCTCAAAGGCGAGCCCCGCCTCTCCCGAGAGCAGCCGCGCAACGGTGGTCTTGCCCGTGCCCGGCGGCCCCCAGAAGATCATCGAACCGAGCGACCCGGAAGCAATCATTCGGGTCAGCACGCCATCCTCTCCGGTCAGATGCTCCTGGCCGGTGACCTCTGCGAGCGTGCGCGGACGGAGACGGTCGGCAAGCGGTCTCGCCGACGTCATCTCAGGCGGTTCGGAGGCGGAGAACAGGTCGCTCATCGGAAGAACTGACGGATGATCTGCCCGTCCCGTTCGATCTCGACGCGCCAGAACGAAGCGTCGTCGGCCATCACCTGCTCCAGCGTCTTTGAGCTGTCAATCGCGGCGCCGTTGACCGAGCGGACGATGTCCTTTGGCTCCAAACCGATGCGCGCTGCAGGAGAGCCACGATTGACCGCGGTGACGACCACCCCCTTGAGCGACGTCGACATGCGCAGTTCGTCGGCAAGGCGCGGCGAGAGATTGGCGACGACAGCGCCCGCGAACGGGTTGCGTCCCTCGATCAACCGCTCATCGCGCGGCGCGGTTTCGGGTGCCCTATCGAGCTTCAGCGTCACCTCATGCGGCTTGCCGTTCTCCGACACCGTCACGCGCGCCTCGTGGCCAATGCCGACGGTCGTCAACCGGTAGCCGAGCGCATCCGGATGCTCGACATCAATGCCGTTGACGGCCGTGATCACCTGCCCGGGCTTGATGCCGGCCTGAGCAGCAGGGCCGCCATCGACGACCGCAGTCACCAGCGCGCCACGCGCTCTGTTGAGGCCGAGCGCTTCGGCCACTTCAGAGGTTACCGGCTCGAAGCTTGCCCCGATGAAGGGGCGCACAAAGGCGCCGTTGCCGCCTTCTGCCGACGCAACGAACACCTTCACCAGATTGGCGGGGATAGCGAAGCCGACGCCATTCGAGCCGCCGCCCTTCGAGAAGATCGCGGTGTTGATGCCGATGAGTTCACCGTCCATGTCAATAAGGCCGCCACCCGAGTTGCCCGGGTTGATGGCTGCGTCCGTCTGGATGAAGAAGCCGAAATCGCCCGATGAAACCTGATTGCGCGCCAGAGCCGAGACGATCCCGCTCGTCACCGTCTGGCCGACGCCAAAGGGGTTGCCGATCGCAAGCACGAGGTCGCCGACCTCGACGGCGTCGGAATCACCCAGCGGCACAATTTCGAAAGGACCATCCGACTGGATCTTCAATACGGCGAGATCGAGCCGGTCGTCCTTGAGCACGATCTTGCACGGGAATTCACGGCCGTCTGCCAACGCCACCTTGATGTCGTCGGCACCTTCGATGACGTGGTTGTTGGTGACCACGATGCCGTTCTTGCCGACAATGACGCCGGAGCCGAGCGAAGACTGCTTCTCCGAGCGGTTCGGCATGCGCTGGCCGAAAAACTCTTCGAAGAAGGGGTCGCCGGAAAAGATCGAGCGCCGTTCGACCACCCGCTCGGCATAAACGTTGACCACCGCATTTGCCGTCTGCTTGACGAGCGGCGAGAAAGACAGCTGCATTTCCGTGCGCGACTGAGGGACGATTTTGGCGTCCTGGGCGAATGCCGGACAGGCGAGTGAAACGGCGATAACGAGCGAAGCAATCGCTCTTTGACCCAAGTTCATATGAAGCATTCTCCTATTCGTCGCGGCTACGTTCAGATAGGATTTCGCGGGAAAAAAGGCAAATGTTGGCGCAAGATACGCAAACCGGCGAGCTTCACGCTCTGCACACGAAAACGTGGTTCGGCGCCCCTTTCACGGTGATCGAAAGTCTGGTGAGGTCGTACAAGACAAGGCTCATAAATCACCCTCGGAAAAGATTATGCCATCCTATCGCCTGCCACGAATCGTCTCCTCCGAAATCACCCCGGAGAGCATTTTCCTCAACCGCCGCACATTCCTCGCAGCCACGGCGGGCGGTGCTGCCCTCCTCGCAGGCAGCGGAGCGGGTCTGGCAGGCGCGCTCAACGCCCCCAAAGGCAAATACGTCGTCGACGAGGATCTGACCCCGGAGGCCGACGTCACGAGCTACAACAACTTCTACGAATTCGGGACCGGCAAGGGCGACCCTGCAGCCAATTCCGCGCCATTCAAACCGACACCCTGGACGGTGACGGTCGATGGTCTGGTCGGCAAGCCGAAGGAATTCGGACTCGAGGAACTCCTGAAGTTCCCGATCGAGGAGCGTGTCTACCGGATGCGTTGCGTCGAAGCCTGGTCGATGGTGATTCCGTGGACGGGTTTTCAGCTTTCGACCCTGCTCGACAAGGTGGAGCCGCTCGGCAGCGCCAAGTATGTTTCCTTCGAAACGGTGGTACGCCCTTCGGAAATGCCCGGCCAGTCCGGCTTTTTCCAGCCGCTGCCGTGGCCTTATCGCGAAGGGCTCAGGCTCGACGAGGCCCGCCACCCCCTCACCCTTTTGTCCGTCGGAGTCTACGGCAAGACGCTACCGAACCAGAATGGCGCTCCAATCCGGCTCGTCACCCCGTGGAAGTATGGCTTCAAGGGCATCAAGTCGGTCGTGCGCATCTCGCTCACGGAAACCCAGCCACCCTCGACCTGGAACCTTTCGGCGCCCAACGAGTATGGCTTCTACGCCAACGTCAATCCGGCCGTCGACCATCCGCGCTGGAGCCAGGCGACGGAGAACAGGATCGGCGGCGGCGGCTTCTTCGGCTCCAATCGCCGTGATACCCTGCCCTTCAACGGCTATGCCGACGAAGTAGCAAGCCTCTATGCCGGCATGGATCTGAGAGCGAACTATTGATCATGGCCCATTTGCCTGCCCTTCCGAAACGCTACCATTCGGCCTCGGTCTGGGCACTCTACGGCCTCGGCCTGCTGCCGGCCGTCTATGCCTTCTATCTCGGCGCGACCGGGCAGCTTCCGGGCAACCCGGTCAAGGAATTCGAGCACCTACTCGGCCTCTGGGCGCTTCGCTTCCTCGTCGCGACCTTGGCGATCACCCCGATCCGCGATCTCTTCGGCGTCAACTGGCTGCGCTACCGCCGGGCGCTGGGACTGCTTGCCTTCTATTACGTGCTGATGCACTTCCTCGCCTACATGCTGCTCGATCAACGGCTAAATTTTTCGGGCATCCTCGCCGATATCGCCCGCCGCCCGTTCATAACCATCGGCATGGCTGCGCTCGTGATGCTGATCCCGCTGGCGCTGACGTCGAACAATTGGTCGATCCGCAGGCTTGGTCCGCGCTGGAACAAGTTGCACCGGCTCGCCTATGTGATCGCCGCGGCCGGCGCCGTGCATTTTGCCATGTCGGTGAAGGTCGTTGGTCCCGAGCAGATGCTCTATCTGGGCCTCGTCGCTACCCTGCTTGCCTGGCGACTGGCGCGCAAACCCTATCTCAAGCGCAAGCGGCAAGTCGCCGGTGTTCCGGTCAGGGCCGCCGCCGGGAAAGCCTGAAGGACTTGACGCCAGCAGCGTCCTGAATGTCAGCGCTTTCAGCGCATCGGCGGCAGGCTCTTCAGTACCGCGCATAAAAAAGCGGCCGGGTGGTCACCACCCGGCCGCTTTGATTTACTGCTTTCGATCGGCTTAGGCTGCTTCAGCAGCTTCGGCTTCAGCGGCAACGCGGGCGAGATCCTTCGCGCCCTTTGCCGAGACGTCGCGGTCAACAAATTCGATGACGGCGAGAGCGGCGTTGTCGCCGTGGCGGAAGCCAGCCTTCATGATGCGCAGGTAGCCGCCGTTGCGGGTGGCGTAGCGCGAAGCGATCGTGTCGAACAGCTTCGAAACGACGGCAACGTCGCGGATCTGCGAGATCGCCTGGCGGCGAGCGTGCAGGTCGCCGCGCTTGCCGAGGGTCACGAGCTTTTCAACGATCGGGCGGATTTCCTTGGCCTTCGGCAGGGTCGTTACGATCTGCTCGTGCTCGATCAGCGAAGCTGCCATGTTGGCAAACATCGCCTTGCGGTGGCTGGCGGTTCTATTCAGCTTGCGGCCGGCTTTAGCGTGGCGCATGGCTATTCTCCTTCAATGCAGGCTTTGCCTGCCGTTTCCTGGCACATACAGGTGCTACACCTGCTGTTTGACGGGGAAAGGCAGAACAAGCTGCCTTTTTTCTGTTAGTACTGGTCTTCGTAACGCTTGGCGAGATCTTCGATGTTCTCGGGCGGCCAGGACGGCACTTCCATGCCGAGGTGCAGGCCCATGGAAGCGAGAACTTCCTTGATTTCGTTCAGCGACTTGCGACCAAAATTCGGCGTGCGGAGCATTTCTGCTTCGGTCTTCTGAATGAGGTCGCCGATGTAGACGATGTTGTCGTTCTTCAGGCAGTTGGCCGAACGGACCGAAAGTTCCAGTTCGTCGACCTTCTTGAGGAGCGCCGGGTTGAAGGCGAGTTCGGTGACTGCCTCTTCCTCTGCTTCCTTCTGCGGCTCGTCGAAGTTGACGAAAACCGACAGCTGGTCCTGAAGGATGCGGGCCGCAAAAGCGATCGCATCTTCACCGGTAACGGAACCGTCCGTCTCGATGGACATCGTCAGCTTGTCGTAGTCAAGAACCTGGCCTTCGCGGGTGTTTTCCACCTTGTAGGACACTTTCTTGACCGGCGAGTACAGGCTGTCGACCGGGATCAGGCCGATCGGAGCATCTTCCGAACGGTTGCGATCAGCCGGCACGTAGCCCTTGCCGTTGTTGACGGTGAACTCCATGCGGATCTCCGCGCCCTCGTCGAGGGTGCAAATCACATGGTTCGGGTTGAGGATTTCGATATCGCCAACCGTCTGGATGTCACCGGCGGTAACAACGCCCGGCCCCTGCTTGCGCACGACCATGCGCTTTGCGTCGTCGCCATCCATCTTGATGGCGATTTCCTTGATGTTGAGCACGATGTCCGTCACATCTTCCCGGACGCCCGGGATAGAGGAGAACTCGTGCAGGACGCCGTCGATCTGCACTGCGGTGACAGCAGCACCGCGCAGCGACGACAACAGAACGCGGCGAAGCGCGTTGCCGAGCGTCAGACCGAAGCCGCGTTCAAGCGGTTCCGCAACCAGCGTTGCCTTGGTGCGGCCGGAGGAGACGAACTCCACCTTGTTCGGCTTGATCAGTTCCTGCCAATTCTTCTGGATCATGTTTTCTGCCTTCCGTTCGTTGTCACCATCCAATCGTGACAACCGAGCCCCGAAGACCGGGAGAGAGCCTCAGCACCCTCACCGGCATGTTGAATGCAAATGATCAGACGCGGCGCTTCTTGCGCGGACGGCAGCCGTTGTGCGGGATCGGGGTCACATCGCGGATCGAGGTGATCATGAAGCCCGCAGCCTGCAGCGCGCGAAGTGCAGATTCACGGCCGGAACCCGGACCGCAAACTTCGACTTCCAGCGACTTCATGCCGTGCTCCTGAGCCTTCTTGGCGCAGTCTTCAGCGGCGATCTGAGCGGCAAACGGGGTCGACTTACGCGAACCCTTGAAACCCTTGGCACCGGCAGACGACCAGGCAATTGCGTTGCCCTGTGCGTCGGTGATGGTGATCATGGTGTTGTTGAACGACGAGTTGACGTGTGCAACGCCAGACGTGATGTTCTTGCGTTCGCGACGGCGAACGCGGGTGGCTTCCTTGGCCATAGGATCCCTTTCTTAGATCTCTGCACCGCCGTAATTCCAGCGGCTCCACCGGGAAAAGGATTTGTCGTCCCCTACCCTGCATACTTCCATTCACAGACCGGAGGAACCGGACCTGCGCATATTTCGCTCGGCCGAGGCCGGCCAAACAATGGTCAGGCAAACACCCTTCCAAACTGCAAAAGGAGGCCGGCGTGAAACACCAGCCTCCTGATCTCCCATGTCGGGAAATTACTTCTTCTTACCGGCAATCGCCTTCGCCGGACCCTTGCGGGTGCGAGCGTTGGTATGGGTGCGCTGACCGCGAACCGGCAGGCCGCGACGGTGACGCAGGCCGCGGTAGCAGCCAAGGTCCATCAGGCGCTTGATGTTCATCGAGGTCTCGCGACGCAGGTCACCTTCGACCTGGTAGTCACGGTCGATCGTTTCGCGGATCTGCAGGACTTCAGCGTCCGTCAGCTGATGCACGCGACGGTCAGCCGGAATACCGACCTTCTCGATGATTTCCTGTGCGAATTTCGGGCCGATCCCGTGAATGTAGGTCAGCGCGATAACTACGCGCTTCGCCGTCGGGATGTTGACGCCAGCGATACGTGCCACGTCTATTCTCCTTGCGTTCCAGTTGCCATCCGGCAATAGGTGCTTCGTTACGCGACCTCGAAGAGCCGCACGTTGATTGAGGTTCGAGACACGTCAAAAACGACCGTACCCGGACTTCATTTTCTTTGAAGACCGCGCCGATCGCTCTCATGTCGCGAGTTGGCGCAGTCTTTGGCGGAATCGGCCGAGAAAGTCAACTCCCCGGCAGTTCCTTTTCGGCAAAGACCAGTGTCTAAGCCAGAATCTTCTCGATCTCGGCGGTGACGGTGTTCACATCCGCCATGCCATCGACCGTTCTGAGCTGCCCCGTGCCGGCATAGTGCTCAGACAAAGGCGCAGTCTTTTCGCGGTACTCGGTCAACCGGCGCTTGAAGGCTTCCGGATTGTCGTCCGAACGAACAGCACCGCCAGCTGCGATGGTCTCCGCTACGCGATTCTCCATCCGCTTCACAAGAGCCGCTTCATCGACCTTCAGCTCGATAACGGCGTCCAGCTTCAGGCCCTTGCCGTCGAGCATCTTGCCGAGCGCAATCGCCTGCGGAACGGTGCGCGGGTATCCGTCGAGGATGAAACCCTTCGCACAGTCCGCCTGATCGATTCGGTCCGACACGATTTCGTTGACGATCTCGTCGGAGACGAGCTGGCCAGCGTCCATGACCGCCTTGGCACGCTTGCCAACTTCGGTCGCCTGGGCAACGGCGGCCCGCAGCATATCACCTGTGGAAAGCTGCGGAATGCCGTATCTCTCCGTCAGAAGCTTGGCCTGTGTCCCCTTGCCAGCGCCCGGCGGTCCCAAAAAAATAAGTCTCATCGTCCCCTCTTTCCTCCGCGCAGCTTCGACTTCTTGATCAGCCCCTCATATTGCTGAGCGATGAGGTGGCCCTGGATCTGTGCTACCGTATCAAGGGTCACGCTGACAACAATCAAAAGCGACGTACCACCAAGGTAGAACGGCACGCCGGTCTGAGCGATCAGAACTTCAGGCAGAATGCAGACGAAGATCAGGTAGATCGCGCCGAGCACGGTGATGCGTGTCAGAACATAGTCGATATATTCTGCGGTGCGCTCGCCCGGGCGGATACCCGGAATGAAGCCGCCGTGCTTCTTGAGGTTATCGGCCGTATCCTTCGGGTTGAAGACGATGGCCGTGTAGAAGAAAGCAAAGAACGCAATCATCGCGCCGTAAAGCACCATGTAGAGCGGCTTGCCGTGGCCGAGCGCGCTTACGATGCTCGTTGCCCAGCCCGGCAGCGTCGCCGTATTGGCGAAGCCTGCAAGCGTTGCCGGCAGCAAAAGCAGCGACGATGCGAAGATCGCCGGGATAACACCCGAGGTGTTCAGCTTCAGCGGAAGGTGCGAGGTATCGCCCTGGAACATGCGGTTACCGACCTGGCGCTTCGGGTACTGGATCAACAGTCGACGCTGCGCCCGCTCGACGAAGACGATAAGCGCGATGACGCCAACGACCATGACGATGATTGCAAGGATCAGCGGCGTCGACAGAGCGCCGGTGCGGCCAAGTTCGAGCGTGCCGGCCAGAGCCGTCGGCAGATGCGCGACGATACCGGCGAAGATGATCAGCGAGATACCGTTACCGATGCCACGCGAGGTGATCTGCTCACCGAGCCACATCAGGAACATGGTGCCGCCGAGCAGCGAAATGACGGTCGAAATGCGGAAGAACCAACCTGGATCGTTGACGAGGCCGTTGCCGCTCTCGAGGCCGACAGCGATGGCGTAAGCCTGCGCCGTACCCAGAAGCACCGTGCCGTAACGGGTGTACTGGTTGATGATCTTGCGGCCCTGCTCGCCTTCCTTTTTCAGCTGTTCCAGCGCCGGAACGACGGAGGTCATCAGTTGAACGATGATCGAGGCAGAGATGTAGGGCATGATGCCGAGCGCGAAGATCGCCATGCGCTCAACTGCACCGCCCGAAAACATGTTGAAGAGGCCGAGGATACCGCCGCTCTGGCCGCGGAATGCCTGGGCAAACGCGTCCGGGTTAAGACCGGGCAGCGGGATATAGGTGCCAAGACGGTAAACCAGAAGCGCACCAAGCGTGAACCAAAGCCGTTTCTTCAGATCTTCCGCCTTGGCGAAAGTCGAGAAATTCAGGTTCGAGGCGAGCTGTTCCGCTGCAGAAGCCATGCAATTCTCCGCGTACCAAATCTCGGAATCAGCGGGAACACCCGGTCCGTTCCGGAAGGAGTAACTTTTCGTCTTGAAAACCGGACGCGAGGCGATTGTGTCTGCAATCGGATGCCTCACCGTGGTTTCCGCTATGTCCGCGCAGCGAGTGATTCGCGCCTGCGGACGTGAGGCTCACATATGGGAGCAAAACCGCCCGGAGTGAAGCACCCCGGGCGGTTCATCAATAATATTATTCAGCGGCCGCTGCGAGCAGCTTGACCGAACCGCCGGCCTTTTCGATCTTTTCGATCGCCGACTTGGAAGCGCCTGCAACTTCGAGCGAAACCTTCGCCTTCAGTTCGCCGTCAGCGAGAACGCGGACGCCGTCCTTTTCGCGACGGATGACGCCGGCAGCCTTGAGGGCTGCGGCATCGACGGTCTTGGAAGCATCGAGCTTCTTGGCGTCGATTGCCGTCTGGATGCGGCCGAGCGACACGACAACAAACTCCGAAGCGAAGATGTTGTTGAAGCCGCGCTTCGGCAGGCGACGGTAGATCGGCATCTGGCCGCCTTCGAAGCCGTTTATGGCGACGCCCGAACGAGCCTTCTGACCCTTTACACCGCGGCCGGCCGTCTTGCCGGAGCCCGAGCCGATACCACGGCCAAGACGCTTGCGGCTGTGGGTCGAGCCTTCGTTGTCCTTGATTTCATTGAGTTTCATGAGCGTATCCCCCTCACTTCTCGTCGACGACGCGAACGAGGTGCTGGACGGTCCGGATCATGCCGCGGACGGACGGAGTGTCTTCCAGCGTGCTAACCCGGTGCATCTTGTTGAGGCCCAGGCCGATAAGCGTCGCACGCTGTACGGCCGGACGGCGAATGGGGCTACCGATCTGCTCGACGGTAACCGTCTTCATGGCGACTTCTTTCTTAGCCATCTGTCAGCTCCCTTATTCTTCGGAAGCAGCGCCGGAGGCGACACGACGAGCCTGGAGCGTAGCGTACTTCATGCCGCGCTGAGCTGCGATGTCCTTCGGGTGCATCTGGTTCTTGAGGGCGTCGAAGGTTGCACGAACCATGTTGTAGGGGTTCGACGAACCGGTCGACTTCGCAACGACGTCATGAACGCCGAGCGTTTCGAAGACGGCGCGCATCGGGCCACCTGCGATGATACCGGTACCGGCCTTGGCCGAACGCAGCAGCACCTTGCCGGCGCCGTGACGGCCATGGACGTCGTGATGCAGGGTACGACCACCACGCAGCGGGACGAAGATCAGGTCGCGCTTGGCAGCTTCAGTCGCCTTGCGGATGGCTTCCGGCACTTCGCGTGCCTTGCCATGACCGAAGCCGACGCGGCCCTTCTGGTCGCCAACGACGACGAGAGCGGCGAAACCGAAACGACGACCGCCCTTCACCACCTTGGCGACGCGGTTAATTGCTACGAGCTTATCGACAAATTCGCTGTCGCGCTCTTCACGGCCCTGGCGCTCATCGCGCTGGCCACGTTCTTTCTGTGCCATTGTCCTCTTCCTTTTTCTTTTCCGGGTGCAATCGGCAGATTGACTTTAAGCCGCTTCCCCTCTTTTCGAGATGGAAACGGCTTGAGATTTGCGAAACCGGCTGGAGAGCCCGGGCTAAAGCGCCCGGGCATTTGAACTTAGAAGTTCAGGCCGCCTTCGCGAGCTGCCTCGGCCAGCGCCTTGACGCGGCCGTGGTAGATGAAGGCGCCGCGGTCAAAGACAACGTCCTTGACGCCAGCCTTCGAGGCACGCTCCGCGAGGAGCTTGCCAACAGCCGTAGCGGCTGCCGAGTCTGCGCCGGTCTTCAGCGAAGACCGCAGATCGGTATCAAGGGTCGAAGCCGAAGCAAGGGTCTTGCCCGCAACGTCATCGATGATCTGCGCGTAGATGTTCTTCGACGAGCGATGAACCGACAGGCGCGGACGGCCGTTGGCGACCGCCTTGATTTGACGGCGCACGCGGCTGGCGCGACGCACAAGAGTATCTTTCCTGCTAGCCATTTCGCGTGATCCTTACTTCTTCTTGCCTTCTTTGCGGACAATCCGCTCTTCGGCATACTTGACGCCCTTGCCCTTGTAGGGCTCGGGGCCACGGTATTCGCGGATTTCCGCGGCAACCTGGCCGACCTGCTGCTTGTTGATGCCGGACACGATGATTTCGGTCGGCTTCGGAACAGCAATCGTGATGCCTTCCGGGGTCTGGTAGACGACGTCGTGGCTGAAGCCGAGCGCCAGTTGCAGGTTCTTGCCCTGCATCGACGCGCGATAACCAACGCCGTTGATTTCGAGCTTGCGCTCGTAACCATCCTTGACGCCCTTGAAGATGTTCTCGATCATCGTGCGGGACATGCCCCACTTCGAACGAGCATCCTTGCTCTGGCTGAGCGGCTGAACAACAACCGCATTTTCTTCGAGCTTTACCGAGACTTCGTCGTTTGCAACGAAGAACAGTTCGCCCTTCGGGCCCTTCGCCGTTACCTTCTGGCCATCAACGCTTGCCGTGACGCCTGCCGGAACCTGAACGGGCTTCTTACCGATACGAGACATTTTTATACCTGTCTGTTCGCTATGGAGAACTTGCTACCGTCTTCAATTAGAAGACGGAGCAAAGGATCTCGCCACCAACATTCTGTTCGCGTGCCTGGTGATCGGCCATCACGCCCTTCGGGGTCGAAAGGATGGTGATGCCGAGGCCGTTCGCGACCTGCGGAATGGACTTAACCGAGACATAAACTCGGCGGCCCGGCTTGGAAACGCGTCCGATCTCACGGATTACGGAAGCGCCTTCGTAGTACTTCAGCTCGATGTTCAGCTCGGTCTTGCCGTTGCCGAATACGACTTCAGAGTACCCGCGGATGTAGCCTTCAGCCTGAAGGACATCCAGCACACGTGCGCGGAGCTTCGAAGCCGGCGTCGAAACACTCGACTTGCGGCGGGCCGCACCGTTGCGGATACGGGTGAGCATATCGCCCAGCGGATCAGTCATTGCCATGTGCCCGTCTCCTTACCAGCTCGACTTGACGACGCCCGGCACCTTGCCGAGGTTGCCCAGTTCGCGAAGCGCAATACGCGACATACGAAGTTTACGATAGAAGGCGCGCGGACGGCCGGTAACTTCGCAACGGTTGCGGATGCGGGTCTTGGATCCATCGCGCGGCAGACCTGCCAGCTTGATGGTTGCCTTGAACCGCTCTTCAATCGGCAGAGACTGGTTCATGATGGTCGCCTTCAGAGCGGCACGCTTTGCAGCCTGCGAGGCAACCAATTTGCGGCGGCGCTTGTTCTTTTCAACTGCGCTCGTTTTCGCCATTACAGTTATCCTTCTTTACGCTTGTCGTTACGGATTACTGACGGAACGGGAAGTTGAACTCTGTGAGCAGAGCGCGAGCTTCGTCGTCGTTAGTTGCCGTCGTGCAAACGATGATGTCCATGCCCCACATCTGATCAACCTTGTCGTAGTTGATCTCAGGGAACACAATGTGTTCCTTGACGCCCATGGCGAAGTTGCCACGTCCGTCAAAGGACTTCGGGTTGAGGCCACGGAAGTCGCGAACGCGCGGAAGCGCAATGTTCACGAGGCGATCGAGGAACTCAAACATCCGAACGCCGCGCAGGGTAACCTTGGCACCAATCGGCATGCCTTCGCGAAGCTTGAAGCCTGCGATGGAGTTGCGAGCGCGGGTGATTACCGGCTTCTGGCCAGCAATTGCAGCGAGGTCAGCAGCAGCAACGGACGGCTTCTTCGAGTCGCCCGTCGATTCGCCAACACCCATGTTGATGACGATCTTGTCGAGACGCGGGATCTGCATTTCGTTGGCGTAGGAGAACTTCTCCTGCATAGCCGCACGAATACGCTCGACATATTCCTTCTTGAGCCGGGGCTCATAAGCGGACTTAGCCATCGATCACTACTCCCGAACGCTTGGCCACGCGGACCTTCTTGTCACCGTCGATCTTGAAGCCGACGCGGGTCGGCTTGCCGTCCTTCGGATCGGCAATCGCGATGTTCGAAAGATGGATCGAGGCTTCCTTGTTGATGATGCCGGCTTCCTGGCTCTGGGTCTGGCGCTGGTGACGCTTCACCATGTTGACGCCACGCACAACAGCCCGGTCTTCCTTCGGCATAACCTGGACTACTTCGCCGGTACGGCCCTTGTCCTTACCGGTGAGAACGACGACTTTGTCGCCTTTGCGAATCTTTTGCATCTCTCAACGCTCCCTTAGAGTACTTCTGGAGCCAGCGAGATGATCTTCATGTGGTTCTTGGCGCGGAGTTCGCGCGGAACCGGTCCGAAGATACGGGTGCCGATCGGCTCTTTCTTGTTATCGATAAGAACGGCTGCGTTGGTGTCAAAACGGATGACAGAGCCATCCGGACGGCGGATGTCCTTCGCAGTGCGAACGACAACAGCCTTCATGACATCACCCTTCTTTACGCGGCCGCGCGGAATGGCTTCCTTGATCGAAACGACAATGATGTCGCCGACCGACGCATACTTGCGCTTGGAGCCGCCCAGCACCTTGATGCACATGACACGACGCGCGCCGGAATTATCCGCCACGTCGAGGTTTGTTTGCATCTGAATCATGTCAGGTCGCCTTCTTGTTGTTACCAGGCCGGTTGGGTCGAAACCCCCTCGCCTGGCTTATAGTGCTCATCTCAAAGCAAAAGAACGCCCGGAATCGAGCGTTCCCCTGCTTCAATTGCGTGCTTCATACAGGTATTTGCCCAAGACGCAAGGGTCTTCAGGACAAAACCTGCAGAAATCAAGCGTGGGCGGCGACTACCGTCCAGCGCTTATCCTTCGAGATCGGCGCGCATTCCTCAATGGAAACAACGTCACCAACCTTGTACTGGTTGTTTTCGTCGTGCGCCTTGTACTTCTTCGAACGGCGAACGGTCTTCTGGAGGATCGGGTGCGCAAAGCGGCGCTCGACCCTGACGACGACGGTCTTGTCGTTCTTGTCGCTGACAACAGTGCCCTGCAGAATGCGTTTCGGCATATTTTCTGGTCCTTAGGCCTTGGCTTCTGCCGCCTTCTGGCGGGCAATGGTTTTGACGCGTGCGATGTCCTTGCGGACTTCGTTGATACGCGAAGACTTTTCGAGCTGGCCGGTTGCCTTCTGGAAGCGCAGGTTGAACTGCTCCTTCTTCAGCTTGGCGAGCTCTTCGTTGAGTTGATCAGCGCTCAGAGCGCGAACATCTACGGCTTTCATGAGTTCACTCCTTACTCTGCGATACGCTGCACGAAGCGCGTCTTGACAGAGAGCTTGGCAGCGCCAAGACGAAGTGCCTCACGGGCAAGTTCTTCGCTGACACCATCGATCTCAAACATCATACGACCAGGCTTGACCTTGCATGCCCAGTATTCGACCGAGCCCTTACCCTTACCCATGCGGACTTCCGTCGGCTTGGCGGTAACGGGGACGTCGGGGAACACGCGGATCCACACACGGCCGGCGCGCTTCATGTGACGCGTGATCGCGCGGCGGGCCGCTTCGATCTCGCGCGCATTCACGCGGTTGGGTTCCTGAGCCTTCAGGCCGAATTCGCCGAAAGCGAGATCAGATCCGCCCTTGGCTACGCCCTTGATGCGGCCCTTGAACTGCTTGCGATACTTCGTACGCTTTGGCTGCAACATTTTTTTACTTCTCCGATATTGGCTGCCAAACGCGAATGTTACGCGTTTTCACGACGGCGGTCACGATCGCCACGGTCGCGATCACGGCCAGCCGGGCCCTGGTTGTCACTTTCGATCGCGCGACGCTCGGAAGCCATCGGATCGTGCTCAAGGATTTCGCCCTTGAAGATCCAGACCTTGATGCCGCAGATGCCGAAAGCGGTTTCCGCTTCAGCCGTGCCGTAGTCGATGTCCGCACGCAGGGTGTGCAGCGGAACGCGACCTTCGCGGTACCATTCGGTACGAGCGATTTCGGCGCCACCGAGGCGACCGGCGCAGGTGATCTTGATGCCTTCGGCGCCAAGACGCATGGCCGACTGAACAGCGCGCTTCATCGCACGGCGGAAAGCCACGCGGCGCTCGAGCTGCTGGGCGATCGACTGTGCAACGAGCGTTGCGTCAACTTCCGGCTTGCGCACTTCAACGATGTTGAGGTGCGTTTCGGAGTTGGTCATCTCGGAAAGCTTCTTGCGGAGCTTTTCGATGTCGGCGCCCTTCTTGCCGATGATGAGACCCGGGCGCGCCGAGTGGATCGTAACGCGGCACTTCTTGTGCGGGCGCTCGATGACGACCTTGGCAATGCCAGCGGCCTTCAGCTCTTCCATCAGGTAAGCGCGGATCTTCAGGTCTTCATGAAGAAGCTGGCCGTACTCCGCGTTGTCCGCAAACCAACGGCTATCCCAAGTCCGGTTGATGCCGAGACGGAAACCGATCGGATTAATCTTCTGACCCATTATGCGGCCTCCCCTTTGGCTTCCACTTCACGGACGACGATCGTCAAGTGCGAGAACGGCTTTTCGACGCGCGATGCACGACCGCGACCACGGGCGTGGAAGCGCTTCATGACGATCGACTTGCCAACGTAAGCTTCTGCAACGACGAGCGAATCGACGTCGAGATCGTGGTTGTTCTCGGCGTTCGCGATTGCAGATTCAAGGGTCTTCTTGACCGTTTCTGCGATGCGCTTGCGCGAGAATTCCAGTTCGGCCAGAGCGCGGTCGACCTTCTTGCCGCGGATCATCGCGGCAACCAGGTTGAGCTTCTGGGGGCTGACGCGGATCGTGCGCGCAATTGCCTGCGCCTCATTATCCTTCAGCCGGCGTTCGGCTTTTGCCTTGCCCATTGTTACTTCCTCTTTGCCTTCTTGTCCGCGCCATGACCGTAGTAGGTCCGGGTCGGAGAGAATTCACCAAACTTATGTCCGACCATGTCTTCGTTGACGCTGACCGGAACGTGCTTGCTGCCGTTGTAGACGCCGAAGGTGAGGCCAACAAACTGCGGAAGGATCGTGGAGCGGCGGCTCCAAATCTTGATCACTTCGTTACGGCCGCCTTCGCGGACCTTCTCAGCCTTCTTGAGAAGATAACCGTCAACGAACGGACCTTTCCATACTGAACGAGTCATTCGAGACTTCCTCTCTTACTTCTTCTTCTGGTGGCGCGAGCGCATGATGAACTTGTCGGTCGACTTGTTCGAGCGCGTACGCTTACCCTTCGTGGGCTTGCCCCACGGGGTAACCGGGTGACGACCACCCGAGGTACGGCCTTCACCACCGCCGTGCGGGTGGTCAACCGGGTTCATGACGACGCCGCGAACGTGCGGGCGCTTGCCGCGCCAACGCGAACGACCAGCCTTACCGTCGTTGATGTTGCCGTGGTCGGGGTTCGATACAGCGCCGATCGAAGCAAGGCAGGAGCCGTGCACCAGGCGCTGCTCGCCCGAGTTCAGGCGGAGGATAGCCATGCCCTGGTCACGACCAACGAGCTGAGCGTAGGTACCGGCCGAACGTGCCAGCTGACCACCCTTGCCCGGCTTCATCTCCACATTGTGGATGATCGAGCCGACCGGGATGAACTGGAGCGGCATGGTGTTGCCCGGCTTCACGTCGACAGCCGACTTTTCCGAAGCGATGACCTTGTCGCCGGCAGCGAGGCGCTGCGGAGCGAGGATGTAGGCCTGTTCGCCATCGGCGTAGTTGACCAGCGCGATGAACGCGGTGCGGTTCGGGTCATATTCCAGACGCTCGACGGTGCCTTCAACGTCGAACTTGCGACGCTTGAAGTCGACCAGACGGTAGGTCCGCTTGTGACCGCCGCCCTGGAAGCGGACGGTGATGCGACCGAGGTTGTTGCGACCGCCCTTGGAGGACAGGCCTTCGGTCAGCGCCTTCACCGGCTTGCCCTTGTAGAGGCCGGACCGGTCAACGATGACCAGCTGACGCTGGCTCGGGGTCGTCGGATTGAAATTTTTCAATGCCATTTTCTTGTTCCCTTTTGGGTTTTTACCCTAATGGGCCTATCCGTTAGAGACCGGTGGAGACGTCGATGGACTGACCGTCGGCGAGCGTGATGATCGCCTTCTTCACGTCCTTCTGCTTTCCGGCAAAGCCGCGGAAACGCTTCGTCTTGCCCTTGCGGACGAGCGTGTTGACGGCCGTAACCTTGACGCCGAACAGAGCTTCGACAGCAGCCTTGATCTCAGGCTTCGAAGCGTCCTTGGCGACATTGAAGACGACCTGGTTCTGTTCGGAAACCAGCGTCGACTTTTCGGTGATCGAGGGGGACACGATCACGTCGTAGTGGCGAAGATCCGTCATTTGAACCGCTCCTCCAGAGCTTCCACGGCAGCCTTGGAAAGCACGAGCTTGCCACGGCGCAGAATGTCGTAAACATTGATGCCCTGAACCGGCAGAACGTCCACGTTCGGGATGTTCTGGGCTGCGAGCTTGAAGTTGTTCTCGATCTCGGCGCCGCCGATGATGAGAGCATTGGTGAGGCCGAGCGACGCGAATACGCCGGCGAGAGCCTTCGTCTTGGCTTCCTTGGCAACGAGATCGTCAATGACGATGATCTCTTCTGCCTTCAGCTTGGCCGAGAGCGCATGGCGCAGACCGAGTGCGCGAACCTTCTTCGGAAGGTCATGGGCGTGGCTGCGGACAACCGGGCCATGAGCCTTACCACCGCCACGGAACTGCGGAGCACGAGCGGAGTGGTGGCGGGCGCGGCCCGTACCCTTCTGCTTGTACATCTTGGCGCCGGTGCGGGAAACTTCAGCGCGGCCCTTGGCCTTGTGCGTGCCCTGCTGCTTCTTGGCGAGCTGCCAGCGAACGACGCGGGCAATGATGTCTTCACGGGGTTCGAGGCCGAAAATGGCGTCAGAAAGGGAAACCTTTCCCGCGTCCTTGCCCTCGAGGGTTTTGACGTTGAGATCCATTATTCGGCTCCCTTACTTCGATGCTTCGGCGCGCACAGCGGCCGGACGCGGAGCGCCTTCCGGAGTGCCCGACTTGATGGCGTCACGAACGACGATCCAGGCACCCTTGGAGCCGGGGACAGCGCCCTTGACCAGGATCAGACCGCGATCTTCATCGGTCGATACGACTTCCAGGTTCTGGGTGGTAACGCGCGTCTGGCCCATGTGACCAGCCATGCGCTTGCCCTTCCAAACACGGCCCGGATCCTGGTTGGAACCGGTAGAACCATGCGAGCGGTGCGATACGGAAACGCCGTGCGTTGCACGCAGACCGCCGAAGTTGTGGCGCTTGATGGCGCCAGCAAAGCCCTTACCGATCGTGGTACCGGTGACGTCAACGAGCTGACCGGCAACGAAATGGTTCGCCGTCAGTTCGAGACCGATGTCGATCAGGTTGTCCGCGGAAACGCGGAACTCGACGAGCTTCGCCTTCGGCTCGACGTTGGCAGCAGCAAAATGGCCGCGCATCGCCTTCGGCGTGTTCTTGACCTTGGAGCGGCCAGCACCGAGCTGGACAGCAACGTAGCCGTTCTTTTCTTCCGTGCGCTGGGCCACCACCTGGCAGTTTTCCAGCTTCAATACTGTAACCGGGATATGCTCACCGGCGTCGTTATAGACGCGGGTCATTCCCACTTTCTGTGCAATCACACCTGAACGCATCGGTTCATTCCTCTTGAGAGTTAGCGACGGGACAAAGCCCCTTCGCATCTCTGGTTTAAGGTCTCCTCGAGATCATCCGATCTTGAGGTCGCCCGTTTTCGGAAGCCGTTGGACCGGGGTCCACGTACCTTCCTTGTTATTAAAGCTTGATTTCCACGTCGACGCCGGCCGCCAGATCGAGCTTCATCAGCGCGTCAACGGTCTGCGGGGTCGGGTCTACGATATCGAGAAGGCGCTTGTGGGTGCGCATTTCGAACTGTTCACGGCTCTTCTTGTCGACGTGCGGCGAGCGGTTGACCGTAAACTTTTCAATGCGCGTCGGCAGCGGTACGGGACCGCGCACGCTTGCACCGGTACGCTTTGCAGTCGACACGATTTCACGCGTCGAGGCGTCGAGGATCCGGTGATCAAACGCCTTGAGGCGGATGCGGATGTTCTGGCCGTTCATACGACTTATCCTTGTTCAGGTTACTTGCGGTTTCCGTGGAAAAACACGCAGTGAACTTCGTTTAATTTCGGCCAGTCCGCTAACTTTTCAAAGATCGGAGGGACAGGGTTTCCCCTGCCCCTTCCTATTTGAGCGGCCGTGGCCGGCCTGACTTTTTGTGAGCGCACAACGTCGAAGCACCGTGCAAATCACGCGTGGGCGCCATTTGCACTATTTCGTCGTCTTCGGCAAGCCGTGCGACCAACTAAATCTTTCGGGGCGGGTATGTTCGAGGCGCATAGCACATGCGCCTCGCCTCTTCCCGCCCTCAGTCTCGTCGATTACTCGACGATCGAGGCAACGATGCCTGCGCCGACGGTACGGCCGCCTTCGCGGATCGCGAAGCGCAGCTTTTCTTCCATCGCGATCGGAACGATCAGCTCGACGTCAACCGTGACGTTGTCGCCCGGCATAACCATTTCCGTGCCTTCCGGCAGGGTGACGATGCCCGTCACGTCCGTCGTGCGGAAGTAGAACTGCGGACGGTAGTTGGTGAAGAACGGCGTATGACGGCCGCCTTCTTCCTTCGTCAGGATGTAGGCTTCAGCCTTGAACTTCTTGTGCGGCTTGACCGAACCGGGCTTGCAGAGAATCTGGCCACGCTCAACGCCGTTACGGTCGACACCGCGCAGCAGCGCGCCGATGTTGTCGCCAGCCTGGCCCTGGTCGAGCAGCTTGCGGAACATTTCAACGCCCGTGCAGGTCGTCTTCGTCGTCGGACGGATGCCGACGATTTCGATTTCTTCGCCGACCTTGACGATACCGCGCTCAACGCGACCGGTCACAACCGTACCACGGCCCGAGATCGAGAACACGTCTTCGATCGGCATCAGGAACGGCTGGTCGATCGGACGCTCAGGCGTCGGGATGTAGGCGTCAACAGCGGCCATCAGCTCGCGGATCGCGTCTTCGCCGATCTTCTTGTCCGAATCTTCCAGAGCAGCAAGAGCCGAGCCCTTGATGATCGGAATGTCGTCGCCCGGGAATTCGTAGGACGACAGCAGTTCGCGAACTTCAAGCTCGACGAGCTCGAGAAGCTCGGCGTCGTCAACCTGGTCAACCTTGTTGAGGAACACGACGATGGCCGGAACGCCAACCTGGCGAGCGAGCAGGATGTGCTCGCGGGTCTGCGGCATCGGGCCGTCAGCAGCCGAGCAAACCAGGATCGCGCCGTCCATCTGCGCCGCACCCGTGATCATGTTCTTGACGTAGTCGGCGTGGCCGGGGCAGTCAACGTGGGCGTAGTGACGGTTCGGCGTCTCATATTCAACGTGGGCCGTCGAAATGGTGATACCACGGGCCTTTTCTTCCGGAGCGGCGTCGATCTGGTCATACGCCTTGAACTCGCCGAAGTACTTCGTGATCGCTGCCGTCAGCGACGTCTTGCCATGGTCAACGTGGCCAATCGTGCCAATGTTAACGTGCGGCTTGTTGCGCTCAAATTTGCTCTTTGCCATTTCCGGCTCTCCGTTTTCTATCCCCTATCGGGGAAAACTCTTAATCTCTGTCAGCGTCTGGGTATTCCGGTCACTTCTGACCGGAATACTTCGCCTGGATTTCCTGCGCGACGTTCGACGGAACCGGCGCGTAGTGATCGAAGGTCATCGTGTACTGCGCACGGCCCTGAGACATCGAACGCAGGTTGTCGACGTACTTGAACATGTTCGCGAGCGGTACGTTTGCGCTGATCACAACAGCAACGCCACGCGATTCCTGGCCCTGGATCTGGCCACGGCGGGAGTTCAGGTCGCCGATAACGTCACCGACGTAGTCTTCCGGCGTTACGACTTCGACCTTCATCATCGGCTCAAGAAGCTGTGCACCAGCCTTCTTGGCGGCTTCACGGAAGCAAGCACGCGATGCGATTTCGAAGGCCAGAACCGACGAGTCGACGTCGTGGAATGCGCCGTCGATGAGGGTCGCCTTGACGCCCAGCATCGGGAAGCCCGCGAGCGGACCCGAAGACAGTACACTTTCGATACCCTTCTGAACGCCCGGGATATATTCCTTCGGAACAGCACCGCCGACGATCTTGGACTCGAACTTGAAGTCTTCGCCATCCGGGTTCGGTTCGAACACGAGCTTGACGCGCGCGAACTGACCGGTACCACCGGACTGCTTCTTGTGCGTGTAGTCTTCTTCGTGCAGACGCGTGATGGTTTCGCGGTAAGCAACCTGCGGGGCGCCGACGTTTGCTTCAACCTTGAACTCGCGACGCATGCGGTCAACGATGATGTCGAGGTGAAGTTCGCCCATGCCTGCGATGATCGTCTGACCGGATTCCTGGTCGGTCTTGACGCGGAACGACGGGTCTTCAGCAGCCAGGCGGTTGAGCGCGAGGCCCATCTTTTCCTGGTCGCCCTTGGACTTCGGCTCGATCGCGATCTGGATAACCGGCTCAGGGAACTCCATGCGCTCGAGGATAACCGGCTTCAGCGGGTCGCAGAGCGTGTCACCCGTGGTGGTTTCCTTGAGGCCAGCCAGAGCAACGATGTCGCCGGCAAAGGCTTCTTCGATGTCTTCACGGCTGTTGGAGTGCATCTGCAGCATGCGGCCGACGCGCTCGCGCTTGTCCTTGACCGTGTTCATGACCGACGAGCCCTTCTCGAGCTTGCCCGAGTAGATGCGCGCAAAGGTCAGCGAGCCGACGAAGGGGTCGTTCATGATCTTGAACGCCAGCATCGAGAGCGGCTCGGCATCATCAGCGTGACGCTCGATTTCAGCTTCGGTCTTGGCGTCGATGCCCTTGATCGCCGGAATGTCGAGCGGCGACGGCAGGAAGTCAACAACGGCGTCGAGAAGCGGCTGAACGCCCTTGTTCTTGAACGCGGTACCACAGAACATCGGGTGGAACTTCACGTCGATGGTGCCGCGGCGAACGAGTTCGCGGATCTTGTCGTTCGACGGCATGTTGCCTTCGAGGTAGGCTTCCATCGCAGCTTCGTCAATCTCGACAACGGTCTCGATCAGCTTTTCGCGATATTCTTCGGCCTTGTCCTTCATGTCGTCCGGGATCTCGACGACGTCCCACTGGGCGCCGAGAGATTCGTCGCGCCAGACAAGAGCGTTCATCTCGATCAGATCGATAACGCCCTTGAAGTCGCTTTCAGCGCCGATCGGCAGCTGCATGACGACAGCGGTCGCACCAAGACGGGTCTTGATCATCTCGACCGAGCGGTAGAAGTCCGCGCCGGTCTTGTCCATCTTGTTGCAGAAGATCATGCGCGGAACGTTGTACTTCTCAGCCTGACGCCAGACGGTCTCCGTCTGCGGCTCAACGCCTGCGTTGGCATCGAGCAGTGCGATCGCGCCATCGAGAACACGCAGCGAACGCTCGACTTCGATCGTGAAGTCAACGTGGCCGGGGGTGTCGATGATATTGAAGCGGCGGGTCTTGCCGTCACGGCCCTTCCAGAAGGTCGTGGTCGCAGCAGACGTGATGGTGATACCGCGTTCCTGCTCCTGCTCCATCCAGTCCATGGTAGCGGCGCCGTCGTGGACTTCGCCGATCTTGTGGGACTTGCCGGTGTAGTAAAGGATGCGCTCGGTCGTCGTGGTCTTGCCAGCGTCGATGTGCGCCATGATACCGAAGTTACGGTAGTCTTCGATTTTATATTCGCGTGCCATAGTGGACTGCCTCTTGAGACGTTCGCGCAGGAATTACCAGCGATAATGCGAGAACGCACGGTTGGCATCAGCCATCTTGTGCGTGTCTTCGCGCTTCTTCACGGCGCTACCACGGTTGTTCGCTGCGTCCATGAGTTCGCCGCAGAGGCGATCGACCATGGTCGTTTCGTTGCGCTTGCGTGCGGCCGTGATCAACCAACGGATGGCGAGGGCCTGGCGACGCTCCGGACGAACATCGACCGGAACCTGGTAAGTAGCACCACCGACGCGGCGCGAACGCACTTCAACGTGCGGCGCAATGTTGTCGAGCGCGGAATGGAATACGGCAATCGGCTCCTGCTTCAGCTTGGCCTGAACCGCATCGAACGCGCCGTAAACGATGCTTTCCGCAACGGACTTCTTGCCGTGCAGCATGATGGCGTTCATGAACTTCGTGACAACCAGATCGCCGAACTTCGGATCCGGATTGATCTCACGCTTTTCTGCTTTATGACGTCGGGACATACTTCTCGTCTCTTAAACTGTGTCAGCGCTTTACCACGCGGAGGACCTCGCGCAGCGCCAGGATTTTCGAAACCGAATTACTTCGGACGCTTTGCACCGTACTTCGAACGGCGCTGCTTACGGTTCTTGACACCCTGGGTATCGAGAACACCACGGATGATGTGGTAACGAACGCCCGGAAGGTCCTTAACGCGGCCGCCACGGATCATTACAACCGAGTGCTCCTGAAGGTTGTGACCTTCACCCGGAATGTAGCCGATGACTTCGAAGCCGTTCGTCAGGCGGATCTTGGCAACCTTACGGAGAGCCGAGTTCGGCTTCTTCGGGGTCGTCGTGTAAACGCGGGTGCAAACGCCACGCTTCTGCGGGTTTTCCTGCAGAGCAGGAACCTTGTTGCGCTTTACCTGTGCCTGACGAGGCTTACGGATCAGCTGGTTTACGGTAGGCATATACCCATCCCTTGCAAAATCTTTTCACGTTACCCTTGCGGGCGGATCATTGCCGTCGCCGGCGATGTCGAACGCCTCATGAAATGCGCAAAACAGGGGCCGATCCGCCTTTCCGCAGATGGCCCCAAATAAAGCAGAGGACGCACTATTTCGCGCGTCTTGCGTGCAGCATTGTAGTCGTCGGCGTGCGTTTCGAACCTTGTTTGAGGCGAACTCCAGAACGCGACGTTCCGAACCAGCCAGCCTCACATGGGCTCCGATGCGGCGGGGTGTACTGATTTCAAGGCCAACAGTCAAGGGCAATTAAGAAATAATGTGTCCCGCCCATGGCCGATATGCCTGCAAAACAAGGCTTTTGCACATGGTATGCCACCGGATCGCGTTGGCAACCGTCCCTCGACATCAGCAGTGTCAGACAGGGTTAAGGAATCGGCAACCACTTTGTGGGGGTTTTCCACCGTCTTTGAGTCGCCCTGCGCGGAAGCTTGTATCAGGTCGCATTTCCGTCGCGCCGGACCAAAAAGGACGCTAAGGTCGCGACAGCCCAATCGAAAGGATTAAGAATGGCCGTCACCCCTGACAACGACAATGCCCCGGACGAACCGATGGTCTTCATCATCATCGGCAAGGCCTATGAGACCGACGGCGACGAAGACGGCGTGGACATTCACGTGATGCTGAAGGCACCCGACGACGACACCGCCGTTCGTGAAGCGCTCAACGCCCTTGCGGAAGAAGGCTTCCTCGAGGCTGACCTGGACCAGATCGGCACCTTGACCGATGTCCCGAGCGAGGAGCCCCACGCCTCGGCTTATCAGGGCGCGCTCGAGGGCGAAGTGGCGATTATCCGCTTCAATTGATTTCCGCGAGATCGGTCTCTTGCGCACCTCCCGCGCGAAGGCACCGCTGCATGTTGACCTTGATCGTAGCCGATTAGAGGACAAAAACATGCAGCACTTCAAAGTGCCACAGCGACCTTTGCGCGTCTGATAAGACGCGCGGCGCAGTCGAAAACGAAAAGCCGCCGAGATCGCTCTCGGCGGCTTTTCCTTGGTCGGGGTCAGAGGGGGCGGAGCTCGCCCTTCCCCATTTACTCTGCTGCGGCGTTCTCGTTGGCGAGATCGGCAAGCATCGGCGTTGCGACATCTGCACCGGTGCCGCGACGACGCTCTTCGAGAATCATCTCGTCGCGCGCGGTTGCGATGCGGCGGATCTGCGTCATCGTGCCACCCGTACCGGCCGGGATCAGACGGCCGACGATGACGTTTTCCTTCAGGCCCTGCAGGCCGTCCGTCTTGCCGGCGATCGCCGCTTCGGTCAGGACCTTGGTGGTTTCCTGGAACGAAGCTGCCGAGATGAAGGACGGTGTCTGCAGCGACGCCTTGGTGATGCCGAGCAGGACCGGATCGCCGTAGGCCGGCTTCTTGCCCTGTTCGATCAGGCTGTCGTTGACGTCTTCCAGCTCGATACGATCGACATTGTCACCGACGATGTAGGTCGAGTCACCGGCGTCGGTGATTTCAACCTTCTGCAGCATCTGACGGACAATGACCTCGATGTGCTTGTCGTTGATGACAACGCCCTGCAGTCGGTAGACTTCCTGGATTTCGTTGACCAGGTAGGAAGCGAGTGCTTCCACGCCCTTGATCGCCAGGATGTCGTGCGGCGCCGGGTTGCCGTCGAGGATGTAGTCGCCCTTTTCGATGTAGTCGCCATCCTGAAGATGGAAGGGCTTGCCCTTCGGGATCAGGTACTCGACCGGCTCGACGCCGTCTTCCGCAGGCTCGATCAGAACGCGACGCTTGTTCTTGTAGTCGCGGCCGAAGCGGATGGTACCATCGATCTCAGCGATGATGGCGTGATCCTTCGGACGGCGAGCCTCGAACAGTTCGGCAACGCGCGGCAGACCACCGGTGATGTCCTTGGTCTTGGCGCTTTCGAGCGGCGAACGTGCAAGCACGTCACCCTGGGAGACCTTCGTGCCCGGCTCGACCGACAGAATGGCGTCGACCGAAAGCATGAAGCGTGCGTCACCACCGCGCGAAAGCTTCGCGACGGCGCCGTTCTTATCCTTGATGACGATCGCTGGCTTCAGGTCGGTACCGCGCGGCGTCGAACGCCAATCGATAACCTGACGCTTGGTGATGCCGGTGGATTCGTCGGTTGCTTCGAGCACCGAGATGCCGTCGACGACGTCTTCGAAGTGAACGGTACCTTCCACTTCCGTCATCATCGGACGGGTGTAGGGGTCCCACTCGGCGAGACGCTGGCCGCGCTTCACCTTGTCGCCATCGTCGACGAGGATCTTCGAACCGTAGGCAACGCGCTGCGACGAACGCTCGACGCCGCGCTCGTCCAGGATCTGGACGGCCATGTTGCGGCCCATGGCGACGAGAACGCCGTCCGAGTTGCGCAGCATGTTGCGGTTCTTGATCTGCACCGTACCTTCGTACGACGCTTCCAGGAACGACTGGTCGACCACGGTCGCCGTACCACCCAGGTGGAAGGTACGCATGGTGAGCTGGGTGCCCGGCTCACCGATCGACTGCGCGGCGATAACACCGACCGCTTCGCCCATGTTGACCGGCGTACCACGTGCCAGGTCGCGGCCGTAGCAGACGCCGCAGACGCCCGTCTGGATTTCGCAGGTCAGTGCCGAACGGATACGGATCGACTGGATACCAGCCTTTTCGATCTCGATGACGTCGGCTTCAAGGATCATCCGGCCGGCATCGACGATGCGAGCGCCCGTGATCGGGTGATCGATGTCGTCGAGCGCCGTACGGCCGAGAATACGGGCGCCGAGCGAGGCAACAACCTGACCGGCGTCAACGATAGCCGTCATGGTGAGGCCGTTTTCGGTACCGCAATCAACGGAGTTGACGATGCAATCCTGCGCCACGTCGACGAGACGACGGGTCAGGTAACCCGAGTTCGCGGTCTTCAAGGCGGTGTCTGCCAGACCCTTACGGGCACCGTGGGTCGAGTTGAAGTACTCGTTAACGGTCAGGCCTTCCTTGAAGTTCGAAATGATCGGCGTCTCGATGATTTCACCCGACGGCTTGGCCATCAGGCCGCGCATGCCGCCCAGCTGACGCATCTGGTTCGGAGAACCACGAGCACCCGAGTGCGACATCATGTAGATCGAGTTCATCGGCTTCTGACGGCCGTTGTCGTCGAATTCCACCGCCTTAATGCGGGCCATCATTTCGTCGGCAACCTTTTCGGTAGCCTTGCCCCAGGCATCAACGACCTTGTTGTACTTCTCGCCCTGGGTGATGAGGCCGTCATTGTACTGCTGCTCGTATTCCTTCACGAGCGCTTCAGTATCGCCGACGATCTTCACCTTGGTGTCCGGGATGACCATGTCGTCCTTGCCGAACGAAATGCCGGCGCGGCAGGCATGGGCAAAGCCGAGCTGCATGATGCGGTCGCAGAAGATAACCGTGTCCTTCTGGCCGCAATGGCGGTAGACCGTGTCGATCATCTTGGAGATGTTCTTCTTGGTCATTTCCTGGTTGCAGATGTCGAACGGCACGTTGACGTTGCGCGGCAGGAGTTCGCCGATGATCATGCGGCCAGGCGTGGTTTCATAGATCTTCGAAACCGGGTTGCCCTCGGCGTCGACGGTCTTGAAGCGGCCACGGATCTTGGCATGCAGGGTCACGGCCTTGGTTTCGAGCGCGTGATGCAACTCGCCCATGTCCGAGAACGCCATGCCTTCGCCCGGCTCGTTCTGGTTCAGGATCGACAAGTAGTAGAGACCCAGAACCATGTCCTGCGACGGAACGATGATCGGCGCGCCGTTTGCCGGGTGCAGAATGTTGTTCGTCGACATCATCAGCACGCGGGCTTCAAGCTGGGCTTCGAGCGACAGCGGCACGTGAACGGCCATCTGGTCACCGTCGAAGTCGGCGTTGAAGGCCGTGCAGACGAGCGGATGCAACTGGATCGCCTTGCCTTCGACCAGGGTCGGTTCGAAGGCCTGGATGCCCAGGCGGTGCAGCGTCGGCGCGCGGTTCAGGAGAACCGGATGCTCGCGGATGACCTCGTCGAGGATATCCCAGACTTCCGGCTTTTCCTTTTCAACCAGCTTCTTGGCCTGCTTGACGGTCGAGGAGTAACCCTTGGCGTCAAGGCGGGCATAGATGAACGGCTTGAACAGCTCGAGCGCCATCTTCTTCGGCAGGCCGCACTGGTGCAGCTTCAGTTCCGGACCGGTCACGATAACCGAACGGCCGGAATAGTCGACGCGCTTGCCGAGCAGGTTCTGGCGGAAGCGGCCCTGCTTGCCCTTGAGCATGTCGGACAGCGACTTCAGCGGACGCTTGTTGGCGCCGGTGATGACGCGGCCGCGACGGCCGTTGTCGAACAGCGCATCGACAGATTCCTGCAGCATGCGCTTTTCGTTGCGGATGATGATGCCCGGAGCACGCAACTCGATCAGGCGCTTCAGACGGTTGTTACGGTTGATGACGCGGCGATAGAGATCGTTCAGATCCGACGTCGCGAAACGGCCGCCGTCGAGCGGAACCAGCGGGCGCAGGTCCGGCGGGATCACCGGAACGACCTTCATGATCATCCATTCCGGACGGTTGCCGGATTCCATGAAGTTCTCGACGATCTTCAGGCGCTTCATCAGCTTCTTCTGCTTCAGATCCGAAGTCGTCTCCGCAAGCTCAGCGCGCAGATCGCCAGCGATCTTCTCCAGGTTCATCGAAGCGAGCATTTCATAGATCGCTTCGGCGCCGATCATGGCGGTGAACTGGTCTTCGCCGAATTCGTCAACGGCGAGCATGTAGTCTTCTTCGCTGAGGAGCTGGTTTTCCTTCAGCGACGTCAGACCCGGCTCGGTGACGATGTAGTTTTCGAAGTAGAGGACGCGCTCTACATCCTTCAGCGTCATGTCAAGCAGCGTAGCGATACGGCTCGGCAGCGACTTCAGGAACCAGATGTGGGCAACGGGAGCGGCAAGCTCGATGTGGCCCATGCGCTCACGGCGAACGCGCGACAGCGTGACTTCAACGCCGCACTTTTCGCAGATGATGCCCTTGTACTTCATGCGCTTGTACTTGCCGCACAGGCACTCGTAGTCCTTGATCGGGCCAAAGATGCGCGCGCAGAACAGACCGTCGCGTTCCGGCTTGAACGTGCGGTAGTTGATCGTCTCCGGCTTCTTGATCTCACCGTAAGACCAGGAAAGAATCTTCTCCGGCGAGGCGATCGAAATCCGGATGGAATCGAAGGTCTGTGCAGGCACCTGCGGATTGAAAAGATTCATGACCTCTTGGTTCATGCCTGTCTCCTTTACGGGCTTTACGCCCTGAGCTTGGCGAGGGTGCCGGCTAATCCCGGGCGCCGGCCCCTGCCCCATAAACAGCTAAAACCGCATCGGCTGCGGTTCTGTTCCTGCCGGAGACGGAAGCGTCTCCAGGCGGAAACGGTGCGCGCCGCTCATGCGGCACGCACCTTGGGTCCCTTTACTCGGCTGCGTCCGGCAATTGTGCCGCGCTGGCGTCGTCGACCTTCGAGTTTTCGAGCTCGACCGAAAGGCCCAGCGAGCGCATTTCCTTGACGAGAACGTTGAAGCTCTCCGGAATGCCCGCTTCGAAGGTGTCGTCGCCACGGACGATCGCTTCGTAGACCTTGGTACGACCGGCAACGTCGTCCGACTTGACCGTCAGCATTTCCTGCAGGGTGTAGGCGGCGCCGTAGGCTTCCAGCGCCCAGACCTCCATTTCCCCGAAGCGCTGACCGCCGAACTGCGCCTTACCGCCCAGCGGCTGCTGGGTGACGAGCGAGTACGGACCGATCGAACGGGCGTGGATCTTGTCGTCGACCAGGTGGTTGAGCTTCAGCATGTAGATGTAGCCCACGGTCACCTGGCGGTCGAACTGATCGCCGGTACGGCCGTCATAGAGCGTCGACTGACCGGTCACCTTGAGGCCGGCCTTGGCCAGCATCTCGTTGACGTCGGCTTCGACAGCACCGTCGAAGACGGGGGTCGCGATCGATACGCCGCGGCGGGTCTGCTCGGCCAGGCGCACGATCGACTCGTCGTCGTACTGCTTGATCGGCTCGCCCTTCGGACCGGATCCGATGACGTCGTCGATGGTCGCACGCAGCGGCTTGATGTCCCCACTCTCGTTGTAGGCATCAAGCATTGCGCCGATCTTCTTGCCCATGCCGGCGCAAGCCCAGCCGAGGTGCGTCTCGAGGATCTGGCCGACGTTCATGCGCGAAGGCACGCCGAGCGGGTTCAGAACGACGTCAACATGCGTGCCGTCTTCCAGGAACGGCATGTCTTCGATCGGCACGATGCGCGACACGACACCCTTGTTGCCGTGACGGCCGGCCATCTTGTCGCCCGGCTGGATCTTGCGCTTAACAGCGACGAAGACCTTGACCATCTTCATGACGCCCGGAGGCATTTCGTCGCCGCGCTGGACCTTCTCGACCTTGTCCATGAAGCGCTGTTCAAGGCGCGACTTGGACTCGTCGTACTGGGCGCGCAGAGCTTCGATCTCGCCCTGAGCCTTTTCGTCTTCGACGGCGAACATCCACCACTGCGAGCGGGGGTATTCGCTGACGACGAGGTTCGAAAGCTCGGTGCCCTTCTTGAAGCCCTTCGGGCCGGCGACGGCCGTGTGACCACGCAGCATGTCGACGAGACGTGCGTAGACGTTACGGTCGAGGATCGCCTGTTCGTCGTCGCGGTCCTTGGCGAGGCGTTCGATTTCCTCGCGCTCGATCGCCATCGCGCGCTCGTCCTTCTCAACGCCGTGGCGGTTGAAGACGCGAACTTCGACGACGGTACCGAAGGTGCCAGGCGGCATGCGCATCGAGGTGTCGCGAACGTCGGAGGCCTTTTCACCGAAGATGGCGCGCAGAAGCTTTTCTTCCGGCGTCATCGGGCTTTCGCCCTTCGGCGTGATCTTGCCGACGAGAATGTCACCCGGCTGAACCTCAGCACCGATATAAACGATACCGGCTTCGTCGAGGTTGCGCAGCGCTTCTTCCGAAACGTTCGGAATGTCGCGGGTGATTTCTTCCGGACCGAGCTTGGTGTCACGCGCCATCACTTCGAACTCTTCGATGTGGATGGAGGTGAACACGTCGTCGCGCACGATGCGCTCGGACAAGAGGATCGAGTCTTCGTAGTTGTAGCCGTTCCACGGCATGAACGCGACGAGCGCGTTGCGGCCGAGGGCCAGGTCACCGAGGTCAGTCGACGGACCGTCCGCGATGATGTCACCCTTGTTCAGGACGTCACCGACGGTGACCAGCGGGCGCTGGTTGACGCAGGTGTTCTGGTTCGAACGCTGGAACTTCTGCAGCCGGTAGATATCGACGCCCGACTTCGACGGATCGAGGTCTTCGGTGGCGCGGATAACGATACGGGTCGCGTCAACCTGGTCGACGACGCCGCCACGACGGGCTGCGATCGCAGCGCCGGAGTCACGGGCAACGACCGGCTCCATGCCGGTACCAACGAACGGTGCTTCGGCGCGCAGCAGCGGCACGGCCTGACGCTGCATGTTCGAGCCCATCAGTGCGCGGTTGGCGTCGTCGTTCTCAAGGAACGGGATGAGCGCCGCTGCGACCGAAACGAGCTGCTTCGGCGAAACGTCCATCAGGTTGATGTTGTCGCGCGGTGCCAGCATAACTTCGCCGGAGTGACGGCAAACGACGAACTCTTCAACGAAGGAGCCATCGTCCTCGAGAACCGAGTTTGCCTGGGCGACGTGATACTTCGCCTCTTCCATTGCCGACAGATAGACGACGTCGTTTGTCACCTTGCCGTCAACGATCTTGCGGTACGGGCTTTCGATGAAGCCGTACTTGTTGACGCGGGCGAAGGTTGCAAGCGAGTTGATCAGACCGATGTTCGGGCCTTCCGGCGTTTCGATCGGGCAAATACGGCCGTAGTGGGTCGGGTGAACGTCGCGGACTTCGAAGCCTGCGCGCTCGCGGGTCAGACCACCCGGGCCAAGTGCCGAAAGACGGCGCTTGTGGGTGATTTCCGAAAGCGGGTTCACTTGGTCCATGAACTGCGACAGCTGCGAGGAGCCGAAGAATTCGCGAACGGCGGCAGCCGCCGGCTTCGCGTTGATCAGATCCTGCGGCATGACCGTGTCGATTTCGATCGAGGACATGCGTTCCTTGATCGCGCGCTCCATGCGGAGCAGGCCGAGACGGTACTGGTTCTCCATGAGTTCGCCGACCGAACGAACACGGCGGTTGCCGAGGTTGTCGATGTCGTCGATCTCGCCCTTGCCGTCACGCAGCTCGACGAGCATCTTGACGACAGCCAGGATGTCTTCCTTGCGCAGGATGCGCACGGTGTCGGCAACCTCGAGGTCGAGGCGCATGTTCATCTTGACGCGGCCGACGGCCGAAAGATCGTAGCGCTCTGCATCGAAGAACAGCGTGTTGAACATGGCTTCCGCAGAATCCATGGTCGGCGGCTCACCCGGACGCATGACGCGGTAGATGTCGAACAGGGCGTCCTGGCGGTTCTCGTTCTTGTCGGCCGCAAGCGTGTTGCGGATATAAGCGCCGACATTGATGTGGTCGATGTCGAGAACCGGGATCTCGTCGAAACCAGCCGAGAGGATGACCGGCAGGGTCTTCTCGTCGATTTCGTCGCCGGCTTCGAGATAGATCTCACCGGTGCCGTAGTTGACCACGTCTTCGGCAAGGTAGTTGCCGTAGAGATCGTCATCGGTCGCCTTGAGTGCCTTCAGGCCCTTGTCCTGCAACTGGCGAAGCAGACGCGGGGTGAGCTTCTTGCCAGCTTCGACCACGACTTCGCCGGTGTCGGCGTCAATCATGTCGGTGATGGCCTTCTGACCCTTCAGTGCATCCGGCTGGAACGGAACGCGCCAGCCTGCGCCGTCGCGCTGGTAGAGCGACTTCGTATAGAAGGTGTCGAGGATTTCCTCGCCGTCCATGCCAAGCGCCATCAACAGCGAAGATACCGGGATCTTGCGGCGGCGGTCGATACGGGCATGCACGATGTCCTTGGCGTCGAACTCGATGTCGAGCCAGGAACCGCGGTAGGGGATGACGCGGGCCGCAAACAGAAGCTTGCCCGACGAGTGGCTCTTGCCCTTATCGTGGTCGAAGAACACGCCCGGCGAACGGTGCATCTGCGAAACGATAACGCGCTCGGTGCCGTTGACGATGAAGGTACCGTTGTCGGTCATGAGCGGCATGTCGCCCATGTAGACGTTCTGTTCCTTGATGTCCTTGATCGACTTCGCGCCGGTATCCTCGTCGATATCGAACACGATGAGGCGCAGCGTCACCTTCAGCGGCGCTGCGTAGGTCAGGTCGCGCTGACGGCATTCCTCGACGTCGAACTTCGGCGGCTCGAATTCGTAGGAGACGAATTCAAGCATCGATGCGCCCGAGAAATCCTTGATCGGGAAAACCGACTTGAAAACAGCTTGGAGCCCTTCGTCCGGGCGACCGCCCTTGGGCTCTTCAACCATCAAAAACTGGTCGTAGGAAGCCTTCTGAACCTCAATGAGGTTCGGCATTTCTGCGACTTCTGGAATTTTACCAAAAAACTTGCGTACGCGCCTGCGACCGTTAAACGAAAGGGTCTGAGCCATCGTCGCTCCTTGTCAATCTTGCATCCGGGCCTGCAACGGACGGGAACCGATGGCCAGTCGACCCCGTCAATCAATGAGTAGTTCAATCTCGTCCAGCTAACGGAAAACACTCAGCGCGGATTGCTGTGCCGATTTCCGTTCGAGACCATCCTCTTGAAGAACCCATTACCCAAGAGCCGTTTTTCGACAGGCTCTTGGGTAATATGTTCTAAAAACGGTCAAAGAGAGGCGGCCTGAAAAGGCCACCTCCCCTTGCATGTAGTCGAATTACTTGACGTCAACCTTGGCGCCAGCGTCTTCGAGCTTCTTCTTGAGGTCAGCAGCTTCAGCCTTGGAAACTGCTTCCTTAACCGGCTTCGGAGCGCCTTCGACCAGGTCCTTGGCTTCCTTGAGGCCGAGACCGGTGATGCCGCGAACTTCCTTGATGACGTTGATCTTGTTGGCGCCAGCGTCAACGAGGATAACGTCAAACTCGGTCTTTTCTTCTTCAGCAGCAGCCGGAGCAGCGCCGCCGCCAACAGCAGCAACAGCTACAGGAGCAGCAGCCGAAACGCCCCACTTCTCTTCGAGCAGCTTGGAAAGCTCAGCAGCTTCCAGGACGGTCAGCGAGGAGAGGTCTTCAACGATCTTTGCGAGATCAGCCATTTTACTTTTCCTTTTGTTCGGTTCGAACTGGTTTTAAATACAACAGCGAAAATCCGCCTTAGGCGGCTTCGTCCTTCTTGGCATAGGCCGAGAACACGCGAGCAAGCTGGCTTGCCGGTGCCTGAACAACCGTTGCGACGCGGGTTGCCGGGGCATTGAGAAGGCCCAGCAGCTTTGCGCGCAGCTCGTCGAGCGAAGGCAGGGTCGCAAGCGACTTGACTGCTTCGGCGTTGAGCGTGGTCGTTCCCATGGCGCCACCGAGAACAACGAGCTTGTCGTTGGTCTTGGCGAAATCCATGACAACCTTAGGAGCCGTGATCGGGTCTTCGCTGTATGCGATCAGCGTCTGACCCTTGAAGAGATTTGTCATCCCTTCCGACTCGGTGCCCTGAAGAGCGATCTTGGCCAGGCGGTTTTTCGCGACTTTGACGGTGCCGCCAGCAGCGCGCATCTTCGAACGGAAGTCGTTCATCTGCGCAACTGTGACACCAGCATAGTGGGCCACGACAACCGAACCGGAAGCCTTGAAGACTTCGTTCAGCTCCGTGACGAATTCGCGTTTTTCCGCTCTTTCCACTGTCTGTCTCCAGTAGACAGGGTTGCAATAATGCAACCCCATCGGGTTTGCCTTTGTCACCCGAGATCGAGCTCGATCCCTAGTAACGCTTAAGGATCCTGTCCCTTGGCGTTCCCGGAAGAGCCGGGTCTGACACAAGGCAAGCGAGGTTCGAACCGAATTTCGACGCCTCCGGCGTCATTTTGAAATTCAGATCTTACCCGTCTCATGCAGGCCGAAGTGATTAAGGTAAAACCACCCGCAATCTCGGACAGGAGTTCCGGACTTGACGTCCGGATTCCCGGCCCCGAAAGGCCGGGAATTCAGTCTCGGGCCGAAGCCCGAAATTCATTAGGCGACGCTGAGCGTGGCCGGGTCGATCTTGAGGCCCGGGCCCATGGTCGACGAAATCGCGACGCGCTTGACGTAGTTGCCCTTGGCGCCGGTCGGCTTGGCCTTGATCACGGCGTCAGCGAAAGCGCGGATGTTTTCTTCCAGCGCCTTGGCGTCGAAGGATGCCTTGCCAATGCCAGCGTGAACGATACCGGCCTTCTCGACGCGGAACTCAACGGCGCCGCCCTTGGAAGCCTTGACAGCACCGGCAACGTCCATGGTGACCGTTCCGACCTTCGGGTTCGGCATCATGCCGCGCGGGCCGAGAACCTTACCGAGACGGCCGACGAGCGGCATCATGTCCGGGGTCGCGATGCAGCGATCGAAATCGATCTTGCCGCCCTGGACGATTTCGACCAACTCTTCTGCGCCAACAACGTCTGCACCAGCAGCCTTGGCTTCGTCAGCCTTGGCGCCACGTGCGAAAACGGCGACGCGAACCGAGCGGCCGGTGCCGTTCGGCAGGTTGACAACGCCGCGGACCATCTGGTCGGCGTGGCGCGGATCAACGCCGAGGTTCATCGCAACTTCGATGGTCTCGTCAAACTTGGCGGTCGCACGGTCCTTGACCATCGAAACGGCTTCGGTGAGGCCGTAGATCTTCGTCGGATCGACGCCTTCGCGGGACTTCTGTACTCGCTTTGCAATCTTCGCCATGGTCTTAGCCTACCACTTCCAGGCCCATAGCGCGGGCAGAGCCCTCGATCATGGCCATTGCGCCTTCGATATCGGCAGCATTGAGATCCTTCATCTTGGCTTCGGCGATCGACTTGATCTGAGCCTTGGTGAGCTTGCCGGCCGAACCGCCCTTACCGGGGGTCTTCGAACCGGACTGGATCTTCGCTTCCTTCTTCAGGAAGTAGCTGACCGGCGGCTGCTTCATGACGAAGGTGAAGGACTTGTCCTGGTAATAGGTGATGACGACCGGGATCGGCATACCCTTTTCCATTTCCTGCGTAGCCGCGTTGAACGACTTGCAGAATTCCATGATGTTAATGCCACGCTGACCGAGCGCAGGACCGATCGGCGGGGACGGATTGGCCGACCCAGCCTTCACCTGCAGCTTGAGCTGGCCTGCAACTTTCTTAGCCATTTCTCTCTGCCTTTTCTAAAATCCCATCGCGACGGATCGCTTCCGGGATCAGTTGCGCCGGTTTCCCGGCCTCTTGCCGACCCATGAGGATCGGCGGCTGCGGTTGCGTGGTGCGGGACATCCGACCCGGCTAAGGCCGGCACCCTCCCACGCGCATGCGGATCGCTCCGCCAGAACGGGTCGTAACCCGCTCTATCTCTTTAAAAAAGATCTTCTCAGACCTTCTCGACTTGACCGTATTCTAGCTCGACCGGCGTTGCGCGGCCGAAGATCGAAACTTCGACCTTGAGGCGCGAACGCTCCTCGTCGACATCCTGAACGACGCCGTTGAACGAGGCGAACGGACCGTCGGAAACGCGAACCTGCTCACCGATCTCGAAGGAGACCGACGGCTTCGGCCGCTCGACGCCATCCTGGACCTGACCAAGGATGCGCTCCGCCTCATGGTCCGGAATCGGAACCGGCTTGCTGTCGGTACCGAGGAAGCCCGTTACCTTCGGCGTGTTCTTGATGAGGTGGAAGGCCTCGTCCGTCAGATTGGCGCGAACCAGAACGTAGCCCGGGAAGAACTTGCGCTCAGCGTCAACCTTGCGGCCGCGGCGCACTTCAACAACCTTCTCGGTCGGCACCAGAATCTTCTCGAACAGGTGCTCGAGACCCTTCTGCTTGGCCTTTTCCTCGATTGATTCAGCGACCTTCTTTTCGAAGTTCGAATAGGCGTGAACAATATACCAGCGCGCAGCCATGCTACTCTCCACCCAATCAAGCGCCAACGTTGAGGACGAGGCCGATCAGCCACCCCATCAACTGGTCCGCAGCAAAGAAGAAGGCGGCGGCAAAAAAGACCATGACAAAAACCATCAGCGTCGAGATCATCGTCTCGCGCCGGGAAGGCCAAGTCACTTTCGACGTCTCAGAGCGAACCTGCTGCAGAAACGTTACCGGATTCGTTTTGGATGCCATGTAATGCTCACGCCATTACGGCGCGTAAAGCCGATGATTCAGCCCCACGCACCGCGTGTCTGTTTGGACCCTACATAAAGACCGATTCTAAAAACCACAAGAGCCAATCAGTCTTTTTTGTGAATTTCGTCGACCGGCTAACCGGCCGTTAAGCTTTATTCTGCCGAACCCTCAACCTCTACGCAAGGATGAAGAGAATGGCAGGGGCAGAGGGGCTCGAACCCCCGACCTGCGGTTTTGGAGACCGCCGCTCTACCAACTGAGCTATACCCCTATTCAGCTACGACTTCGTTGTGTCGCCGCCTCAAGTCAGCGGCTTAATATTCAGTTTGCCTGGCGATGACAAGCGTCTTTCGGCGAAGATCCAAAAAAATCCTCAGGCAAAGTGTCGACCGCCCTTCCCTGCCGGCGTTCCCGCCAGGATGGAGCAGCAAGTCATTGCCACGCCTCCCAGAAATTCCCGCAGCGGCAGACGCCAAGGATCGCCTATCCTGCCTGGAGCCTCGTTGTCGGACCCGATTCGTAAGTCGCGCATCACACTGGTTGAATACGATTCGCGCTGACCCTCGTTCTTCGCCGAACGTGCCGCAGTCATCGCCCCCCTGCTCTCGCCTTTTGTATTGCAGATCCACCACATCGGCAGCACCGCGATACCCGGCTGGCGGCCAAGCCGCGAATCAATAGCGGCTCGGCTATTTGCAATGAGAGCGCGCTGCCGGAGCTCATTGCGCGCCTTCGAGGCGCCGACTACGCCTTTCTTGGCGACCCGTATGCAAACGGCCTCTGGACCTTCACGATGAATAGACCCCCCTGCGGAACGCGGCTTGTCTGTGCAAACAAGGCAACAGCGCCCATGTCGCGCTCCTGCAGTTTCGGGATGCCCTTCGTGAGTGCCCGGACCGCGCACACCGCCACGAGGCGCTGAAGCGCCGGCTCGCAGCGCAGGCCGTCGACGATTGAGAGATCTACAACAACGGCAAGCGCGCCTTCATTGTCGAGGCATTGGCACGCGCAACAGCGCAAAAGGCCCCGCTGTCGCCAACGGGGCCTTCCGAAGAGGTGTAATCGAAAAGATTACTCGACGATCGAGGCAACGATGCCTGCGCCGACGGTACGGCCGCCTTCGCGGATCGCGAAGCGCAGCTTTTCTTCCATCGCGATCGGAACGATCAGCTCGACGTCAACCGTGACGTTGTCGCCCGGCATAACCATTTCCGTGCCTTCCGGCAGCGTGACGATGCCCGTCACGTCCGTCGTGCGGAAGTAGAACTGCGGACGGTAGTTGGTGAAGAACGGCGTATGACGGCCGCCTTCTTCCTTCGTCAGGATGTAGGCTTCGGCCTTGAACTTCTTGTGCGGCTTGACCGAACCCGGCTTGCAGAGAATCTGGCCACGCTCAACGCCGTTACGGTCGACACCGCGCAGCAGCGCGCCGATGTTGTCGCCAGCCTGGCCCTGGTCGAGCAGCTTGCGGAACATTTCAACGCCCGTGCAGGTCGTCTTCGTCGTCGGACGGATGCCGACGATTTCGATTTCTTCGCCGACCTTGACGATACCGCGCTCAACGCGACCGGTCACAACCGTACCACGGCCCGAGATCGAGAACACGTCTTCGATCGGCATCAGGAACGGCTGGTCGATCGGACGCTCAGGCGTCGGGATGTAGGCGTCAACCGCGGCCATCAGCTCGCGGATCGCGTCTTCGCCGATCTTCTTGTCCGAATCTTCCAGAGCAGCAAGAGCCGAGCCCTTGATGATCGGAATGTCGTCGCCCGGGAATTCGTAGGACGACAGCAGTTCGCGAACTTCAAGCTCGACGAGCTCGAGAAGCTCGGCGTCGTCAACCTGGTCGACCTTGTTGAGGAACACGACGATGGCCGGAACGCCAACCTGGCGAGCGAGCAGGATGTGCTCGCGGGTCTGCGGCATCGGGCCGTCAGCAGCCGAGCAAACCAGGATCGCGCCGTCCATCTGGGCGGCACCGGTGATCATGTTCTTGACGTAGTCGGCGTGGCCGGGGCAGTCAACGTGGGCGTAGTGACGGTTCGGCGTCTCATACTCAACGTGGGCCGTCGAAATGGTGATACCACGGGCCTTTTCTTCCGGAGCGGCGTCGATCTGGTCATACGCCTTGAACTCGCCGAAGTACTTCGTGATCGCTGCCGTCAGCGACGTCTTGCCATGGTCAACGTGGCCAATCGTGCCAATGTTAACGTGCGGCTTGTTGCGCTCAAATTTGCTCTTTGCCATGGGTACGTTTCCTGTGGTCAAGTATGAATAATGATCAGCCGGCAGGGCCGGTTTGTGGAGCCGTTTAAGGGTTTCAGGGGATTTGCGCAAGACTTAATTGCGTACGCCCGGACCGCTCGCCAACGGCGTTTTCGAGCCATTATGTAAGAAGAGTAAAATCGGGATGCAAGACCGAGCATCCGCGAATCAAGAACGACCAAGCACGCAAGACAAACAAGAGCTTGTCGCGAAGCATTAAGAAGCAAGATTAATTCGGTGGGAGGGAGCGTTCGCTGCTGGAGCGGGTAGCGGGAATCGAACCCGCGTATTCAGCTTGGAAGGCTGCTGCTCTACCATTGAGCTATACCCGCGGGCCTTCGATCCAGAAGCAGAATGGTGGAGGGAGTTGGATTTGAACCAACGTAGGCTGAGCCAACGGATTTACAGTCCGTCCCCTTTAACCACTCGGGCATCCCTCCATTATTCTGTCGGGATCTTTCGACCAAGCAATTGAGATCGCGAGACAACCTGCGACATGTCGTTGCCGCCTCTCGATCTGTGGCCGGGTATATGACTGCCCCGTTTCGTCCTGTCAACACGGCTCAGTGGAAAATTTCGGAATTTCTCCACAGTCGCAAAAATTGAGGCCGTGCGGAAAACCATTTCGTCGAGCGATCAACCTCTCTATAAGACGGCGATGAGCAAAGATCGCACCGGCGACAAGAGCGCCAAGGACACCCACTACGCCAACCTTAGGCGCGCACACCGCGACGCCAAACGCGAGCGCGGTGAAATTCCGACCCCGAAGCAGGACAGGCGCCGCAAGCAGCCGGCGGACTGGAAGCCGCAGCCGCTCGCCCCCGAGCAGGTTCTGCTCTATGGCCTGCACACGGTTCGAGCCGCTCTCGACAATCCGGCGCGCCAGATCGTGCGGCTGAGCGTCACCCAGAACGCCGCGGCCCGGCTGGAGCTCGGCGAACTATCGGAACTGCCCTTCCCCGTAGAAACCGTGACGCCACAGGACCTCGACGGGATCCTCGGACCGGACGCCATCCACCAGGGTGTCATGCTGGAAACCCGTCCGTTGCCGGTGCGCAGGCTTGACGCGCTTCGCGACTGCCCGCTGATCCTCGTGCTCGACCAGGTCACCGATCCGCACAATGTCGGCGCAATCATGCGCTCGGCGGTCGCCTTCGACGCCGGAGCGCTGATCACCACCATGCGACACAGCCCGACCGAATCGGGCGTGCTTGCCAAGTCCGCGTCCGGCGCACTGGAAATGATTCCCTATATCCAGATCACAAACCTCGCCGATACGATCGAGGAACTACATCGCCTCGGCTTCCAGACGATCGGGCTTGATTCGGAAGGACCGCAGCCGCTGGAGGGAACTTTCAGCGGTGAGAAGATCGCGCTGGTTCTCGGTTCCGAGGGCAAGGGATTGCGGCAGAAGACCCGTTCGATCGTGACCGATCTCGCCCGGCTCGACATGCCCGGCGCGATCAAGTCGCTGAACGTCTCGAACGCGGCCGCCATCGCCATGTATGCCGCCCGCCAGTTCCTCAACCGCTGACGGCGCTGAGAGCGCGGTGCCGTGCAAACGATCCAAGCGTCGGCGCCCTGCCGAGGCAGGCGGAAACCGTTCAGCGTGCCGTCAGCGTAGCTCCGCTGCGCGCCGCTGTCGGGCAGCCGTCCCGGAGCTTCCTCCAGGTGGAGACGTTGAGGTTCATTTCGCAGCGCGCCAAATAGACGTTGCCGTCTACCCTTAGGCAGGCGATCTGTCCGAGCTGATACTTCGAACCGTCGCGGTTGCGGCACGTGCAGTTATGTGCGCTGGCAACCTCGGCGGCAAGCAGCGCAGCCACCGCGGCGGTCATGCCCAACAGAATTGCCCGCCGGTCCACCATCACCGCATTATAAAGCAGATTGTAGAATCCTAAAACGGACAATGCCGGCTGCATGGGCAACCGGCACCGTCCGCACGCGGGGCCAACGCCCCATCATCGGACCGCTCTCGCGACCCGCTGATTTCAATGATTAGCTCGCGAGGCGAAGAACGTTGCCTTCGGAGATGGTCTTTTCGGCCTCAGCAATGGCGAACTGCTTGCTGTCGGCGCTGAGGTTCAGACCTTCTGCGCGGACGAACTCCACGTCAGTGACGCCCAGGAAACCGAACACCGTCTTCAGGTAGGATTCCTGGTGGTCCATGACGGCAGCCGGGCCGGCGGAGTAGTGGCCGCCACGGGTCGAGGCGATGATCACCTTCTTGCCCTTGGCGAGGCCTTCCGGGCCAGCCTCGGTGTAGCGGAACGTCTTGCCGGAGACGGCGATGCGGTCGATCCAGGCCTTGAGCTGGCTCGGGATGCCGAAGTTGTACATCGGAGCGCCGATGATGACCGTATCGGCTGCGAGGAACTCTTCCAGCATGTCACGGCCGAGCTTGACGTCAGCGGCGAGAGCGGCATCGACACCTTCGAGATCAGCGGGGGCCATGATCTGGGCGCCGGTCAGGTGCGGGAGCGCGCTGGCTGCGAGGTCGCGATAGGTGACCTTGGCATCGGGACGGTCGGCCTTGACCTGGGAGGCAAGTGCTGCGGTCAGGCGACGGGAAACGGAATGATCACCGAGGATACCGGAGTCGATGTGAAGAACGTTCATGGGAACACCTTTGTGTTTGCGTTGCGGTGATCCACATATGAGGGGAAAACAATCAACCGATAAGCCAGCGGATATTTGACATACTGTTTCCAGAAGGAAACAATCGGCCAAACGATCCGGACTTCGGAGACAGGACATGCAGGATCTAAACGATCTCGGGCTTTTTGCCGCCGTGGTGCGCAACAACGGCTTCAGCGCCGCCGCACGCGACCTCAATATACCCAAATCCAAGCTCAGCAAACATGTGGCGCGCCTCGAAGAGCAGCTTGGCGTGAGGCTGCTTGAGCGCTCGACCCGCAAGCTGCGCGTTACCGACATCGGCCGTGTGTTCTACGAGCACTGCCAGGGCCTGCTCGACGGGGTCGCCGCAGCCGAAGCCGAGATCGCCGCGGTCAGGGCCGAGCCCTCGGGCACGGTCAGGCTCGCCTGCCCGCTTGGCTTCACTCCGATGCTTGCCGATATCCTTCCGGCCTTCCACCGCCGCTATCCCGGTGTCCGCCTGCTGATCACCGCCACCAACCGGCGAATCGACCTGATCGAGGAGCGGATAGACGTGGCGCTGCGCGCCCGCGGTCAGCTCGATACGGATAACCAGTTGATCATCCGCAGGTTCGGCGAGGTGCGCGAGCGGCTCGCGGCAAGCCCAACTTATCTTGCCCGCTCGGGTGAGATCACCATCGACAATCTCGCCCAGCAGGCAACGTTGTCGATGAACGAGCAGCACCCGACCGACGTCTGGCGGCTCGTTTCTGCCGATGGAGACGCGACGGAGATCACCCACCGCCCGATCATCGGCTGCAGCGACTTCCTGATTCTCGAACGCTCGGCGATCGAGGGTATGGGGGTGGCGCTGTTGCCGGACCATATCTGCGAACGCGCCTTCCGTGCCGGCGTGCTCGTTCCCGTGTTGCCCGAATGGACGTCGAACGACGTCGTCGTGCACCTGGTCTTCCCCTCCCGCCAGGGTATGCTGCCGGCAACCCGGGCGCTGATCGACTATCTCGCCGAGAACCTGCTCAACGCCTTGCAGAAGTGCCGCGAAGTTCCGGTACGGATGGGGCCGTCGTTCGAGATCTGAACCCACCTGCCCCCTCTCGACATCGGCCGATCATCAGCACGACGCATCGGGATTGCGGACCGTGAACCATAGGTCGAATTGCACCGCCGTCACGATCTCAAGACCGTTCGGGTGGGGCCGCGGCGAGACCTCGCATATTGAGATAAAAGCGAGGTCACGGTTCCAATGCGAAGAACTCGACCTCATGATTCGAATGCGCCGGCAGCGTGGCAAAAGACCGCCGAAACGCTCCCTCCCGCGTCGGCTGAGCCTAGGCTCGCTATCGTTGCCAAACGGATAATGCGAACAATGGGTTCCACCAAGATCTGACGACGATCGAGCCCGGCACCTGAAACAAGGGCCGCAGAAATGTGGATGAAGAATGGTGCCCCCAGAGAGACTCGAACTCCCGACCTACTGATTACAAATCAGCCGCTCTACCAACTGAGCTATAAGGGCACTTGCTTCGGTGGGAGTTACCATAATCTCGTTCAGAGTAAAGCAAAATTGCGATTTCTCCCAATTTTTCAGATGCGTTCAGTTTCAGGCCATGCCAGAAACGATGATGAGAGATCGCCGTAAGCGGCGGGCAACACATCGAGCGGACTAGAATTTCATGGCCCGAACGTTCAATTCCTTCGCCTTTCTCGCCTCGTCTGCGGAAGATGCGCAAAAGGCTGCGGCGGATCTCAAGGCGATCTATGGCGACCATGATCCGGCGAAGGCCGACGTGATCGTCGCGCTTGGCGGCGACGGCTTCATGCTGCAGACGCTGCATCAGACCATGAACAGCGGCAAGCTGGTCTACGGCATGAACCGCGGATCGGTCGGCTTCCTCATGAATCGCTACAGCACGGAAAACCTGACGGATCGCATCTGCCAGGCGGTCGAGAACGCGTTCCATCCGCTGGAAATGCAGACGACCGACGTTTACGGCGAGAGTTTTACGGCGCTTGCGATCAACGAGGTCTACCTCTTCCGCCAATCCTACCAGGCGGCGAAGCTGCGCGTGCTGATCGACGGAAAGACCAGGCTCGAGGAACTGACCTGCGACGGTTTGCTTGTGGCGACCCCGGCGGGATCGACCGCCTACAACCTCTCAGCGCACGGGCCCATCCTGCCGCTTGAGGCACCGCTTCTGGCCATGACGCCGGTCAGCGCCTTTCGTCCGCGCCGGTGGCGCGGCGCGCTCCTGCCCAACCATGTCACCGTCGAGATCGAAATCCTCGAAGCCGACAAGCGGCCGGTCAACGCCGTTGCCGACCATCAGGAAGTGAAATCCGTTGTCAAAGTGCGGATCGCCGAATCGGAAAACATGACCGCACGAATTCTCTCGGATCCCGATCATTCCTGGTCTGACCGCATCCTGGCCGAGCAGTTCTCCAACTGAGCGCACGTAGCCCGCGCACGAGATGTGGTATGGTCGCGTTGGACTTCGGCACGCCCTTTCCATCGGGCAGCGCCTCAGACCTGCGGCTTGAAAGGACACGAAAGCAAATGCACAGACCCGCCCTACTCGCGCTTGTCCTTCTCATGAGCAGCGCCGGAGCCAAGGCCGAGGACGCAGCCGTCGTGCCGCCACAGGTCACCTTTGTCACGAGCACTGGCTATTGGGAGGAAAGCGGCGAACCGCTTTCGGCTCTCGATCCGAATGCGGCCACCGGCGAGGCGGCAGACAAGCAAGGCCCTGCCCGGCGCGGCTACTACAAGCTGATCGCGCTGCGCCAGGCCGACGGTACGGCGCAGATCCACCTGCAGCAGATCGAGGCGACGCCGGGCGGTCCGGTTGTCCGATCCTCGGCGGAGCTCGAAGAGTTTTCCACGCTCAAGGCCTATGTGACAGACATTCGCCCGGAAACCTCGACCGGTGTCAGCGCGCAGCCCGGAATGTTTGCAACCGTCTTTCTGAAAACCGATCCAAACGAACGCGAGCCGGAAACCTGGACCGTGCTCATCGATGACCTCGGCGATATCAAGATCGAGCGCGCATCGAACTGATGCGGCCAAAGAAAAAGGCCGAGTGCAACACCCGGCCTTCTAGAAAATCGCACCAAAGGCCGATCCCGGCCCTTAGAACTCTCCGTCAATTCAGGTCATCGACCGCGGCATCGGCGCCGCCGTTCACGCGGTGCGCCAGAGCCGCTTCCATGAACTCGTTGAGTTCGCCATCGAGAACATCGCCGGGGGCCGTGCTTTCGACGCCGGTCCTCAGGTCCTTGACCAACTGGTAGGGCTGCAAAACGTAGGAGCGGATCTGGTGGCCCCAGCCGATATCCGTCTTCGACGCGGCTTCGGCGTTGGCCGCCTCTTCCCGCTTCTTCAACTCGGCCTCGTAGAGACGCGCGCGCAGCATGTCCCAAGCCTTCGCCCGGTTCTTGTGCTGAGAACGCTCCTGCTGGCACTGCACGACGATGCCCGACGGCATGTGCGTGATGCGAACCGCCGAGTCGGTCGTGTTGACGTGCTGACCGCCGGCACCCGACGAACGGTAGGTGTCGATCCGGCAATCGCTCTCGTTGATGTCGATCTGGATCGAATCGTCGACGACCGGATAGACCCAGATCGAGGAGAACGAGGTGTGGCGGCGGGCGTTGCTGTCGTAGGGCGAAATGCGCACGAGGCGATGCACGCCCGATTCGGTCTTCAGCCAGCCATAGGCATTGTGGCCCTTGACGAGCAGCGTCGCGGACTTGATGCCGGCTTCTTCGCCGTCCTGGATTTCCAGAAGCTCGACCTTGTATCCCTGGCGTTCGGACCAGCGGGTGTACATGCGCAGAAGCATGTTGGCCCAGTCCTGGCTTTCGGTGCCGCCAGCACCCGAATGCACTTCGAGATAGGTGTCGTTCTGGTCGGCCTCGCCCGAAAGCATGGCTTCGACCTGCTTCTTGGCCGCTTCGTTTCTGAGCTCGCGCAACGCCTGTTCGGCGTCGGCCACGATCGCGGCGTCACCCTCTTCCTCACCGAGTTCGATGAGTTCGATGTTGTCGTTGAGCTGCTGCTCGAAACGACGCAGTCCGTTGATGCCATCGTCGAGCTGCTGGCGCTCGCGCATCAGCTTCTGCGCTTCGGAAGCATCGTTCCACAGGGTCGGATCTTCCGCCTTGTTGTTCAACCAGTCCAGTCGTCTTACCGCCTGATCCCAGTCAAAGATGCCTCCTCAGCAGGCTTATGGCCTGCTTGATTTCGTCGACAATATTCTCGATTTCGCTGCGCATGATCCTGCTTCTTGTGAACCCGATATGAAAGTGAGCGTCAAATAACGATGCCCGCCGCTGATGTAAAGGCGGCGGGCATTGAGTGAGGTGGAATGGCTTAGAACAGGCCGTTGGAACCGGAAGTGACCGCCTGGTTTGCCTGCGGCGAGTTCTTCAGGATTTCCTCCGGCGGAACGTATTGGTCGAGCCCGCCGATGACCGAGAAGGTGTCGGCCGGGCCGGTACCGGGCTTGAAGGCCTCAATGATCGTGTCCGGCTCACCCTCCTGGGCGGCCATGCCGGTCTTGCGGTTGACCGCGACCATGCTCATGCCTTCGGGCACGACGAACTTGCTCGGGCGCGTGCCCTTGACCGCTTCGGTCATGAAGTCGTTGAAGATCGGCACGGCGAGGCTGCCGCCGGTGGCACCACGGCCGAGCGGCGCTGGGTTGTCGAAGCCAAGATAGAGACCGGCAACCAGATCCGGGGTGTAGCCGACGAACCAGGCATCCTTTTCGTCATTGGTGGTACCGGTCTTGCCGGCAACCGGACGATCGAGCTTGATCTTGCCGGCAGCCGTGCCGCGCAACACCACGCCCTCCATCATCGAGGTGATCTGATAGGAGGTCATCGGGTCGAGCACCTGCTCGCGATTGTCGGTCAACACCGGCTCGTCCTGGTCCTGCCAGTCGCCTGCATTGCAGTTGTCGCAGGTGCGGTCCTCGTGGCGGAAGATCGTCTTGCCGTAACGGTCCTGAATCCGGTCGATCAGCGACGGCTTGATCTGCTTGCCGCCGTTGGCGAGAACCGAATAGGCCGAGACCATGCGCAGCACGGTCGTTTCGCCCGAGCCGAGCGACATCGCCAATAGCGGCGGCATTTTGTCGTAGATGCCGAAGCGCTCGGCATATTCGGCAACCAGGTTCATGCCCATGTCGTTGGCAAGGCGCACCGTCATCAGGTTACGCGACTTCTCGATGCCGAGACGCAGCGTCGACGGACCGGCCGAGCCGCCTCCATAGTTTTCCGGACGCCAGACCTGACCACCCGCGACGATTTCAATCGGGGCGTCGAGGATAACCGACGCCGGGGTATAGCCATTGTCGAGTGCTGCCGCATAGACGAACGGCTTGAACGACGAGCCCGGCTGGCGCATCGCCTGGGTCGCGCGGTTGAATTCCGACTGGCCGTAGGAGAAGCCGCCGACCATCGCCAGAACGCGTCCGGTCTGCGGATCCATCGCGACGAGGCCACCTTGAACCTTCGGCGGCTGGCGCAGACGGTATTCGCCCTTTTCGGCGAGCGGTTCGACATAGACGACATCGCCAGCACCGAACACGCCTTCGGGGGACTTCGCGGACTTGCGATCACCATTGGCCGAACGATAGGCCCACTGCATGTTCTTGGCCGAGATGTGCCCGGTGACACGGTCGGCGACGATCTTGCCCGAGGCTTCCTTGTCCGGCTGGATGCCGATTTCGGCGCCCTGCGCGTCGACGGAGAGAACGACAGCGAGCTTCCATTCAGGCACATCGCTGAAGGCGACAACCGCGCCGAGGGGCTCGCCCCAATCGCCGCCGATCTCGATGGTCTTGACCGGGCCGTGGAAGCCACGGCGCTCGTCATAGGTCAACAGGCCGGCTTGAAGGGCCTTGCGCGCCGCGGATTGCAGGCGCGGATCGAGCGAGGTGCGGACCGAGAGGCCACCTTCGTAAAGAGCATTGTCGCCATACTTCTGGATGATCTGCCGGCGGACTTCCTCGGCGAAGAAGTCGGACGCAAAGAGATGTGCGCCGCCGCGACGCGGATTGACACCGAGCGGCTGCTTCTTGGACTCTTCGCCATCGGCCTTGGTGACGTAGCCATTCTCGACCATGCGGTCGATCACCCAGTTGCGGCGCTCAAGCGCAGCTTCGGTCTTGCGGAACGGATGGTAGTTGGCCGGTCCCTTCGGCAAAGCGGCGAGATAGGCCGTTTCGGCAATGGTGAGTTCGGTGACCGACTTGTCGAAATAGGTGAGCGCAGCGCCGGCAATGCCGTAGGAGTTCAGGCCGAAAAAGATCTCGTTGAGATAAAGCTCGAGAATGCGATCCTTGCTGTAGGCCTGCTCGATGCGGAAGGAGAGGATCGCTTCCTTGACCTTGCGGTCGATCGTCTGGTCGGAGGACAGAAGGAAGTTCTTCGCCACCTGCTGGGTGATGGTCGACGCACCAACCGGGCGGCGGCCGGAACCGAAGTTCTGCAGGTTCACGGCGATGGCACGCGCCAGGCCGGTGATGTCGACGCCCGGATGCTGGTAGAAGTTCTTGTCTTCCGCCGAGATGAAGGCGGCCTTGACGCGATCGGGAATGGCCTGGATCGGCAGATAGAGACGCCGTTCGCGAGCATACTCAGCCATCAGCGCGCCGTTTCCGGCATGAAAGCGCGTGGTCACCGGCGGCGAGTACTTGGCCAGAACTTCGTAGTCCGGCAGATCCTTGGTGACGACGCCCAGATAAAGCGCTACGGCCGCAGCCACGCCAAGCAGCAGAAACGCACCAATCCCGAAGAAATATCCAATCAGCCTGATCATCAGTCAGATACCGGTACCTTAATTATTGTCCAATCGCCGGACCGTTCAGCCGACAGCACATGCTCTGTCCCACCGGCTTTATAGCGTCCGACCAAACTCTTCCGTCAGAAATCGCCTGTCATCGCGGCTACCCGCCTGCCCGGCTCCTCATATGGCGAGGAAACCCGGGCATCAACTCTGTTTCTCAACAAAACCGGGCGCAATTCCGGTTAGGTCCCGGAATGTGCGTAAAATAGGGCTTGATTCCGATTATCGCGTGCGCATCCAGTTGAAAACCATAGCGCTGTTACCGGGGCGACACAAATCACTTCGTCGCCGCGCTTGCCTTCAGACGTCAGCCGCCGCTGGCGACCGCCTGCTCGCGGTAGCGCTCGACGGCAACGGCAAGGCGCTCGGCAACCTTCTTGCGCCACTCCGGATCCAAGAGCAGCTTCTCGTCCTCCTTGTTCGAAAGGAAGCCCAGTTCCAACAGGATCGACGGCACGTCGGGCGCCTGCAGCACGCGGAAGCCGGCAAAACGGTGCGGGTTGTTGATGAGGTTGATCTGGCCCTCAAAGGACGAGACGACCGCGCGAGCCAAATTGACCGAGAAGGCCTGCGTTTCGCGGCGCGTGAGGTCAATGAGAATGTCGGCCACTTCGGCCGGCTCGCTCTGGAGCGGCACCCCGGCGATTTCATCGGACAGGTTTTCGCGCTGCGCCAGGCTTGCCGCCAGGTGGTCGGAAGCCTTGTCGGAGATCGTATAGACCGTCGCGCCGCGAATATCTTTCTGCCTGAGCGCATCCGCATGCAGCGAGATGAAGAGATTGGCGCCCTTGTTGCGGGCGACCTGGACACGTTGCGGCAACGAGAGGAAGACGTCCTTGTCACGGGTAAGGAAAGCTTCGATGCCGGGCCCGCGGTTGAGCGCCTCGACGAGATCCTTGGCAAAAGCAAGGGTGACGTGCTTTTCCTCTGTCTTCGTCTCGCTGGCCAGGGCTCCGGTGTCGATACCGCCATGACCGGCATCAATCGCGATGACAAAGGGACCGCCCGCCGTCGTCGGCGCAACCGCGACCGGCCTGTCCGTCTTGGCGGCAGCGACCGAGCCGGTCCACTGCTGTTCGCCAAGCAGAGCGTCAAACCGCGCCTGGTCGACGCGCTCAGCGTCGAGAACGAGGCGATAGCCCTTGCCCCCCTCCTCCGCCACGACGTCGGCGTGCGTAACCGCCACGGGCCCCTTTGCCGAAAGAACGATGCGCGAACTGCCGGCGCCCATGCCGCCATAGCGGATCGCATCGAACAAGCCCCGCGGCTCGAGACTGTCGGCCTTGAGGCCGAACGCCGTCTCCGGCAGGTCAACAACCACGCGAACCGGGTCAGCGACGTAGTGAATGGAAAAGTCGGGCTTGCGATCGAACTCGACGACAACGCGTGTGCGGGCATCGTCACCGGCAATCCGCGCGGCAAAAGCAAGAAGCGGTCCGGACTCGACGGCGTTCGACGCAGGCGCCGTCAACAGGAGACTGCCGGCAAGCAGTGACGCACCGACGATGCGCCCGGCCCCGCGCGATAAAAACGACAACAGCGAACGACGCATACCAAACGCCAAAGGTCTCACCTTGGGCTCTCCACCACTTTCGCACGAACCAAAAGGCGGCCGACGCACGGCCGCCAAACGCACAGTCTGATCAATGAACCCTTATGGTTAACCAAAGCTTGACAAAGATCATCCGCTGCTCGGCTTCAACGCGATCGATTCGACACGCATCGAGCTACTCCACGTGTTCAAGCGAATCGATCATTATTGTGGCGGCACGGGCTTTTCCCTTGCCAATGTGACATAGAAAACATAAAAGCGTCACAAGGAGAAAGTGTTGACGGGATAGAACAGTCGACCGGGCAGCCGGAGCTTCTCCAAAGCTTGGCGCCAGGGAGTGGTCGAACCGGTTTAACCGGTTGAAACGCATCGCACTTCCGCGGTCGCAAGATGTTCATCCGCCGTCGCTGCATTTCCTCCCCGTATACTGGATCGCAAATTTCCGGCGGTGGCCGGAGTTCTTGATGGTGATTTTTCACCAACGCCCGCAAGCGGGCGCATTCATCGGGTCTTCATGAGACCTTGGACATTGGCATTCTTGTTTGGTCATTGATGTTGACTCAGCAGTATCGGTCAGAAGTAGCGCGGCCCCGGGACACACATGTTCCGGCTGTCGTCTGGCTGCTGCACCATCGCCTGCGCCAAACAGGAACTTTCATATCCGGCGCACCTTCTGACGTGTTTGGCAGTCTTCCCAAGGAAGCAAGTCTGTCTCCCGTTCCGCTGGCGCGCCGAGGAGCACAGCTTAGATGGCAGAGAAAATGCTTATCGATGCGTCTCACTCCGAGGAGACGCGCGTCGTTGTCGTACGCGGGAACCGCATAGAAGAATTCGACTTCGAGTCGGAACATAAGAAGCAAATCCGCGGCAATATCTATTTGGCGAAGGTCACCCGGGTGGAGCCGTCGCTCCAGGCCGCTTTCGTCGATTACGGCGGCAACCGCCACGGTTTTCTGGCGTTTGCCGAAATCCACCCTGACTATTACCAGATTCCGCTGGCCGATCGTCAGGCACTGTTGAAGGCCGAGGCTGAAGAGGCGCGCCGCGACGACGACATCGAACATGTCGAGACCGCACCGGCGCCGCAAAGCGAGCTTTCGGTCCCTGTCGATCTTGAAATCGCCACCGAGACCGAGGTTGAAGTGCAGGCGGCAGAAGTCGCCGTAGCCGAACCGGCCGTCGAAGCCGAAGCTGAAGTCCCGGCCGAAAAGCCGAAAGCCAAGCCGAAGCGCACCCGCAAGACCAAGGCGAAGGCCGCGGAAGAAGCGGCAGCCGCTTCCGTCGACGGCGACGAAAGCAATGGCGGCGAGATGGCCGCCATGGTCGACACCGACATGATCTCCGAGGACGTCGACAGCCGTCGCCGCCACGACGACGACGACGATGACGACGACGGCCACGACGGGGAAAAGGAAATCATCGAATCCGTCGGCGCCGAAGACGCCATGGAAGAGGTTCCGGATCGCCAGATCCGCAAGCCGCGCAAGCAGTACCGCATCCAGGAAGTCATCAAGCGCCGGCAGATCCTGCTCGTCCAGGTCGCCAAGGAAGAGCGCGGCAACAAGGGCGCGGCGCTGACGACCTATCTGTCGCTTGCCGGCCGCTACTCGGTGCTGATGCCGAACACGGCGCGTGGTGGAGGCATTTCCCGCAAGATCACCAACCTGCAGGACCGCAAGCGCCTGAAGGAAATCGCCCGCGGCCTCGAAGTGCCGCAGGGCATGGGCGTTATCCTGCGCACCGCCGGTGCCAACCGCACCAAGGTCGAGATCAAGCGCGACTTCGAATACCTGATGCGCCTGTGGGAGAACGTCCGCACCCTGACGCTGAACTCCACCGCCCCCTGCCTCGTCTACGAGGAAGGCAGCCTGATCAAGCGCTCGATCCGCGACCTTTACAACAAGGACATCGGCGAGATCATCGTCTCCGGCGAGGAAGGCTACAAGGAAGCCAAGGGCTTCATGAAGATGCTGATGCCTAGCCACGCCAAGGTGGTTCAGCCCTACCGCGACGTGCACCCGATCTTCTCGCGCTCCGGCATCGAGGCGCAGCTTGACCGCATGCTGCAGCCGCAGGTGACGCTGAAGTCCGGCGGCTACATCATCATCAACCAGACCGAAGCGCTGGTGTCGATCGACGTCAACTCCGGTCGCTCGACCCGCGAACACTCGATCGAAGACACCGCGCTGCAGACGAACCTGGAAGCGGCCGAGGAAGTGGCACGCCAGCTGCGTCTGCGCGACCTCGCCGGCCTCGTCGTTATCGACTTCATCGACATGGAAGAAAAGCGCAACAACCGCGCCGTCGAGAAGAAGCTGAAGGACTGCCTGAAGAATGATCGCGCCCGCATCCAGGTCGGCCGCATCTCGCATTTCGGCCTGCTCGAAATGTCGCGCCAGCGCATCCGCGCCTCGGTGCTTGAATCGACGATGCAGACCTGCCCGCACTGCAACGGCACGGGTCATGTCCGCTCGCAATCCTCCGTCGCCCTGCATGTGCTTCGCGGCATCGAGGAATATCTGCTCAAGAACACGACGCACGACATCACCGTGCGCACGATCCCTGATATTGCGCTCTATCTGCTCAACCAGAAGCGCGGCACGATCATGGATTACGAGGGCCGCTTCGGCGTCTCGATCATCATTGAGGCTGACGCCCATGTCGGCGCGCAGCACTTCGCGATCGATCGTGGCGAGCCGGTCGAAAACCCGGTCAAGATCGAACAGCTGTTGCATTTCGAGCCGGAGCCGGAAGAAGACGATGTCGTGATCGAAGAGGATCTCGACGACGAAGAAGCCGAAGAAATCGCCGGCGAACAGCGCCAGGAGCAGCCGAAGGCTGCCGCCCAGTCTGACGAAGGCGGGCGTAAGCGCAAGCGCCGTCGCCGCCGTCGCGGCAAGGGCGGTCAGCAGGCCGAAGGCACCGTCACCCAGGTTTCCGATGCTGCGTCGGAAGGCGATGAAGGTTCCGACGAGGGTGAGGCAGACGACGAAGGCGTAGATGCCGAAGCCGTTTCGACCGATGGCGACCAGAAGCGCAAGCGTCGCCGCCGCGGCAAGCGCGGTGGACGCCGCAACCGTCCGGAAGGCGAAGGTGACGGCGAAGGCCAGATCGAAGCTGGCGCGGACGCAGATGGCGATGACGCAGACGAAGCGGAAACCGTTGTAGCTTCGACCGAGGCGGCCGAGGTGGAAGTGGTCGTCGCCGTTGAAGAAGCGGCCGTGGTCGCTGAAGTAGCCGAGGAAGTGGAAGCAAAGCCTGCCAAGCCGAAGCGGACCCGCAAGAAGGCTGCCAAGGCCGAGGAGCCGGTTGCAAGCGTCGACGAAGCTGCTCAGGCGGCCATCGAAGACCAGCCTGCCGGAGAGGACGTCGCTGTCGAAGCGGTGGAAGAAGCAGCGGCCGATCTTGCCGAAACCAAGCCGGCGCGGGCAAACCGCGACCTTTCGAAGATTGCTTCCGAGCCGGTGGTGACGTCGAGCGCGACGAAACCCGAAGGCGAAGAAGAAGACCCGGCCAAGCCCAAAAAGGGCGGCTGGTGGCAGCGCCGCGGCTTCTTCTAAGAAACCGCTCCCGAAGGGAAACGCTCTAAATACAAAGGCCCGGATCGCTCCGGGCCTTCAGACTGCTGACAAACCCCTGGCGAGAGCTGGGGGTTTGTGATTCAGTGGGCCATGTTGAAGAAACCCGGC
>NZ_JAKUMO010000032.1:0-63206 GCF_037026475.1 Ensifer sp. MJa1 | reverse complement strand
TGGGGCCTTCGAGCTGAACCGTCATGACCTCGAGCGGCTTGCCTGCCTGAACGGCAACGGCGGCGCGTACATCCATCATTGGATCCCTCTTGTTGTTTGCTGAATTGCGGGCCGGGCCGGGCGCGCAGAGCGACCGGCCTCATAATGATGTCGATCGCGTCAAAACGCGTCAGAGTGTCTTTTGCAACTCCGGCAGGACCTCGAAGAGATCGGCAACCAGGCCGTAGTCGGCGACCTGGAAGATCGGTGCCTCTTCGTCCTTGTTGATGGCGACGATGACCTTCGAGTCCTTCATGCCGGCCAGATGCTGGATGGCACCGGAGATGCCGCAGGCGATGTAGAGATCGGGGGCGACCACCTTGCCGGTCTGGCCAACCTGCCAGTCGTTCGGAGCATAACCGGCGTCGACCGCGGCACGGCTTGCACCGACGGCAGCACCGAGCTTGTCGGCAACCGGCAGGATCACTTCCTGGAACTTTTCCGAGGAACCGAGTGCGCGGCCACCGGAGATGATGATCTTCGCAGACGTCAGTTCCGGACGGTCGGACGACGACAGCGCGTCGGCAACGAAGCTCGAAACGCCCGGATTGGCAGCAGCCGAAACGCTTTCGATCGCCGCCGAACCGCCTTCCGCGGCCGAGGCGAAGGAGGCGGTGCGCACGGTGATGACGCGCTTTCCTTCGGTCGTCTGCACCGTCTGGATGGCGTTGCCGGCATAGATCGGGCGCTTGAAGGTATCGGACGAGACAACTTCGATGATTTCCGAGACCTGGGAAACGTCGAGCAGGGCGGCGACGCGCGGCATGACGTTCTTGCCGACCGAGGTCGCGGCGGCAACGATGGTATCGTAGTTGCCGGCAAGCGAAACGATGAGGGCTGCCAGCGGCTCTGCCAGGTTGTTGGCAAGCGAGGCGTCGTCAGCGACGAGCACCTTGGCAACGCCGGCAAGCTTGGATGCCTGCTCGGCGGCTTGCTTGGCGCCGGCACCGGCGACGAGGATGTGCACGTCGCCGCCGATCTTGGAGGCAGCGCTCAGAGCCTTGGCGGTCTGGTCGGAAAGGTGGTTGCTGTCGTGGTCAGCCAGAAGAAGAATGGCCATGATCGTGTCCTCTAGAAAAATGGTTCGTTCCCGAAATCCGTCAGGCCCTGCCGAAAGCGGTGAGGTGCGAGAACCGGAGCGCAGCGTACGTTTGGTACGTGAGCACCGGAAGCGCAGCGACACGCCGTTTGCAGGCGGGCCTCACGGATTTCAGAGAACGCCGGCTTCGGTTTTGAGCTTTTCAACCAGCTCGGCGACCGACTTGACCTTGATGCCGGCCTTGCGGCCCGACGGTTCCTCGGTCTTCAACACCTTGAGGCGGGCGGCCGTGTCGACGCCGAAGTCGGCCGGCGACTTCTTGTCGAGCGGCTTCTTCTTTGCCTTCATGATGTTCGGCAGCGAGGCGTAGCGCGGCTCGTTCAGACGCAGATCGGTGGTGACGACGGCCGGCAGCTTGATGTCGATGGTCTGCAGGCCGCCGTCGACTTCGCGGGTCACGGTCGCCTTGCCATCGCCGATCTCGACCTTGGAGGCAAAGGTGCCCTGCGCCCAGCCGAGCAGCGCCGACAGCATCTGGCCGGTCTGGTTACTATCGTCATCGATCGCCTGCTTGCCGACGATGATCAGGCCCGGCTGTTCGGCGTCGGCCACACCCTTGACGATCTTGGCAACGGCGAGCGGCTCGACCTGGTCTTCAGTCTCGACCAGGATGGCGCGGTCAGCACCCATGGCAAGGGCCGTGCGCAGCGTCTCTTCGGCCTTGGCCGGGCCGACGGAAACGACGACGACCTCCTCCGCCTTGCCGGCTTCCTTCAGCCGCAGCGCCTCTTCGACCGAGATTTCGTCGAACGGGTTCATCGACATCTTCACGTTCGCAAGCTCGACGCCCGAACCGTCTGCCTTCACGCGGATCTTGACGTTGTAGTCAACCACCCGCTTCACCGTCACAAGTATTTTCATGGCAACCTTCCCTCCGCGCCCGGTCCTAGCCGAACGCCTTTTCGTCAACGTCTCGATCGTTCGGGCAGCAATGCCCAAAGAGCAAACAGCGGTCTTTCCGCTGAGCGCATCGCATGCCTGATACCAGGCGGATTGTAGAAGGAACCTCCGATCCCCGGTGAGAACCAGTCGGAGGTGCCATGCTGAAACTCCCCTTCCGACAGGACGAGATAGGTTTCTTCGGGCGCGTGGTCGTGATCGGGGTAGCGCACATTCGGCGCCATCAGCGTCGCGCCGAGCCAGAGATCTCTTCGGTCCTCCAGACCGCCCGGACCGACGATCATCGCATTACCATGACCGGTCAGGAAATTCTCGCTCGCCGTATCGTCATAGACCGAGCGCCACTTCCATTCGAGCAGCGGCTCTATCGCCCGGAACCGTTCGATCAGCCTGTCGAGCGATGCTCCCCCTGTCCTTCTCGACAGGACTTCGTCGAGCCAAAGCTCGCAGGCGGGAAGACGTTTTCCGAGGTCCGGGCGTTGCGGCTGCGGCGTCTCGAGCAAGGCAGCGATCTGCGTGATCGACTGCCGTGCCCTCGGGTCCTGCGCGCACTCGTTGAACGCGACGAAAGCCGCGTCCAGAAATGCCTGCAAAGCGTCGGACCGCGCCATGGTCAGAGGTCCTTGGCAAGCCGCAGCGCATCATAGATGGCAGCATGCGTGTTGCGGGCTGCAACCGCGTCACCAATCCGGAAGAGCTGGTAGGCGCCTTCCGGATTGCGCTCAACCGATTGCGGCGTCCCGGCAATCAGCTCGTCGTAGCAGACCTCACCGAGGTTCCTCGAGCCTGGCTTCAGTTCGAAGTAGAGGTCATCGAGCGGAATCGTGCCATGGTTGACAACGATCTGATCGAAGGTCTGCTGCTTGGCGACACCGCCATAGTCACTGCCGACATGGGCGATGATCTGATTGCCGCTCTTTTCCGCCGCCTCCAGCCTGTAGGTGACGGTGAAGGTCACATCGAGCTTCTGCAGCGAGCGCATGTAGGGAACAAGGTTCATCGCCATGACTTCCGGCGCGAAGGAGCGGTCCGGCGTCATGATCTCGACCTTTGCCCCGGCCTTGGCGAGGAACTCTGCAGCCTGGAGACCCGCATGGTCGCCGGCGTCGTCGAAGATGAGCACGTTGGTCCCAGGCTTAACATCGCCCGAGATGATGTCCCAGGAGGAAACGACGAACTCGTTGCCCTTCGAAAGGACCTCCGTGTGCGGCAGTCCGCCCGTGGCGATGATGACCACGTCGGGCGTTTCGGCAAGCACGGTGTCAGCCTCGGCCCAGGTGTTGAACCGGAAGGTGACGCCGAGCTTCTCGCACTGGCTCATGCGCCAGTCGATGATGCTGATCATTTCCCTGCGGCGCTCGCTCTGGGCTGTCAGCCGGATCTGTCCGCCCGGATGGTTCGCGGCCTCGAAAACGACGACCTCATGTCCCCGTTCGGCAGAGACGCGAGCGGCTTCAAGACCGGCAGGGCCAGCTCCTACGATGACGACCTTCTTCCGGGCCGCGGCCTTCGGGATGCGATGCGGCATCGTTTCTTCGCGGCCCGTCGCGGCATTGTGGATGCAGAAGGCCAGCCCCCCTTGATAGATGCGGTCGAGACAGTAATTGGCGCCGACGCAGGGGCGGATGTCGTCCTCGCGCTTCTCCATGATCTTTCGCACGATATGAGGATCGGTCATGTGGGCTCGGGTCATCCCGATCATGTCCACCTTACCGGCAGCGATCGCATGACGCGCCGTCGCCACGTCCTGGATCTTCGCGGCATGGAAGGTCGGGAACTTGGTTGCCGCGCGGACGTCGCCGGCAAAATCCAGATGCGGTGCGCTCGCCATGCCCTGGATCGGAATGACGTCTGTCAGGCCCGGGTCCGTATCGATGTGACCGCGGATGACGTTCAAGTAGTCGATGAGACCGCTTTCCTTGAGACGACGGGAGATCTCCAGGCCTTCGGCCTTTCCGGTCCCGCCGGGAAGACATTCATCGGCCGTGTAGCGAACGCCGAGAATGAAGTCGTTGCCGACCCTTTCGCGCATCGCCCTGAAGACGTCGAAACAGAAGCGAAGACGATTATCGAGCGAACCGCCATAGGGACCGTCGAGCTCGTTGGTAAGCGGGGACGTGAACTGGTCGATGAGATGCCCGTAGGCTTCAAGCTCGACGCCATCCATGCCGCCCGCCTTCATGCGTTCGGCGGCGTCAGCAAAATCCTTGATGATGCGCTCGATGTCCCAGTCTTCGATCTTCTTGGGAAAGGCGCGGTGCGCTGCCTCGCGATGGTGAGAGGGCGCAAGCACCGGGAGCCAGTCGCCCTTGTCCCAGCGGGTGCGCCGGCCGAGGTGGGTGAGCTGGATCATGATCGCAGCACCCTCTTCGTGCACCGCGTCGGTCATTTCCCTGATCCACGGAACAATCTCATCCTTGTAGGCGAGCAGGTTGTTGAAGACCGGGGGGCTGTCCTTCGAGACTGCCGCAGAGCCGGCGGTCATCGTCAGCGCCACGCCGCCCTTGGCTCGCTCAACCGTATAGGCACGGTAGCGCCCCTTGGGCATCCCGTCTTCGGGATAGGCCGGCTCGTGAGACGTGACGATGATGCGGTTGCGCAGGGTCAAATGCTTCAACTGAAACGGCTGAAGCAGGGGATCGTTCGACATGCGACGGGCTCCGGTTTATGGGACTTCAATCGCAACGGTAAGCGGGAATGTACACATGTGTCAATAATCAAAACACTGCCGTTCGTTTATTTGACACACATGTACATTTTGCTTGATAGCGCCCTTTGGATTTGTTAGGAGGCAATCATGGAACAGTCGATGAGTGACACTGGCTGGCGCGGTTCTCAGGAAGGGTGGCTCGAGGCCGCCTACGACTCCCTGCTCGAGTCGGGCGTGGACTCGGTGAAGATCCTGCCGTTGGCCAAACGCCTCAATCTGTCCCGGACCAGCTTCTATTGGTTCTTCAAGGACCGGGAGGAACTGTTGAGCGCGCTCGTGGCGCGCTGGAGGGAGAAGAATACGGGCAACCTCGTCAAGCAGTCGGAAGCCTATGCGGAGTCCCTGACCGAGGCGATGCTGAACGTTTTCGACTGCTGGGTGAACAAGGACCTGTTCGATTCCCAGTTCGAGTTCGCCGTTCGCAGCTGGGCGCTGCAATCGCCCGAGATATTGGCCGAAGTCCATGCGGCCGATCAAGCAAGAATGGAGGCGCTGGGCCGCATGTTCATGCGCTTCGGCTACGAGGCGGGGCCGGCGGACGTTCGCGCGCGAACGACCTACCTGGTGCAGATCGGATACATCTCGATGCAGGCCAAGGAAGACCTTGCGCTGCGCATGAAGCGCATTCCGGAATACATCGCAATTTACACAGGACAAACGCCGCAGCAGAGGGAGATCGATCGCTTCTTCGCCCGGCATGGCTACAAACCAGAATAGGCGAAGCATGGGTGCGGGCGGACCGTTGAGGGTTGGGGTGATTGGCGGCGCAGGCTGGCTGGGCGGAGCAATCGCCGAAGCCATGCTCGACGCCGGCATCGTCAAGCCTCAAGACCTGTCGCTGTCCTATCGCAGCGAGCGTCCCGACCGTTTCGATCACGCCTTCTGGACAACAGACAATCAGGCACTTGCCGACCGTTCGGACGTTATCGTTCTCTCCGTCCGCCCGGCCGACTGGCAAAACCTCAACGTCGATGCCGAAGGCAAGCTGCTCATCTCCGTCATGGCGGGCATTCGCCTGACTGCTCTCAGCGAGCGCCACCGCACCGACCGCGTGGTCCGTACCTTGCCCAACGCAGCGGCCGAAGTTCGCAAGTCCTATACGCCTTGGATCGCGAGCGCCGGGCTGCGGGACGGCGATCGAACGGTCGTAGAGGCGATCTTTGATGCCTGCGGTTCTCAGGATGAAGTGCGCTCGGAGGCCGAGATCGATTATCTGACCGGCCTTACCGGATCGGGTCCAGCCTTTCCGGCCCTGCTCGCCGCAGCGATGATGGCCGACGCCGTCTCGCAGGGGCTGGAGCCGGAGATCGCCAAGCGTGCCGTCAACGCCCTCGTCGTGGGTGCCGGCCGGATGCTGGAACAGCGTGACGACTGTCCGACCGACATTGTCCAGACCTTCCTCGACTATCGCGGCACCACTGCGGCCGCGATCGAGGAAATGCGCGCGGCGGGCTTTGATGCCGCCGTTTCGCGCGGCCTGTCGGCAGCATTCAGGAAATCGGTTCGCATGGGAGAAGCCTCCTAGCGCCGCAGGGCGGGTCTTGCGGCAACCCGCCCCAGAAGAAAAAAGCCGCCAACAGAGGGAACGATAATGAAAAGCCTGCTTGCATCGACCTGCCTGTTTCTTGGAACCGTCTGCGGATCATCACTCGGCCATGCGGCCGATTGCGGAGACATCAGCATCGCCAGCATGAATTGGCAGAGCGCCGAGGTGATTTCCAACCTCGACAAGATCATTCTCAACGAGGGCTATGGTTGCAACGCCGAGATCACCATCGGAGACACGGTCCCGACGATCACCTCGATGGCGGAAAAGGGCGAGCCCGACATCGCGCCCGAAGCCTGGATCGACCTGCTGCCAGACGTCGTCAAAAAGGGAACGGACGAGGGTCGTATCGTCAAGGTCGGTTCACCGCTTCCCGATGGCGGCGTACAGGGCTGGTGGATCCCGAAGTACCTTGCCGATGCCCATCCGGACATCAAGACGATCCAGGATGCACTCAAGCATCCGGAACTCTTCCCGGATCCGGAAGACCCGAGCAAGGGGGCGATCCACAACGGCCCGCAAGGCTGGGGCGGTACGGTCGTAACAGCGCAGTTTTACAAGGCGTTCGAGGCGGAAAAAGCCGGCTTCACGCTGGTCGATACGGGCTCGGCTGCAGGCCTCGACGGCTCGATCGCCAAGGCCTACGAGCGCAAGGAAGGCTGGGTCGGATACTACTGGGCTCCAACGGCGCTGCTCGGCAAATACGAAATGGTAAAGCTTGGCTACGGCGTTGAGAACGACGCGGCGGAATGGAAGCGATGCAACACGGTGGCGGACTGCCCGGACCCCAAGCCGAATGCCTGGCCGATCGACACGATCGTGACGCTGGTTGCAAAACCCTTCTCCGAAAAGGCCGGCCCTGAGGTGATGGACTATCTGAACAAGCGCTCCTGGAGCAACCAGACGCTGGGCCAGTTGATGGCCTGGATGACGGACAATCAGGCGAGCGGCGAGGAAGGCGCCAAGCACTTCCTCGAAGAAAACAAGGATATCTGGAAAAAGTGGGTGTCCCCCGAGGCCGCAGCGAAAATCGAAGCCGCGCTTTAGTCAGCCGCCACTGAATCCGGTGCGATGGGCGCTAGACCCGTCGCACCGTTCCTGCCGACATAACAAGAAGAACGGATCGGCTCTTTCGAGAAGGGGAACCGAATGGACTGGTTTTATCAATTTCCGCATATGAACGACAATGCGCTTCGAGCCCTGAAGAAGGTCATCGACGAGACATTTCGAGGCTTTACCCGCAACTACGGCGATCTGATCGAAGGATTTTTCGTCCCGCTGCAGCATTTTCTGATCGCCGCCGAGCGCTTCATGACCAAGACGCCCTGGCCGATCATCACGCTTCTGATCCTCGCCATCGCCTGGGCAGCGACAAGGAGCATGCGAATCGTAGCCAGCTGTCTCGTGACGCTGTTGTTGATCGGCTACTTCGGCATGTGGGACGACACGATGCGGACGATCTCGATGATCTTTGTCTGCACTGTTCTATCGATCGCCATCGGCCTGCCGATCGGCATTCTGATGGCGCGTTCCGACAGGGTCCAACGGGTCGTCAATCCCGTGCTCGACGTGATGCAGACCATGCCGAGCTTCGTCTACCTGATCCCCGTGGTCATGCTGCTCGGCATCGGCAGGGTTCCGGGCCTGATCGCCGTCGTCATCTACGCCATCCCGCCGATGATCCGGCTGACCAATCTCGGCATTCGCCTGGTGGACAAGGATGTGCTGGAGGCTGCCGATGCGTTTGGCGCCGACAACAGGCAGAAGCTCTTCAAGGTGCAGCTCCCGCTGGCGCTTCCGACCATCATGGCCGGCATCAACCAGACGATCATGATGGCGCTCGCCATGGTCGTCATCGCCTCGATGATCGGCGTTCAGGGGCTTGGCCAGCCGGTGCTGAAGGCAATCGCGAACCAGTATTTCACGCTCGGCATCTTCAACGGTCTCGCCATCGTCGGCATTGCCATCATGTTCGACCGTGTCAGCCAGGCCTACGGCGAACGGCTGCAGAAGCACCGGGAGGTCGTCCATGGCTGACCACGCTTTCGGCGGCATCGCGATCCGCCACCTCTACAAGATCTTCGGGCCGAATGCGAAGGCCCATGTCGAGGCAGTTCAAAACGGCTTGACGAAGGCAGAGCTCAACGAACGGCACGGGCATGTGCTCGGCCTTCGCGACATCAACATCGAAATGCCGTCGGGTTCGATCCAGGTGATCATGGGCCTTTCCGGCTCGGGCAAGTCGACGCTCATCCGCCATATCAACCGGCTGATCGACCCGACGGCCGGCGAAGTCCTCGTCGACGGCGTCGACGTGGTGAAGATGCCGGAGGCGGAACTGCGCGAGTTCCGCAGGCACCAGACGGCAATGGTGTTCCAGAAGTTCGCGCTGCTTCCACATCGAAGCGTACTCGACAACACGATCTTCGGCCTCGAAATCCAGGGCGCATCGCGCGCGCAAAGCATCGACACGGCGATGCGCTGGCTGGAGCGGGTCGGGCTCAAGGGCTTCGAGAAGAAGTACCCGAACCAACTGTCGGGCGGCATGCAGCAGCGCGTCGGCCTTGCCCGGGCGCTTGCCAACGATGCGCCGGTTCTCTTGATGGACGAAGCCTATTCGGCCCTCGATCCCCTCATCCGCACGGATATGCAATCGGTGCTTCTGGACCTTCAGAAGGAGATCAAGAAGACGATTGTCTTCATCACCCATGATCTCGACGAGGCACTCCGACTGGGTGATCAGATTGCCATCTTACGCGACGGCGAGGTCATCCAGCAGGGTTCGAGCCAGGATATCGTGCTGAGGCCTGCCGACGACTATGTCGCCAACTTCGTCAAGGAGGTGAACCGGGGCCGCGTCGTGCATGTCGGGGCGATCATGGCGCCGCTTGGTACGGCGGCTGCCGGCAGCGGACAGAAGATTGCAGCCGATCTCACGGTTGAAGAGGCGGTGCGAGCGCTTGCGTCTGCACCCGAAGGCGATATCACCGTCGTCGATCCCGCAGGCAAACCTCTCGGCACGGTGACCTTCCGCCAACTCGCAGGCGCCATGGTCAATGCGCATGAGACCATCGATCGCACGATGGCGATTGCGGCCACCGCCGCGTGATGCGCCAACCCGACAGTCCAATTGCTTTGCCTCCGGGCGGTGTGTTCGCCGCCCGGAAGGAACGATGAGCCCCCCTTTCCCAACCCGATCCTCTCCCCGCCCGGAGTTGCGCGATGTCCAAGAAGTTTCCCCGGCTGTTCTCCCCGCTCAAGCTGCGGTCGCACACGCTGAAGAACCGGATCGTCTTCGGTGCCCACACAGCGAACATGGCGGTCGAGGGCCTACCAACCGAACGCCATGCCGCCTATTACCGGGAACGCGCAATCGGCGGCGCCGCGATGATTGTCGTCGAACCCATGCCGGTGCACGCCGCGGCTGTCCTGACCCGCGGCAATTTCCGCCACTCCGACGACGGCGTCATCCCGCACTTCAAGAAGGTGGTCGAGGCGATCAAGGGGCATGGAGCGGTCGCGATCCAGCAGCTCTATCACGTCGGCGCGCATGGAGATTCCGACAACTCCTTCCACCCCCATTGGTCGCCTTCGGGCGGCCCGAGCTATCACGACAGCGACGGCTCGCATCCGATGACCGAAGCGGAAATCCTCGAGACGATCGACGGCTTCGTCGAAGCGGCGCGGCGATGTCGCGACGCCGGCTTCGACGGTGTCGAAGTCTGGGCAGCCTATCTTGGCATGGTCGACCAGTTCTGGACCCCATGGTGCAATCGGCGCGACGACCAATGGGGCGGTTCGCTCGAAAATCGTACGCGGATGTCGCGGGAGATCCTGACGCGGATCAGGCAAGTTTGCGGCCCCGACTTCATCGTCGGCCTTGCCATCAGCGACGAACCGGACGTGAAGGTCGCGCTTCAGCGCGACGAGCTTGCCGAAATCATCCGTCTGCACGACGAGCTTGGCCTCATCGACTATGTCACCTGTGGCTCGGGCGGCTATCTCGATTTCTACAAGCTGATGCCGACGTTCCTCTATCCCGAGAAGCTGGGCGCAGACCTCGCATCCGTCCTGAAGGGTGTCGTCAGGAATGCTGTGGTGATCGCCGAAAGCCACATCCGCACCCCTGAAAATGCCGAAACAGTGCTTGGCGAAGGGTCAGCCGACCTCGTTTCGATCGTGCGCGGCCAGATCGCCGATCCCCATCTGGCGACCAAGGCGGGCGACGATCGCCCGGACGACATTCGCGGCTGCATTTCGTGCAATCAGATGTGCTGGGGACGCCGGTCGCGGGACTACTGGATCAGTTGCCTGATCAACCCCTCGGTCGGGCGCGAAGCCGAATGGAACGGTGACCGTTTTGTAAGGACCGGCGATCCGAAACGCCTGCTGGTCGTCGGTGGCGGACCCGCCGGACTGGAGGCGGCCCGGGTGGCCGCAGAACGCGGGCACAAGGTCGTGCTCGCAGAAGCATCGAGCCGTCTCGGCGGCAATTTCCTTTTGGCGGGCATGCAGCCGCGAAGGGCGCAGGTCCTCGATCTCATCGCCTGGTATGAGCGGCAACTCGACAAACTCGGCGTCGAGGTTCGCCTGAACTCCTATGTCGAGGCCGAGGACATCGACGTTGCCGAATTTGACCGCGTCATCGTTGCCACCGGCTCCTATTCCCCGGAGACAGGCTTCCAGAAGGCGCTGCCGACGGTCGATACGATGCCGGGCCTGGAGAAGGGCAATGTCTTCACGGTCGAAGCGGTCATGGCGCGCCAGGCCCGACCGGGCAAACGCGTGCTGCTTTTGGATGAAGGTGGCGGCTGGCGCGGCTGCGGCACCGCCTGGAAGCTTGCTGAGGAAGGCCATCAGGTAACGATCCTGACGCCCGATCCGTTCGTCGGCAAGGAGCTGCAGAGAACCGCGGCCGACGTTCCCATGCGGCAGGCGCTGAGGAAACTCGGCGTCGAATGGATCGTCGAGGCGAGCGTCACCGAGTGGCATGGCAACGGCGCAACGATCGTCGATCACACGACGGGAGAGTGCCGGTTCATCGAGGCCGACGCCCTTGTCACGGCCACCACGAATTCCCCGGCCGACTGGCTGATGCCCGGTCTTGCCGAACGCGATATCGTTGCGCACCAGATCGGTGACTGCGCCGCGCCGCGACAGGCGCCCTATGCATTCTACGAGGGCCGCAAGGCGGGACTGGAGATCTGACATGCAAGAGATCGAACTCAGCGAGAGTGACGCACGAGATCTGGCGCTCCGAGCCTGCCTTGGTGCCGGCGCCAACGCGGCGAGCGCCCGATCGCTCGTGGACGCAACGGTATCGGCCGCCCGCTTGGGCCCGAGTGCTGTCGGGTTTCCGCACCTGGTCGACTATCTGAACAGTTTTCGCGAAGGGCGCATCAATTGCGCTCCCGCGCCGGTCGCCACTCGCCCCTTCCCCGCTCATCTCGCCTGTGATGCCGACCGAGGGATCGCGCAGCTCGGCTTCGACCTCGCCTTCCGCGACTTCGTCGATGCCGCCCGCACCTTCGGGATTGCGCTCTTCACCCAGAAGAACAGCTATACGACAGGCGAGCTTGGTTACTACGTGCGCCGGCTTGCGTTGGAAGGCTTGAGCGGACTTGCAGCGACCAACGCCAATGCCATGGTCGTGGCAAAGGCGGGAGGGCCGCCCGTCTACAGCACGAACCCCATCGCCTTCGGATTTCCGCTCGGCGACACCGCGCCGCCGCTCATCGTCGACCAATCGTCGAGCGCGACTGCCTACGTCAACATTGTCGCTGCTGCCGCCGAGGGGCGAGAAATCCCGGAAGGATGGGCGGTCGACGCAGAAGGCGCAGATACGCAGGATCCGGAAAGGGCACTTATAGGCGCGCTCCTCCCGTTCGGCGGCCGCAAGGGTGCGAACGTCGCGCTGGTCGTCGAAATGCTGTCGGCCGGCCTCTCGGGCGGATCGTGGTCGCTCGACACGCCGAGCTTCCGGTCGGGTGATGCATCCCCGGCCGTCGGCCTGACAGTGATTGCGATGATGCCGGGTGCGGCAGGCAGCGATCACATCGCCCGCGCCCACAACCAGGTCCGGCGGCTGGAAGAACTCGGCGTGCACGTTCCGGGCGTCAGCGGCAGGCCGCCCGGTTCGATGGAGCGACCATTGCGCATGTCCCGCGCCGTCTTCGACGCCATTGATCGTTTTGCGTCCAACTGGTCTGGCGGATCGGCGTAACCCAGCGACGAAGGTCCCGTTACACGCCGAGCGAAATCGCCATCCCTTCCGGGGCGGCATACATCGCCATGTTCTTGCGCGACAGATCGAGGTGTGCGCGGATCAACGCCTCCGCGCGGTCAGGATCGTGGTTCGCGATTGCATCGATGATTTCGTCGTGCTGGCGCGACGCCTCGTGCAACTCCTCCAACATGCGCGCATTGCTCGGCCTGTAGAAAATCTTGCCGATACGCGCATGATCGATCAGCAGCCGGCGAAGGCTTGGAAGAATGTACGCATTGTTCGCGATCTCGCCGACCCGAAGGTGAAATTTGTCATTGTAGAAAACGCGCCCGTCGACGTCATTGCTGTGGACCGCGTCGCGAAAGCTGTCCTGTATCTCGCGCAGGCCTGCGATGTCGGCCTTCGACGCGTGTTCGGCGGCGAGCCGCGTGGCCGCGACATAGATCATTGGGGCGATCAAAAAGAAGTCTCGAAGGGATTGGTAGCTCATCGAGGTCACGCGGGCCGGGCGGTTCGCCTCAAGCTCGATGAACCCTTCCCCCGCAAGCTGCCGCATCGCTTCGCGCACCGGAGGGCGGGACAGTCCGAATTCCTCGCTTAAGGCGACTTCATCCAGAACCGATCCCGGCGCTATCTGCATCGTCAGGATACGGTGGCGCAAGGTGTTGTTCAGCGCAGCCTTACGATCCGGGCCAACGCCTGTTTCAGGTGAGCTTTGATTTTGCGCCATGACAAACTCCTTTTGCGCGCATCTTGTCTACAAAAGGTAGACTGGTCAACGTATTTCGATTTTCGTCGACTCTCCCCCTGTGATCGCGCGGCTCCTTTTTGCCCGCTCTTCGCTAGATGCGCAAGGCCCGATGGTCTCCGGCCCGACGGCCAACGCTCGCCGCACGTTCGGTTATCAGTCCGTTCCGCGGGATGAGCCGAGGCACTGTCGCGTCATCGCACTTCACGTGTCTATTGACAGTAGATCAAATGTCTATCTATTGTATTATAGCAAACGAGCAAGACACTCGGCAGGACCGTCGAGCCAGGTCGAGCGTTGCGGATGATTTTACGATTGATGGGAGCAGACGAATGACGGAACTTCTGACCAGGGCGCAGTACGAGCAAATCGCGTCGCAACTATCCCTTCCCGCAAAGGCCATCATCGATGGCCGATCTGTCGAGGCGAGATCGGGACGCACATTTGCAACGACCAATCCCGCGACAGGAGAGAAGCTCGCAGATCTGCCCGCCTGCGGCCCCGAGGACGTTGACGCGGCGGTTGCGAGCGCGCGGCAGTCGTTCGCCGATGGCCGCTGGGCGAAGCAACATCCCGCTGCCCGCAAACAGACGCTTCTTCGCCTTGCCCAGCTCATCGAGGACAATCTGGTCGAACTCTCCGTCATGGAGAGCCTGGACAGCGGCAAGACGATCCTCGATTGCCAGACGGTCGACGTACCCGAGACCGTCAACTGCCTCCGCTGGCATGCCGAAGCAATCGACAAGATCTATGATCAGGTCTCGCCGGCCTCGAACGACCACATCGCGCTTGTCGTTCGCGAACCCGTGGGTGTTGTCGGGTTGGTCCTGCCGTGGAACTTCCCGCTTCTCATGCTTGCCTGGAAGATCGGTCCGGCGCTTGCCGCCGGTTGCAGCCTGGTGGTCAAGCCGGCGGCCGAGACGTCGCTGACGGCGCTTCGGGTGGCCGAACTGGCGCTCGAGGCCGGCATCCCGGCCGGAGTCTTCAACGTGGTGACAGGCTCCGGCTCGCAGGTCGGCGAACCGATCGGCCGGCATATGGATGTCGACGCCGTTTCGTTCACCGGGTCCACGCAGACCGGCCGCCGTTTCCTCAACTATTCCTCCGAGTCCAACCTCAAGGAAGTCGTCCTCGAAATGGGCGGCAAGAACCCCTCGATCGTCCTGGACGATGCCGACGATCTCGACGCGGTGGCCGCTCATATTGTCAACGGCGCCTATTGGAACATGGGCGAGAATTGCTCGGCCATTTCTCGACTGATCGTCCATTCTGCCATCAAGGGGAAGCTGCTCGACAAGATCGTCGCCGAGGTGAAGAACTGGCACGTGGGCGATCCGTTGGATCCGGATAACCGTGTCGGCCCCCTCGTCTCCGAGGCGCACTACCGGAAAGTTGCGAGCTATCTCGGCGATGGGGTGAAGGTTCTTCACGGAGGTGAAACCAGCAAGGGCCGCTTCGTTCACCCGACCATCGTCGAGGTCGAAAGCAACGCCGCCCGGCATGCGAAGGAAGAAATCTTCGGACCGATCCTGACGGTCATCACCGTCGACAGCCTGAAAGAGGCCGTCGCGATCGCCAACGAGACGGAATACGGACTGACCGCTTCCGTCTTCACCGGCAACGGCAAACGGGCCATGCGCGCCGCCCGCGCCCTTCGTGCCGGCACCGTCACCGTCAACTCGTTCGGCGAGGGCGATATCACCACACCGTTCGGCGGCTACAGACAGTCCGGCTTCGGCGGGCGCGACAATTCCGTTCACGCCCACGACCAATACACCCAGCTCAAGACCATCTGGCTCGATCTCAACGACGACGAAACCGCGGACCTCTAGTCATGACCAGCTTTCCGTTTCCCGGACTGAACCTCGCAATCGCAACGCCCTTCGACGCGGAAGGCCGCATCGACTACGCGAAGCTCGAGCAGAATATCGAGCGCTACCTGGCGCTCGGCGTACCCGGCTTCGTGTTGAGCTCGGGCACCGGCATGCATGTGTACCTGACAAAAGAGGAATCGAAGGAACTCGTGCGGCGCGGCGCGAAGATCATCAATGGCCGGGCCAAGGTGATCGCCCAGACCTCGGCGCTGCTGACGGCCGACGTGGTCGAGCGGACGAAGTTTGCGGCCGATTGCGGCGCCGACGGCGTCATGGTCCTGCCGCCCTTCTTCGAGGGGCCGACGGACGATGAAGGCATCATCGACTTCTACGCGGAAGTGGCGGCCGCCGGCCTTCCGGTCATCGGCTACAACGTCCCGCACGCCGTCGGCGTGACCGTGACGCCGGAGCTTCTCAAGGCGCTCTGCGCCATCCCGAACTTCTGTGCCGTCAAGGACTCGAGCGGCGATCTCGGCAGGCAGGCATCGCTCATTCGTACTGGCCTTCCGGTCATGAATGGCGCCGACCATCTGGTTCCTTTCGCTCTCTGGTCCGGAGCGAGTGGCCTCATCTGGGGCGGCGCCAATTTTGCCCCGCGCACCGCGCTCGCCTTGGTCGCCGCCGCAACCGCCGGCGAGTGGGGCAAGGCGCGCGAGATCTGGTCTCTGCTCGAACCGGCGATGTCGCTCATCTGGGAAGGCGACTATGTGCAGTCGGTCTATGCCGCCGCCGTACTCACTGGTTTTGGTGCCGGCGCGCCGCGCAAGCCGCTTCGTCCGCTCTCGGCAGATCGCATCGCAACTATCCGCGCTGCTCTCGGCAGCCTGATCGAACGGGAAGCTTGAGCCGTGAGCACCCCCTCGAAGAAGGTATTTGTCGCATCGAGGCTCCCGAAGAACACGGGCGTTTCCGGGTGGGTGGCGATGCTCCCTGCCCGCCAGGCAAAACTCCGGCTCGAGGGGCATATCACCGCCGACGTCGTCGTCATCGGTGGAGGCTTCGCAGGCCTGTCCGCAGCCCGCAGGATCATGGAACTCGATCCGACACTCGATATCGCCGTCCTTGAGGCGGGCGTCATCGGAGAGGCCGCGGCGGGACGAAATTCCGGCTTCATCATCGACCTGCCGCATGAGGTCTCGTCCGAAGACTACGGCGGCGACTCGACCACAAGAAGCCGCGAGGCCATCGAGATCAGCCGCACTGCCATCGCCCTTGCCGGTACCGTTGCACAGGAACAGGGCTGGGGCCGCGAGATCTTCGATCCATGCGGACGCTACAGCGTCGCCATCAGCGACGAGGGCGACCGGCATCTGGTCGACTATGCCAAGGGATTGGTGAAGCTTGGCGAAAAGCATCAGTTGCTCAACGCGCGCGAAATCGCCGACGTGACGGGCACGAACACCTATACGTCGGCGCTGTTTACACCCGGAACCATCATGGTGCAGCCGGCAGCCTATATCCGCGGCGTCGCAGACAGCCTGCGCGACCCCGTCAGGATCTTTGAAAATACCCCAGCGGTGCAGTTGGAAAACGCCGGTCGCGGGTGGTTCGTCAAGACACCCCAAGGCTCGATCAGCACGGGCCGGATCATCCTTGCCAACAACGGCCATGCGGAGAGTTTTGGCTTCTTCAAGAGCCGGCTGCTCCATGTCTTCACCTTTGCCTCGATGACAAGAGAGTTCGACCCGAGCCGGTTGCCGGGTCAGCGAAAATGGGCGGCGACGCCGGCGCTTCCGATGGGCACGACCGTGCGGCGCATTCAGGGTCAGGCTGGCGACCGGATCCTCATCCGCTCCCGCTACACCTATCACCACAACATTGAGGCGAGCGAGACAACCCTGCGGCGCGCGGGTGCGAAGCACGATCAGAAATATCACGCCCGCTTTCCCCAATTGCCGGATGTTCCGATGGAGTATCGATGGGGCGGAGCCATGGCACTGACGTGGAACTCGGTGCCCGCGTTCGGCGAAATCGAGCCCGGCCTGTTTGCGGCCTGCGGGTGCAACGGCGTCGGCGCCACGAAAGCCACTGCGAATGGCATCGCGGCGGCCGACCTGATGCTCGGCGTCAAATCACGACTGACAGAAATCTTCGCGCGCTTCGACGCACCGAAATCGCTGCCTCGCCAACCGTTTCGGACAATCGGTGCCAAGGCGAACCTCGCGTTCCGCGAGTGGCGCGCCGGTGGCGAGTAGATAGTCGCCGCGACAGCAGGACCTTTCGATAACTGAAGTCGGTGGTCGCGGCACTCCGGCTTTGATGGAACACGCCGCCAAAAGAGGGAACGGAAAAATGAAAAAGCTGCTTGCATCAACCTGCCTGATGTTCGGCCTGATTGGCGGAGCATCGGCGTCACATGCCGCGGAATGCGGAAGCGTGACCATTGCCAGTATGAACTGGCAGAGCGCCGAGGTGCTCTCGAACCTCGACAAATTCATCCTCAATGAAGGCTATGGCTGCAGCGCCGAGATCACCATCGGCGACACCGTGCCGACCATCACGTCCATGGCGGAGAAGGGCCAGCCCGACATCGCTCCGGAAGCGTGGATCGACCTGTTGCCCGACATCGTCAAGAAGGGAACGGATGAAGGCCGGATCATCAAGGTCGGCTCGCCACTACCCGATGGCGGCGTGCAGGGCTGGTGGATCCCGAAATATATCGCCGACGCCCATCCGGACATCAAGACGATTGGCGACGTGCTGAAGCATCCGGAACTCTTCCCCGATCCGGAAGACGCAAAGAAGGGCGCCATCTTCAACGGCCCCCAGGGCTGGGGCGGCACGGTGGTCACCGCCCAGTACTTCAAGGCGTTTGAAGCCGAGAAGGCAGGCTTCACGCTGGTCGATACCGGTTCGGCGGCGGGTCTCGACGGTTCCATCGCCAAGGCCTACGAGCGCAAGGAAGGATGGGCGGGCTACTACTGGGCGCCGACCGCATTGCTTGGCAAGTATGAGATGGTCAAGCTCGACGCAGGCGTGCCGCTCGATGCCGCCGAATGGAAACGCTGCATCACCGTTGCCGATTGCTCGGATCCGAAACCGAGCGCCTGGCCCGTCGATACGATCGTGACACTGGTGGCCAAGCCGTTTTCCGAAAAGGTTGGGCCGGAGGTCATGGACTATCTCAACAAACGCGCCTGGAGCAACGACACGGTCAGCAAGCTGATGGCCTGGATGACGGACAATCAGGCAAGCGGCGAAGAAGGCGCCAAGCACTTCCTCGAAGAAAATGAGGCGGTCTGGTCGAAATGGGTCTCGCCGGAAGCGGCCGAGAAGATCAAATCGGCCCTGTAAGCCTCGTCCGGGTGCGGTGAGCCGAGGCGCACCGCACCCTTGGCCAAAATCGAAAACTCGCGCCGGCTTCTTCAGAAAAGGGGAACCGAATGGAATGGCTTTATGAATTCCCACACATGAACGACGACTCCCTTCGCACGCTGAAGAAAGCGATAGACGAGGGATTCCGGTCGTTCACGCGCGCCTATGGCGACGCCATCGAGGGCTTCTTCTCCCCCTTGCAGCATTTTCTGATCGCTTCCGAGCGCTTCATGACACAGACGCCCTGGCCGATCATCCTACTGATCATCCTGGCGATCGCCTGGGGCGCGAGCCGAAGCTTGAAGGTCGTGCTCGGCTGTCTGGTGACGCTCCTGGCGATCGGCTACTTCGACATGTGGGACGACACGATGCGGACGGTCTCGATGATCTTCGTCTGCACGCTGCTTTCAATTGCGATCGGCATTCCGATCGGCATTCTGATGTCCCGCTCCGATCGCCTGCAGCGGGTCGTCAACCCGGTGCTCGACGTGATGCAGACCATGCCGAGCTTTGTCTACCTGATCCCCGTCGTCATGCTTTTGGGCATCGGCAAGGTGCCGGGGCTGATCGCCGTCGTCATCTACGCGATCCCGCCGATGATCAGGCTTACCAATCTCGGTATCCGTCTGGTCGACAAGGACGTTCTCGAAGCGGCCGATGCTTTCGGTTCATCGAACTGGCAGAAGCTCAAGAACGTGCAGTTGCCGCTGGCGCTACCGACAATCATGGCCGGCATCAACCAGACGATCATGATGGCGCTCGCCATGGTCGTCATCGCCTCGATGATCGGTGTTCAGGGTCTCGGCCAGCCGGTGCTGAAGGCGATTGCCAACCAGTACTTCACGCTCGGCATTTTCAACGGCCTTGCCATCGTCGGCATCGCCATCATCTTCGACCGGGTCAGCCAGGCATATGGCGAAAGGCTCCAGAAGCACCGGGAGATCGTCCATGGCTGACACGACATTTGGCGGCATCAAGATCCGCCACCTCTACAAGATCTTCGGCCCGAACGCAGGCACGCACGTCGAGGCCGTGCAAAAGGGCCTGACGAAAACAGAACTCAACGAGCGGCACGGACATGTGCTCGGCCTGCGGGACATCAACATCGAAATTCCCTCCGGCTGCATTCAAGTGATCATGGGTCTGTCGGGCTCGGGAAAATCGACGCTCATCCGGCACATCAACCGGCTGATCGACCCGACTGCCGGCGAAGTGCTCGTCGACGGTGTCGATGTCGTCAAGATGGCCCAGCCGGAACTGCGTGAGTTCCGGCGCCACCAGACGGCGATGGTGTTTCAGAAGTTCGCGCTGCTCCCGCATCGCAACGTACTCGACAACACGCTTTATGGCCTTGAAGTTCAGGGCGTTGAGCGCGCGAAGGGTGTCGACATCGCCATGCGATGGATCGAGCGCGTGGGGCTGAAGGGCTTTGAAAGCAAATACCCCAATCAGCTTTCCGGGGGCATGCAGCAACGTGTCGGCCTTGCGCGTGCGCTTGCCAACGATGCGCCGGTTCTCTTGATGGACGAAGCCTATTCTGCCCTCGACCCACTGATCCGCATGGACATGCAGACGGTCCTTCTCGACCTGCAGAAAGAGATCAAGAAGACCATCGTCTTCATTACCCATGATCTCGACGAAGCCTTGAGATTGGGCGACCAGATTGCGGTCCTGCGCGACGGCGAGGTCATCCAGCAGGGCACCAGCCAGGACATCGTCTTGAGGCCCGCGGACGACTACATCGCCAACTTCGTCAAGGAGGTGAACCGTGGTCGGGTCGTGCATGTCGAGGCCGTCATGACGCCGGTCGCCGCGGATCACGCCGTCAATGGCGCGACGCTGAGCACGGGAAGCACGATCGAAGCCGCCCTCAAGATACTGGCGCACAGGGATGCCAAGGATCTGGTGGTGGTCGATGCCGGCGGAATGCCCGTCGGCACCGTCGATCTGAAGCGGCTGGCCGCAGCAGTCGTAACGCCGCACTGAGCGGCGGAAGACCCGCACACATTCAACGGAAACCCAGGAACCCGGGCCAGGCGTCTCCGCGGCGCCGCTCGTCCAGAATCCGACTATCCATGGAGACTGCATCATGAAGTTCGAAGGCATCTACACCCCGGCCATCACCCCGATCGGGCACGACGGGCAAATCGACCGCAAGGGTTTTGCAGCCGTGCTCGAGTCCCTTATCGAAGCGAGAGTTCACGGCATCATCATTGGCGGATCGACCGGCGAATACTACGCCCAGAGTGCAGAGGAGCGGTTCGAACTGGCCGCCCTCGCCAAGGATGTGATCGGCTCGCGGCTGCCGCTCGTCGTTGGGACCGGTGCCACCAGGACGGAAGATTCCGTGGCGTTCGCCAAGGCGGCCAAGGAGATCGGCGCCGACGCTATTCTCGTGTCATCGCCGCCCTACGCCTTGCCGACCGAGGAGGAAAACGCCGTCCACGCACTGACGGTGGATCGGGCGGCGGGTCTGCCCATCATGCTCTACAACTACCCGGCCCGCATGGGGGTGATGATGGGGGACGCGTACTTCTCCCGTGTCAGCGAATCCAGAAACGTCGTGGCGATCAAGGAAAGCTCCGGCGACATGGCCAATCTCCACCTGCTCGCGCGCAAGTATCCTAACATCGCACTTTCCTGCGGTTGGGATGACCAGGCACTCGAGTTCTTCGCCTGGGGCGCAAGGAGCTGGGTCTGCGCCGGCTCCAACTTTCTGCCGAAGGAACATGTCGCCCTCTATGAGGCCTGCGTCATCGAGAAGAACTTCGACAAGGGACGGGCGATCATGACGGCGATGCTGCCGCTCATGGATTTCCTCGAAGGCGGCAAGTTCGTCCAGTCGATCAAATACGGTTGCGAACTGAAGGGCCTGCCGGCGGGGCCGGTCCGTGCGCCACTCGGTCCGCTCAACACCGAACAAAAGCAAACTCTCGAGACGATCGTCGCCACCTTGAGGCGCGATGTCGCCCTGATCGCCGCGGGAAACCGCCATGCGTGAGCGAGCAATCACAGCCAAAATGATCGCCGAGATGCGCCTTGAAGCCACAAGCGAGACACCCCGATGATCACGCGGCCCGTCAAACGCTTGCCGGTCGAAAATGGCATCTCGGGCTGGGAGGCGATCAGCCAACGTTCGTTTCCGGTCTGCTGCCTCGACAGCCACGTGAACGCAGACTGGCTGATCATCGGCGCCGGCTTTGCCGGCCTTTCGGCAGCGCGTCGCCTCATACAACTGCGTCCCGATGACAAGATCGTCATTCTCGAGGCGAGCGAAGTTGGCAAGGGCACGTCGGGCCGGAACTCCGGCTACATGATCGACGTGCCGCACAACCTGTCATCCAGCGAATATTCAAGCGGAGGCGCTGACAGCACGCGCCGGGAAATGGCCCAGAACCGATACGCCATCGAATTCGCCAGGCGAGTGGCGCAAGCCTATGGAATGTCGCGCGAGACCTTCGATCCCGCAGGCAAGATCAATGCGGCTGCGACGGCCCGCGGCATCAAACTCAATATGAGTTTTGGCCAGTCGCTCAAGGCCGCAGGAGAAAAGCACACCTTCCTCGACGCCGCAGACATGCGGGAGATAACGGGGTCGAACTATTACCTCGGCGGACTCTATACGCCGGGTGCGGTGCTTATCCAGCCGGCGGACTACGTGCGCCAGTTCGCTGCCGGCCTTTCGCACGACATCGACCTCTTCGAGCGATCCCCGGTGACGTCCCTCAAGCGCGACAATGGGATTTGGACGGCAATGACGGCACGCGGCTCGGTAAGCGCGCCGAAGGTCATCCTCGGCGTCAACGGTCATGTGGACGATTTCGGCCATTTCGGCAGGCGGCTGGTGCACATCTTCGCCTACGCCTCCATGACCGCGCCGTTTCCGGCTGACGGCATCGGACACAAGGCTTCCGGTCGGGATCGTTGGGCCTTGCTGCCGGCCGACGCTATGGGCGCCACGGTGCGCAAGATCACGTCAGGCGGTCAGTCACGCATCGCGATCCGCACCAAGTACACCTATGACACGACGGTCGCCCTCTCAGAAAACCGCCTCTCGAAAATGGCGCAAGCGCATCGACGTTCGATGGATGCGAGATTTCCTGGCCTCAAGGGAATACCGTTCGAGCACAGTTGGGCAGGTCGTCTTTGCCTCAGCCTCAACCATGTCCCAGCCTTTGGCGAGATCGACGATGGGCTCTTTTCCGCCTGCTGCGAGAATGGGCTTGGCACTGTCAAGAGCACTCTTGCCGGCATGATGGCCGCCGACTTGGCGACCGGGAGCACGTCTCGGGAGCTCGCAGATTACATGAATCACCACGGCCCAACCCGGCTCCCGCCGGAGCCGTTTGCGTGGCTCGGGATCAACTCGGTCATCCGATTGCAGGAACTGCGCGCAGGTCGCGAGGGATGACGCACCTTGGCGACGGCTGTTTGAGGCCGCGTCTACACCGAGAATGAGCACACGTATCCTTGAGAGACGCACTGATTTGCCGCCCTTTTGCGCAAGGCAGGCGCCCTTTTAGAAGCCATAAGCAATCGAGTTTGGAAGCATGTATGCGCTTTCTGTGCGAGCCGCGACGGGGCGTTAATAGACGCGCGTTTGGGATGCACCCCACTACGATGAACAGCCCACAAGTGACAACCAAGGCCCGGGCGGCGAGGTAGGTTTGCGATGACGACAAGCATGAGACCCAACGCAGCGGCGACGAACCGTCTCAAGATCGGTTTCGTGCTGGCCCGATCCTTCACTCTCTCTGCCTTCGCGCTCTTCGTCGACACGCTTCGGCTCGCGAGCGACGAACTCGACAAGTCCGGCCGCATCCGCGCCGACTGGCAGGTGCTCGGCAACACGCGGCACCTCATCACCTCCAGCTGCGGCGTGCAGGTGGCGCCGACTTCGGGCCTCGTCGACCCCGCTCAACTCAACTACATCGTCGTCGTCGGCGGCTTGCTCAACAGCAAGAGCCCGATCGACGACGAGACCGTCAGCTTCCTCAAGAAAGCGGCGGCGAAGAAAATCCCGCTGATCGGCCTGTGCACGGGAACTTTCGTTCTCGCGGATGCGGGCCTGATGGCGGGGCACAACGTGTGTGTCAGCTGGCTCCACTACCAGGCATTCCGTGAACGCTTTCCCGATCTCAAGGTGCGCTCGGATCGCCTGTTCAATCTGGAACGCACGCGCGGATCATGCGCCGGCGGCAGCAGTGCTGCCGACATGGCGGCCCATATCGTCCGCCTTCACATCAGCAAGGAGGCGGAGCGGAATGCGCTTGAAGTCCTGCAGATCGACAAGGCACGCTCGCATCTTCATGTTCAACCGAGAAAGCCGCTCGCGATCGAGAGCAACGATCCCCGGTTAAACGCTGCGCTCATCATCATGGAGCAGCACACCGAAAACACGATCTCGATCCCTGAACTGGCGGCGTCCGTCGGATTGTCGCGGCGCCAGCTCGAGCGCCTGTTCATGGACAAGGCCAAGATGTCGCCTGCGCTCGTCTATCGCAAGTTTCGTCTGGAGCGCGCCAAGCATCTTCTCACCCAGACAAACGCATCATTGATAGAAATCGCTCTCGAGGTCGGCTTCGAGAGCGCCGGCCACTTCTCGAGGATTTTTGCCAAGACCTATGGCCAAACGCCGAGCCGGCTCAGGGCGCAGCAGTCAATGTGATCTCCATCAAGCAGCCGTCTCAAGGAAGAGTGTCGCGGAGGGAGCAGTCAGAGAGCTGCGCGCCGCCCCGCGGGCGCTGGATGGCCGTGGACAACGTGCATCAGTGTCCGCTCATCGGACATGTGGTCGACGTGAACTCGACGTCCACAATCTGGTCTCGAGCGACCTTCAGTTTGAAGGAGTGTCCGCAACATTCTCCCGGAGGCTACCTTTCCAGCACACAACAATACATGTAAGTTAGAAAACCCTAACTTGCGTAGCGCTTCGTTGTTCTACGCACGCGCGTCGCCTTGCTGGAATACCGCTACGACGCACCTTCCGCTTCACGGGCAAAATCGACAAGCTAACTTTCGAACCCAATTAGGAGCTGAAAATGAGGTTGAAGCTTATCACTTGCGCCGCCGCGGCTTCTGCGTCGATCGCGATACTCGCGCCGTCCGTCTCGCCGGCACAAAATGCCATTAAAGAGCCGGCCGCGAAGAGTATTGGCACCACCAGCACACAGAAGAGCCAGCTCGTGCCCTCGTTGATAGTCATGAATTCGGCGGGTGCGAAGCTGAGTGGTGACACGCTCACTTTGACGGGAATCTCCAACAACTCAATCCTGTTTGCCGACCGCCCGGTTCGTTCGGCCGGGCATGCGCTTACCGCTCACCTGCTGGAGGAATGGTCGCCAGGAGGCGGATTCGTGAACGATCCACCGAACGCCACGGTGTCCGTTCTCAACAAGGACGCCGCCGACGTCGAGGACGCTGTCGTAGTCCTGAAGGAACCGAAGCTCGAGGGAACCGATTTGACCTTCAAGGTGGACGTGCTCGAGGGCAGTCTTAGCAAGGCGGACGGCCCGGCCTCCATATTCATAGACATAATCGGAATGCCGCGAACGCCCGCCTCTTTCGCCGGTGCGGCGCGCCGAACGGCATACAGGGGAGCCTGGTATGGCGCAGCGGCCACCTATTATCATCCTTATGTACATCCGGCATGCGGCTACTATCCGCTTCCACCGTGCTAGCTAGCAGGACCTAAACCTGCCCGAGTGGTCAACGGACCAGAGAGAGTGGCGCACCTGATATCGCTGCGGCGGCGGAGGCAGCGACAGGCGCTGCTCTGCTGGTGGCCTCGTCGCTTGTCGGGGAGTTGCTGCTCGGCGGGGCGCTGGACGGGATCGCTGCAGCCGTCGCCCGTGTCGCTGGCATCGCCCTGGTTGCCCTGGCAATCGCCTGCTGGCGGAGAGCGCCTTTGCTTGGCATGTTGATCTGCAGCACGGCAGTCGCGCTATATCTTGCCTATCTCGGATCGGCGGAAGGAATTGATGCTGCTGTGGCCGGCGGTTACGGTCCATGCCGCCATTTCGGTTCTGCTCGATCGACGCTGGCTCGCCGACGCCCAATAGGAGACCTGTGCGATTGCAGCAGTTGTCGCCAGTGCCATGCCTTCGACAACGGCGATCAAGCCGGCGATATGATTGATGCCCATGTGGATGTCCCCCTAGCTGGGAACAAGTGGCAAGGCCGCCTATCCATTCTTGTTGCAGATGCATGACTGAGCGCGTGGCGCGTCGCCGGCGTAAAACGCAGTTCTACTTCTCCGGAAGAATCTGTTTCCAATCGGCCTTCATGTCGACCACGGTCCATTGGTTTATCGCGGCGGCATCCAGCGCCTTGTCGAGACGGCCGAATTCGGCGTCCCGGTCATAGGCGTATTCGCGATCTGCATCGGTGTGATGAACGATCAGGCCGAAACGGGGCGTTGTTCCGCCGATCGTCGTCCATTGCAGCATTTCCAGGTCGCCGTCAGAGTTGCCGAAGGCGGCAATCGGGCGGCGGCCGATGTGCTCGTTGATGCCAACCGGCTTGCCGCTCTTGTCATCGATGAAGTTGGTTTGCAGCAGGCGAAACAGGGTCGGCACGCCGTCACGCATCTCAAACTGCGTCTTGATCGACGAGCCGACGACCTGCTCGGGCGGCACGCCGTAAACCTGTTCGACCCAGGGGCGCATGAACTCGATGCCGCCACCCGATACGATGAAGGTCTTGAAACCGCTCGCGCGCAGATAGGCGAGCAGTTCGAGCATCGGCTGGTAGACGAGAGCGGTATAGGGGCGCTTGAAGCGCGGGTCCCGCGCGGTGGCGAGCCACTCGGAAACGACCTTCTGGAACGCGTCGCTGGTCATGTCCGAATGGGTCTCCATGATGAGCTCCACCAGCCCCTTTTCGCCGGCTGCCGCAAGCGCCTTCATGTCGCCCTCCAGGACCGCCTTGAACGGTTGTGTGTCCTTCCATTCCGGATGGGCTGCGGCCTCCGCTTTCACGCGGTCGAGCGCGAAAGCGGGTTGGACGTACATCGGATGTTCGACCCATAGCGTGCCGTCATTGTCAAAGACAGCGATGCGCTCTGGCTCCGGAATGAAGTCGGGCGAGTTTTCCTTGCTCACCTTCTCGACGAAGGCGACGATGGCCGCCTTCGGGGCGTTATCGTTCCACGACGGCAGCGGGTCGGTCTGGGTCTGCGCCGAAGCATTAACCAACAACGTTGTCAGGCCAAGCACGATACCACCGGCCAGTCTGATGAAGTTATGCGCCACAGACATGACGAACCCTCCATGGGTTAGGTGTCCCGGTTCCTGGACCGTCCCTTAAGACCTGCGCTGAACTGTGCCTCGGAGCCAGACGGGCGGCCCTGGAAAACCGCCCGTCGTGTTGAGCCTGCCTTCTAGTTACCAGGCTTGTTCCTAATTGCGGCGTCGATCTGCCGCTTGACGGCATCAAGATTGAACGAAGCCGGGTCTTGCATCGGCGGATAGTCGATCGCCGTGAGCGCCAGTTTCGCAACCTCCTGCTGGACGCTGACGAAGCGCCAGAACTCGCGAGCGAAGAAGTCATTCATATAGCCCCCGCCCAGGTCATTGAGGCTTTGCTGACCAATCGACGGTGTCCGCTCGAATGGGTCCTGGCGGATATTCACCATGGTGGGCATGTCAGTTGTTACCTTCCCACCGGGCCAGCCCTGCGGCTGTTGGAAGAACTGGAACTTGAAGTTATCGATGCGAACCGCCCCTAGAGAAGGGCCGCCGAAGTAGAAGAATTCATGCCGTGCAGATGGGGATTTTCCCTCCAGCAGGCCCAATTGATTGTAGCCATCAAGGTGATTCTTGTAGGTTCTGTCGCCCAGCTTCACACCCTTGAGCAACTGCTCCGTGATTTCGGTGTTGCCGGCTGCAGCCGCCAATGTGGGGAACCAATCCAGGGCGGAAAATATGCCGTTCTCGACCGTACCCTGCTTGACCTTGCCGGGCCAGCGAATGATGGCCGGTGCGCGGAAGCCACCTTCCATTACGGTACCCTTGGTGCCCTTGAACGGGGTCATGCCACCGTCGGGCCAAGTAAAAACTTCCGCCCCATTGTCGGTCGTGAAAATAACGATGGTGTTGTCGGTCTCACCCGCGTCTTCCACGCATTTCACGAGAGCGCCAACGCTGTCATCAAGCTGTGCCACTCCGGCTTCTTCAAGGCCGTAGTTTGTGTCGCTGTTCATGAGGGCTTGGTATTTGGGCGACAGAAAAGTCCAGACGTGCATGCGCGTCGTGTTGTGCCAGACGAAAAACGGCTTGCCGTCGGTCTTGGCTTTGTCCATGAAGTCGCACGAAGCCTTGACCAGCACTTCGTCGAACGTGCCCATATCGTACTTGGCCTTGGGTATTATGTCATGCATGTTCGGCACGTTGGACATGTCGGGATACGGCGCCAGTGGGCCCTCGTCCACGATCCTCTGCTTGCCGATCTTGCCCCAACGCGGCTGTTCGGTCGTGTCGTCCGTGTCCGTTGCAAAGCTGTGGACCAAATTGCGTGGCCCCACTTTGTCCCGGTAAGATTGGTCATTCGGGAACGAATACCAATAGGGGTCTGACATCGCATCAAGGTGATAGAGATAGCCGAAGAACTCATCGAAGCCATGCAGCGTCGGCAGGTACTTGTTCAAATCTCCAAGATGGTTCTTGCCGAACTGGCCGGTGGCGTATCCCTGGGCCTTGAGGACGGTGGCCAGGGTTGCCGCCTTGTCCGGCATGCCGACGTCTGCCCCCGCTTGACCGACGGTCGTCAAGCCGGTGCGCAATGGGATCTCACCTGTGATGAAGCTTGCTCGACCCGCGGTGCAGCTTGCTTCCGCGTAGTAGTCGGTGAATAGCATGCCCTCGGCGGCAAGCTTGTCGAGGTTTGGCGTCTTCCCGGACATGATACCCCGGTGATAGGCGCCAATGTTGAACCAACCAACATCATCGCCCATGATGACGACAATGTTGGGCTTTTGCTGATCTTGCGCGGCTGCCGGCATAGTTGTTGCTGACGCAACAAAAGTGGAAGCCAGCAGACCGAACCAGATGTTTTTCATCTTGCTCATGGTCTGGATTCCTCACTGGCTGCCCGAAATGGGCCGGCAGCCTGCGCCCCTTTGGCCTTGGCCCTGGAAGGCAATTGTGGTCATGCCGCTGCGGTTCGGAATGCGCCCGGTCTTGCATGGCGGCGCGGCCAGGCGGTCAACGCGGTTGGGCGTAGAAGCAAAAGAAGGGCACGCCTTCATCTACACCAGGACCATAACCAATGATTGCAACAGTCGTTGCATTCTCCGCCGAACGTGCAGCGACGCGTTCTCCGAACCGGAAGTTGGCTCACGGTGGCCTGACCACATGCCTATCCTTGCATTCATAGGTGCGCCGAAGTCGTCGCGCGTCTGTTGTCGTCGAACATGGAACTACGCCGAGTTCACGCAATTTCTACTTACGCGAAAGCCACTCATTGCATCCCAGCCTAGTCAGGAACGCGCCTCAGCGATATTGTCCTTTGGGGCAGCGCGTACGAATTGGATCGATCAGCAATTGCATGCGTGTGGAAACCGGACGCAGCACGGTTTTGGCGCAGGGGACGGGACTAGATTCTGAAATAGTTGAACGCCGACGAGCAACCGCCCCGGCCGCATCGCACATCCGAACGCATAGACGGACAATGGCGTAAAGGACGTTCAATATGGTCCGTGCATCAACGAAACCATGGAACCCGTTGACCTGGATCGCATCCGCATTTCTTTGCCTTCTGCTGTTCCTGACCCTTGTGACGGCCGGGCCCTTGTCGGCGGAGGTCGTGGACCAGGTGCCACGCATCCTTATCCTCTATCCCTATGACGAGAGGATTCCGGCAACAACTATTGCTGGCGAGACCCTGAGAAATCGACTGCAGCAGGCGACAGCGGGGAAGGTCGATCTGTTCTCGGAATTTCTCGACCTTTCCAGGTTCCCCGAGAAGGTTCACATCGACCGGATGGCGCGACATCTCAGTGAGAAATACGCCGACCGACATCCGGATGTAGTGATTGCGCTCGGTGAGGAGGCAACAGGCTTCATCGTCAGGTACCGGCATGCGATCGCCCCGGATGCGAAGATCGTGTTCGGCGGCTTCAGCGGCGCGGATGCCGCGAAGTTGAGCCTACCGAGCGACGTCGTCGGAGCCTTCAGCGAGTATGACATCGCAAAAACCCTTCTCATGGCGCGCGGTCTCCAGCCGGATGCCCGCGATCTGGTCGTAATCGGTGGGTCCTCGGATTTCGACCGCTCCTGGCTTGCGACGGCGCGCACGAGTCTCGCCGGCCCCGCAAACGGCCTTAGAACGACCTACGTCGAGGATTTGACCATCGATGAATTCGCGGACCGCGCCTCGCGTGTGCCGGAAGGAGGCATCATTCTTGTCCTGACCGTCTTTACCGATCGCAGCCGCCGCAACTTCATTCCGCGCAACGCTCTCGAACGGATTGCCGCCAAGGCGAGCGCTCCGATCTACGGTCCGTATTCCACTTATATCGGCCACGGCGCCGTCGGCGGTAACACCGTCACATTCGAGTCGGTCGGAACAGCGGTCGCTGAACTTGCGCTTGACGCGATCGCGGGAAAACCGATCGCCAACGTCAACGTGCCGAAGACCTTTGTCGCCGATGCGAGAGAGTTGGCGCGCTGGGGTTTACCGGAGAGCGGGCTTCCTGCCGGAACCGTCCTGAGCTTCAAGGAGAAGAGCCTCTGGGAAACATACCGGGTAGCAATCATCGGCTTCGTTGCGGCTCTTGCGCTTCAGGCGGCGATCATAACGGTGCTTCTGTTCGAGCAACATCGCCGGCGGGCCGCAGAGCAGGAAGCGCGGCTTCGTCTGCTTGAGCTCGTGCATCTCAACCAGTCGGCGACGGCGGGAGCGCTCTCGGCATCGATCGCTCACGAGCTGCACCAGCCGCTCGGGGCGATCCGCAGCAATGTCGATGCCATCGAAGTCCTGCTTCGAAAAGAGCGGCCGGATCTCAACCTTATCCGGCAGATTCTCGTAGACATCGGCGAGGACGACCAGCGCGCCAGTGATATCATTGTTCGACTACGGGGACTGCTGAAGAAGCGAAGCGAGATCGACTGGCAGGAATTCGACCTGAACGAGGTGGTCAACAGCGCGATCTGTATCCTTCACGCCGAGGCGGGACAAAAAAGCATCGTCGTCAGCTCCAGCGACCAGACCCGGGCGCTGCCAGTGCGGGCCGACAAGGTGCATCTCCAGCAGGTCATTCTCAACCTCGCCACCAATGCGATGGACGCCATGGTCGATGCCGCGGCCACTGAACGGAGGTTGGTCTTTCAGACGGCGCTGATCGAGAATTCCAAGGTCGAGCTGTCGATCTCCGATACAGGCCGCGGCATCCCGAGCGACCAGCTCGACCACGTTTTCCGTGCCTTCTACACGACCAAGCCGACAGGCACCGGGCTGGGTCTTTCAATCGCCCGTGCGATCATCGAAACCTATGGTGGCAAGATATGGGCGGACAATCGCGCCGAAGGCGGCGCCGTGTTTCGTTTTGTCCTGCCGCTTGCTCAGCCAGGATGACCCAATTGGAACGCGTCATTCATATCGTCGACGACGACAAGTCCTATCGCACCGCGCTGGCACGGTTGATGGAGGCATCCGGCTTTGGTGTCGTCACCTATAGCTCCGGCGAAGAGCTTTTGGCCCATCTGCCGGGCTCCGACCCCGGATGCATCCTCCTCGACCTGCAGATGCCGGGTCTGAGCGGGCTCGAGTTGCAGGACCGGCTCACTGAGAAAGCGCCACTGTTGCCGATCGTGTTTCTGACCGGACGAGGCGACATCACGGCGAGCGTCCGGGCGATGAAGGCCGGCGCCGAAGACTTCCTGGAGAAGCCGGCCCCGAGGGAGGCGTTGCTGGACGCCGTTGAGCGTGCGCTGCTTCGCTCAGAGACACGGCGCGCCGAACTCGATCGCGTCCATGCACTCCAGGCCCGTCTGGAGACCCTGACGCCACGAGAGGTCGAAGTTTTCGGCCTGATGGTCCGCGGCAAACTCAATAAGCAGATCGCTTACGATCTCGGCACCTCCGAGCGAACCGTCAAAGCGCATCGGCACAATGTCATGGAAAAGCTTGGCGTGCATTCGCTGGCCGAGGCCGTGTCGATCGCAGAGAGACTGGGACTTCTCGACCCGACAGCAAATCCGCCTGAAGATATGCACGATGCCGTTCGCCGCGCTTCCCCATAGGACAATATCCAGCCTTCAACGTTGGTCATACGATCATGATGATCGGGGCTGGACATGCCCTTCCGCATGGGCCTCAGAAAGGCATCCACTTGGAAAGCCACCCACGCAAAGTGGCCGTCGTGGAAGACGATCCGAGCATGCGCAAGAGCGTCGTGCGGCTCTTGAACGCGCATGGTTTCGCGACGGAAGGATTTGTCTCGGCCGAGGCCTTTCTCGGCCGCGCCATGTTGAGCGAGATCAGTTGCATCGTACTTGATGTCCATCTCGGCGGCATATCGGGCATCGAACTCTGGCACCGACTGAAGGGCGCCGGCTCAAAGATCAAGGTCATCTTCATCACCGCCGTCGACGATCAGACGCTCGAGTCGAAGGCGATCCAAGGGGGCTGCATCGCCTATTTGCATAAGCCGTTCCCGGCCGACAAGTTGATCAGCGCGGTCAACGAGGCATTGGGCGTTTCGCCAGACGATTGAAAGCGTTCGAGCCTGCCTCCCCAAAAGGGCAACAGGCAGCGATCCAATTTTCGTTCACAAACTGATCAAGTCGTGGACGTTCCCTCGACAGCCGGGAATACCAAATACCGCGCTTCGAGTACCTTCAGCTTTGGTGTCCATGATCTAAGATGGACCTACCTCAGTCGGTCATTGAAACGTGGAGAGCCTCGTGCCGGTCGATCCTACCGGCGGCCGACGCGTTCACACGACTTCCCCTAAGGACAATATCGTTCGGTAGAGTTTCGCGTAATGTCAGTTGCGACGACTGCTTTGAGCCGCCGCGCTTGGTTGCCGCCCGGTCACAAGCGCAAAACCTAGGAAGGAGCATGACAATGAACCGCATTGCGACTTTTTCTATGATTGCCTGCCTCTCTGCCTTGAGCTTCGCTGGGAACGTGCTCGGCCAAGGTGCCGCAATGGAATGGCCCAAAGAGATCGAGAAAACCGTGAGCAGCTACAGCGGCGACAAGATCAATATCGTCGATGTAAGCACACTTGCGGAGCAGAACCAAACGCGCATGTGGGTCGAGCATGCCACGCCGGAACAACGTGCAGCGCTGCTCGAGGCGGTCAAGGCGAATACGTCCTTGTCTGAAAAGCTGAAGGCGCAGAACGTCGAGATGGACAACATCGGCGGGGCTGAACAGGCGACTGACGGCGGGCTGACGATCTACGTTCGCTAACCCTCTCGGGATCAGTCAAGCGGGGTGCGGAACGCCGATGGTATTTGCGCCGCATCCCGCTCCATCCGCGAACATACCGCGTAAAAGGCGATGATCTTCTCGGAGAACGCAGGTCCTCGACGTCGACCTCGCTTCGAAGCGCAAGGAGCCGATGCTTTCGACCGGATGTCACATCTCCGGCAGGTCAGCCTTTCGGAAGCCGTCGACAAAGTGGTCCCGTACAGATGCATCGCGCAGCGGCTGGGAGCTGAGCCAATGACCGATCGTAAAATGAGGGTGGGCGATCAGGAACAGTTCTGCTTCTCGCCGCGCTTCCTCACGGCGGCCCAACTGCGCAAGCGCAGCAGCCAGGAATTTGCGTGAATTGGTACGATACGTCTCTTTCCTGCGGAGTGTAGCGGTTGCCGCCTCATAGTCACGCGCCGCGTATTGCGCTTGTCCAAGATGACAAAGATACCAGCAGGCTGGATAGGGATTGAGCCGCAGAGCTTTTTCGTTAGTCCGTCGGCAATCCTGCCGTCGAGCACCGACATGTCCGACATCGCTGCCCAGGTGTCAGCGTGGTTGGGGTCGAGTTCCAGGGCCTTGGCGAAGGCGGCCTCCGATTCCTCCCATCGCCGCTCATAAGCCAAGATCGTCCCCAGAACGTAACGGCAGCCGGCATCGTTGGGATCCAGGTCGACCGCCTTCTGCGCGAGCGTCGCCGCCATCCGACGGTTAGGATCTTCGGGCTCGCCGAAATGAGTCCAGGCAAGCCAACGGTTATAGGCGAGCAAACCGAGCGCCTCGGCATAGGATGGCTCGAGCTCAACCGCGCGCTGGAGCAGCATATAGGCCTCACGCTCAGTTTGCGGCGACTCTTCCGTCAGCAGGCGGGCGCGCACACACAGATCGTACGCCTCAAAGTTCTTCGGCCGCTTGCGCTGCGTCGGGATGGTCAGCCGGCCGACGAGAGCTTCAACAATCTTGGCGTTAACTTCATCCTGCAGTTCGAATACATCTTCCACCGTCCTGTCAAAACGGTCGGCCCACAAGTTCTGGCCGCCAAGCGCGTCGATCAATTGGGCATTGATGCGGACACGGCCCTTTGCGCGTCTGGCGCTCCCCTCAAGCACGTAGCGGACGCCGAGTTCCTGGGCGACCAGCCGCACGTCGACCGGCTTGCCCTTGTAGCCATGCACGGAATTGCGCGCGATGACGAACAGGCCAGCCGTACGGGAAAGGTCGGTGATCAGGTCTTCGGTCAAGCCCTCGACGAAAGGCGCGTCCGTTTCATCCCCACTCATATTGGTGAACGGCAATACAGCGATCGAGGGACATTCGGGCAGCGGCAATGTGCTTTGCAGCGCATCCGGCCAATGCCACACGTGGACCGGGCGAGTGAGGTTCTTCAGGTAGCGTTCGCCTGCATCAAAGAACCGGTCGCCGATCTTGCCGACGATCTCGCCGTGAACTTTGCCCGAAATGCAGATACCTCCCGGTGCGGCTTGGGTCTCGAGGCGCGCCGCGACATTGACGCCGTCGCCAAGCACGTCTGAACCGTCGTCAATGACATCTCCCAGATTGACGCCTACACGCAAAAGCAGGCGCCGGTCTCCGGAAGCCTCAACAGCAGTGGTGGCCCGTTGCATTTCCAACGCTGCTGCGACCGCATCCACCGCGCTACCGAATTCGATTAGGAATCCGTCGCCCATGACCTTGATGATGCGACCGTTGTGGCGCATCACAACCGGCTCGATTACGCCAGAACGGAGTTCCCTGAGGTTCGCCAGCGTTGCGACTTCATCAGCCTCCATCAGGCGTGAATATCCCACCACATCGGCAACGACGATGGCGGCAAGGCGACGCTGAAGAGATTGATCCGTCATGTGAGGACGAGCCTAACGACCGGCTTCGCAAGTTATTGTTCAACCGCGGGTGAGTCAACAAATGGTAAGAGGGAGTGTCCAGGCGATCTCCACCTCCATCGAGCCGTCGACAGCTTCGACACTCAGCTGGGCGCTTTTGCGAACACCGAAGATGAAGAACAGCTTGGCCTTCTCCTCCAGCACGTCGCATACGTTGAGCCCTTCGGCGACGGCCGCTTCGTTCTAGGACCAGCCTCTCGCGGCCACAGCGACATGTTCCTGAAAAATCCGCCGCATTTCCCTGACGTTCTTGTAGCCGATCTTCGAGCAAAATCGGACAATCGTTGTACCTGACACACCACAGGCTGCAGCTACGGATTCTACGGTCCCAAAGGCAACAATCCCGGGCTGACTCAAGATGCGGTGCATCGCAAGCTTGGGCGAGGTCGGCAATGCGATCCGGCGCTCGACAATCCTCAGTTTCAGCTCCTCAAGACTTTGAGGGACCGACCGAGCATTTGGAAGGGCCGCTTCAGACATGGACGGTTCGGCCTTCGACTGCGCTCTGCCTTGCCGCATCGACCGGTTGGCAAATCACGCTTAGAGACTGTTCCTTTCGCAGGTTGGACTTACCGGCTGCAGTTGCCGGTTCTTGACTGACTTCTGTTGGTGCAATCGAGTTCGGTGGCACCGGGGCCGGTCCTGTCCAAGGGGCCAACGACTGCCTCCACATGACGGGCATAGTTCTGCCTGCTGTTCTGGTCGACTATAGCCACCGGAGCCGAAACGATGAGGCCCGCTGCCGTGCCGACAGTATTCGCCGCACCGGCGGCTGCCGTCACAATATGGTCGCCCAGCCCCAACTTGCTGTCGGTCAGAGTCTGACCAGACGAAAGGCGCGTGCCGATGAGCCGCACGATCTCCGGGGACTCAGCGAACTTGCTGTGATGCAACTTGTCGCCGGCCTTGACCTTGGTGAGGTCGATGACCGCTATGTCGTTCTTTGCAAGTTCTTCCCGGTACGGCGACTGCTCGGGATCAATCGCTCCGAGCCGGGAAACATTGCCCCAAACCCGCCGCGACACCGCCAGGGCCCGATCGTCGCGCGAGACGAAGAGTGTGAACCGCGGGCGCACCTCGCCCATGTCGGTGATCTGCGAGCGAAACACGTCCACATCGACATCGGGCGCGGCCAGCATGACATTCTTGAACTTCGCCGGCAGCCCGCCGTTGCGTATGGCCATCTGGCGCAGGGATTCCAGCGCAAGCCAATTGCCCATCGAGTGGGCCAGGATCGAGACTTCCTTCACCTGTGGGTCGCGCGCCAGATACTGAAACAGCCTCTCCACCGCGTTGCGCGTGTAGTTCGTACTTTCGCGATCATAGCCGTAGGCCAGCAGACTGCCCCTTGAGGGCCATGTCGCGAGCACCGGGGCGCTGTGAGCCCCGGAATCGTGAACGATCTGCGCAAAGCGGAAAACCGCGTGCTCAAAATCGTTGTTGAAGCCGTGGATAAAGACAAGCACGCTGCGGTCCGGGCTCTTGCGCACGGAATTGCTGAGCCAGCTTTCCGCCGTCGGCCGATCGACTTCCTCCGCCTTGACCGCCGCAAAGTCCTTTGCGGGATTGGGCGGGAGCTTCCGTGGCCAGGCGACTTCGCCGACCTTGCGGACGTTTGCAGGTGGAATTGACACGGTGATCTCGGCAAAGTTCGGCTCAAGAGCCCGTTCGCCACTGAACATCTCACCGGGTTTGGCTGCCCGGCTTCGCGTCGTCGTCACCAGCATTTCCACCTGGCTGGCAGTTGGCGAGGCGGCAATGGGTTGCAACACACCCGTCGGTCGTCCCGCACAGGCGACCAGCAAACTCGCCAACAAGCCGACGACCATCATGTGGCGTGGGCTCCGTCTAGCGTTGAGTTCACGGATGAGAGACGGTGTCAGCGGGCGCATCACAGGGTGTGAGCCGCTGTTGATACGATCACACGGATCAATGTTACGTTCTGCTGAAGGGGCATGTCAAACAACCTTGGTTCCCGTTGACTGAGGGCATTGCCGTCGCACTAGCGTTCATTCCCGCATCACGTTCATACAATTGCGAACGAGCAGGACGGACAGCAGGGCGTGAACCACGACCGCCGGCCAAAGAAGCACACCCGCAGAGCCGGCCGTCAAACCGAAGAGCGCCAGATAGACCGCGACTGCGACGCTATAGATCAGCATGCCGAGAAGGCCGGAGTTTCTCCAGCAGGCAACGCCGAGGGCGATCAGGGCAATTCCCGCGACCCGAGCCGTCGGAATGGCAGCGCCGCTCAGCGCCTCCCCGAGCAACACCTGCCCGACGAAGCTGGGCAGGATCACAAGAGCGAGACCGGTCGCAATTTCCGCGAACGCTGCGACATCAAGCACGCGCACCACGAACAAACCCCTTTGGTGTCCTTACGGTTGACCTCAAACGTTCTCTCCATTCGGCCGACATATCACGGTGTAGCGCTGGCCCCCGGCTTCAACTCAAAAGTCAGCCTGTCAATCTTGCCCGTGAAACGGAACGGCGCGTCATAGCGGTACTCCAGCAGCGCCACGCCGGTGCGGGTGTCGACACCGACGTCGAAGGTCTCATCCTCCGGGAAAGTGACGGGGATGCCATGATCGATGCTGTTCTTGACGACGTCCTTGCCGTCCACCGACAGAACGCCCGTGCCGCCCGTTCCAAGTCCCTTTCCGTCCGACTTGAAGTCGAAAACGATCGTATGTTTACCGGGCGCGAGTTCCGGTCCTTCCCACATGGTGCGCTTGAGGTCGAGAAGGTTGTAGAGGAACACGACCTTGCCTCGGCCGACGCCGAGTTCACCCTTGCTGAGGAAGAGCCCGTAGCCGCCAAACCGCCCGCCTTCCGTGACGATCATGCCTTCCGCGCCGCCCTCGGGTATGTCGACCTCAGCCGTGATCGTGTAGGACTTGTTCAAGGTGCTGGGTGCCGCACTGGCCGGCACACCGCTCAGTTCACCGGAATAGGTGAACTTCGTTCGTCCGGCGGTGAGGTTCGGGCGGGGGCTGTTCCAACGGGCCAATGTCGAGTTGTCGAGCGGCAGCACGTTGTACTTCTTCGCCTCCGAATAGAAGAGGTCCTGCAGTTCCTTGAGCTTGTCTGGCATGCTGGCGGCGAGATCGGTGGCCTGCGTGGGATCCTCGTCGACATTGTAGAGTTCCCAGTTGTAACCCGTAATCACGTCGGGTGGCGTCTTCGTGCTGAGTTCCCACGGCAGCGTCGCGGGCGTCGTCGCAGCGACCCATCCATCGTGATAGATCGCCCGGTTTCCGAGCATTTCGAAATACTGCGTTGTGTGTGTCGTCGGCGCCTCGGCATTTGCCTTGTCCCAGGTGTAGGCCATGCTGACGCCTTCGATCGGCTCCTGTTTGATTCCGTTGATCGTCTGCGGTTGCGAAATGCCGGCCGCCTCGAGGATCGTCGGCACGATATCGATGAAGTGGTGGAACTGCCGGCGGATGCTGCCGGCATCATTGATGTGGCCGGGCCAGGACATGACCATGCCCTGTGCCGTGCCGCCGAAATGTGACGGCACCTGCTTGACCCACTTGAACGGGGTATCCATCGCCCAGGCCCAACCGGCCGCAAAATGCGGGAAAGTCCGGTCCGATCCCCAGAACGGGTACCAGAGATACTGATCCTTCACCGGAACGTCGACCCCGTTGAATGTGGTGAACTCGTTTGGTGTCCCGTTGAGCATGCCCTCGGCACTCGCGCCGTTGTCGCCGCCGATGTAGATGATCAGCGTGTTGTCGAGTTCTCCAAGATCCTCCACCGCCTGGATGATCCGCCCGATCTCGTTGTCGGCATAGGCAAGATAGGCGGCGTAGACATCGGCCTGCCTGATGAACAGTTTCTTTTCTTCCAGGCCGAGCGTGTCCCATTGCGGCAGCCCTTCTGGCCAGGGGGTCAGCTTCGCATTCTCGGGCATGATGCCGAGCCGCTTCTGATTGGCGAAAATCGTCTCGCGAACCTTGTTCCAGCCCTCGTCGAAGAGGTGCAGGTCGCTGATCTTCTTGATCCATTCGGGCGTCGGGTGGTGCGGCGCATGGGTGGCACCGGGCACATAGTAGACGAACCAGGGTTTTTCCGGTGCGATCTCTTCAAGCTGCCTGACATACTGAATGGCCTCGTCGGCCATGGCCGTTTCAAGGTTCCATTTGGGATTGCCTTCAAACGGATAGATAGCAGTCGTGTTGCGGAACAGGTTCGGCTGCCACTGGCTAGCATCGCCACCGACGAAGCCATAGAAATATTCGAAGCCCATGCCCGTCGGCCACTGGTTGAAGGGGCCAGCCTGGCTCGATTGATAGGATGGCGTGTTGTGGTTCTTGCCGAACCACGAGGTGGCGTAGCCATTTTCCTTGAGGATCGTTCCGACCGTTCCCTTCTCGATTGGAATGATCGAATCGTAACCGGGATACCCGGTCGCGATCTCCCCGACGACGCCGTAGCCAACCGAATGGTGGTTGCGTCCGGTGATCAACGCCGCACGCGACGGCGAACATAGCGACGTCGAGTGGAAATTCGTGAAGCGAAGCCCCTCCTTGGCGATACGGTCCATGGCGGGCGTTGGTATGACGCCACCAAAGGTGCTGGGCGCGCCAAATCCCTGATCGTCAGTCATGATGAGGAGTACATTGGGCGCCCCCTTCGGCGGTACGATCCGTGGAGCCCACCACGGCTTCGAGTCCGACGCCTTCTCCTTGATCACGCCGCCAAACGCAGACGATGGCGGCGGGAGTTGTTCACCGGTGATCGTCGTCGTCGCGCCCGGAGCGCCGAGTGTGCCCGATACCTGCTGCGCCCACACGGAAGTGCAACCGAGCGCGAAAATTGCCGCGCCCGCAAGCATGCTCTGACCAAATGACATGGCGAAGACCTCCACCGCTGATATGGAATCCCCGATAGATTGCGTTGCGCTAATATACGCAAGTCGTCGCTTGTGGGGAAGCTGCCTTTAATCGACGCGCCTGCTGTGGTTGCCGGACGTCAAAAGCGATCACAGAGATGTCGACCTCAACGAGGCGATCCTGGACGCACAATCGAAAACAAGCACAGCACAATGCTTGTGAAGCCTTACCCTACACTGTCGAACTCCCGAGCTGCCCTGGAAACAGAAGCAGCCGCCAGTCACCTATTCAGACAAACGCAATGTCGTTTGGCTCCAGCCGACGCTCATAGCAGAGATCGAATACCGAGCGTGGACGGCAGACGAGAAGCTCCGGCATCCCTCCTCCAAGGGCCTGCGCGAGTTCCGGGATAATGCAGCCGTCTGCCGTCTCGATCGCCAAGGGTAGCTGCTAGTCATTGGTTGACGATCTTGGCCCTCCTCGAAGCATGCGGCCCGGCGCCATGTCATTGCCGATGCTCACAAGCCTTTCGGCGGTGTGGCGAGCCATGGGATCACTCCGCAGCTTCGACGAAACGATGGCGCTCGTAGAGGAACTTGAGCACCGCTTCACGGCATCTGAGGTAGGTTCGGTCACCGGCAAGCTCGATGCGATGGCGCGGTCGGGAAAGCGGCACGTCGAGGATCTCACCGATGCGGGCCGATGGCCCGTTGGTCATCATCACGATGCGATCGGAAAGCAGCACCGCCTCGTCGACGTCGTGGGTGATCATCAGCACGGTGTTGCTAAGCTCGGCATGGATCTGCATCACCTGGTCCTGCAGATGGGCCCGGGTGAGCGCGTCGAGCGCGCCGAAGGGCTCGTCGAGCAGCAACACCTTCGGCTCCATGGCGAGAGCACGGGCGATACCGACGCGCTGCTTCATGCCACCGGAGATTTCGGATGGGCGCTTCTCGGCCGCATGCGCCATCTGCACCAGCTCAAGATTGCGCATCGTCCAGTCGTGGCGTTCGGCCTTGCTCTTGATTGCCGAGAAGACCTTGTCGACGCCGAGGCGCACGTTCTCATAGACCGTCAGCCAGGGCAGCAGCGAATGGTTCTGGAAGACGACGGCGCGGTCCGGCCCCGGCTCGTCGGCAACGCGGCCGTCGAGCAGGACGACACCGGTCGTCGCCTGCGTCAGGCCGGCGACGATGTTGAGCAGGGTGGACTTGCCGCAGCCGGAATGGCCGATGATCGAGATGAACTCGCCCCGGTCGACCGATAGCGACACCTGCTTCAGCACCTCGGTGCGCACGCTACCGCGTTCAAAACTCTTGTCGATCAGTTCCAGCGAAAGATAGCTCTTGGTCATGGCTTTTGCCTCTCTCAAGCGGTTGCAGTGCCGCGGGTGACGACGCGGCCGACGAGGGCGATGAGGCGATCGAGCAGGAAGCCGACGATGCCGACATAAAGAAGCGCGACGATGATGTCGCTGATCAGCGAGGAGTTCCACGCATCCCAGATGAAGAAGCCGATGCCGACGCCGCCGATCAGCATTTCGGCCGCGACGATCGCCAGCCACGAGAGACCGATGCCGATGCGCAGGCCGGTGAAGATGTAGGGTGCGGCTGCCGGCAGCATGATCTTGGCGAAATACTCGAGCGTATTGAGGCGCAGCACCTTCGCGACGTTCTGGTAGTCCTGCGGGATGTTGCGAATGCCGACGGCGGTGTTGATGATGATCGGCCAGATCGCCGTGATGAAGATCACGAAGATCGCCGAAGGATTGCCGTCCTGGAACGCGGCCAGCGACAAAGGCAGCCAGGCGAGCGGCGGCACGGTGCGCAGCACCTGGAAGATCGGATCGAGGCCGCGCATGGCAAGCGCGCTTTGGCCGACCAGCGCGCCGAGCGCGATGCCAACGACGGCTGCAAGCGCATAGCCGAGCGCCACGCGTTGAAGGCTTGCCGCCACATGCCAGAACAGCCCTTGGTCGACACCCTGGCCGACATAGAAGGGATGGGCGATCAGTTCCCAGCTTTCCTCGATGACGCGCGTCGGCGACGGCAGGCTGGAATCGGGTGCCGAACAGGCGACCTGCCAAGCGACAAGGATCAGCGCCAAGGTGACGAGGAGCGGCATGATGTTCGTGGCGGCGGCCACGAGTCTCGCAGTGAGCGGCTGGCCGCTGCTAACGTTGGCCGAGCGGGTAAAGGCGATCACGCGGGCGGCAGGTGCCGGCGCTGACTGGCCCTTGAGTTTGAGATTGGTGACGGTCATGCCGTTCTCCTTGGAATTCGAGAGCGGATGCTGGCGGGCCAGGCCGGCCAGCATCCGCAATGGCTCAGGCAACGCGCGAGATCGAAAGGCTCTTGAGGTAGCCTTGCGGATCCGCGGGATCGAAAACCTTGCCGTCGAAGAATTTTTCGACGCCGCGCGAGGTCGATGCCGGCACATCGGTCACGCCCAGATCCTTGGCGGCCTCGCGCCAGATGTCCTCACGGTTCACCTTGGCGACGAGCGCCTTAATGTCGGTATCAGGTGCGAACTTGCCCCAGCGGATGTTCTCGGTGAGGAACCAGGCGTCATGGCTCTGGAACGGATAGGAGGCGTGATCGCGCCAGAACTTCATGAAGTGCGGGCTCTTTTCGACCACCTTGCCGTTGCCGTAGTCGTATTCACCCTTAAGGCGGTCGACGATGTCCTTCGGCGGCACATTGAACCAGCTGCGCTTGCCGACGATCTTCGCCAGTTCGTCCTTGTTGGCCATGTCGTCGCACCATTGCGCCGCCTCCTGGATGGCCATGGTGAGCGCTTTGGCGGCGCGCGGGTTCTTCTCCACCCAGTCGGCGCGCATGGCGAAGGACTTTTCCGGATGTTCGTTCCAGATCTCGGCGGTGTTGACCGCGGTGTAACCGATCTTCTGGTTTACGAGCTGCTCATTCCAGGGCTCGCCAACGCAGAAACAGTCCATGGTGCCGACCTTCATGTTGGCGACCATCTGCGGCGGCGGCACGACGATGGTTTCGACGTCGCTATCCGGATCGATGCCGCCGGCGGCGAGCCAGTAGCGGATCCAGAGGTCGTGGGTGCCGCCGGGGAAGGTCATCGCCACCTTGGCGGCAGCGCCTTCGGCCTTCTTCTTGGCAAAGACCTCTTTCAGTGCCGAGGCGTCGATACCGACCTTGAGATCGGCATAGGTCTGGCCGACCGAGATCGCCTGCGCATCGAGATTAAGGCGGGCAAGGATCGCCATCGGCAGCGGCTGGTTGTTCTGGGTGACCTTGCCGGTCGAGATCAGGTAGGGCATCGGCGTCAGGATATGGGCGCCATCGATGCCGGCGCCGGCGGAGCCGAGCACCAGATTGTCACGCGTCGTTCCCCAGGACGCCTGCTTCACGACTTCGACTTCGGTCATGCCATATTTGTCGAAGAGGCCCTTTTCCTTGGCAATGACCAGCGGTGCGCTATCCGTGAGCGCGATGAAGCCGAGCACCGCCTTGGTGGTTTCCGGACCGGAACCTTGCGCAAACGCGCCGGATGGGAAGGCCGACTTGACCGCGCCGAACAGGGCGGCGGTTGCGGTGGTCTTCAGCAGGCTACGACGGGTCAGACCGCCGGTCGAAAACTTGGTCATGCGCAGGATCCTCTGCTGGTCGGATAGTTGGACATAAAAAAACGCCGCTCGGTGATTGCGTCCGGGATCGGGAGGAACCCTCGGAAACAAAACCTTGCGACGTCGGTGTCTTCGGCAAACGCGATCTTGCGTTTGAGTTCACCTCGATCGTCGTTGACCGAGGTATTTCTAGACAAGCAAAGGTCGTGCCAGCTCGCTGGCACGACCTTTAGACAATTGAATTAAAACCATAATTTCCGAACTCAGATGAGGCGCCTAAAAATTCTCCTATTGTAGAATCTGCTGAATTATTGTGCGACGCACAAATTCCCATCGGGACTCTGCACAAACCTGATGCGCAATCGTCAGCCCTCCTGCTCGACGGAAACGCTTTGTGCCAAAGCGCGAACGGGGAAAGAGCGGACATAGGTCTCAATGTCAGCGGGATCGAAAACGTGTCCGTCCATGAAGTGCTCGCCCGGCCTGTCGCCCTCGATACGGACGTCCGCGTCCTCGGGGGCAGCAGCGGCGCCGAGCGCCCGACGATAGAGGTCAGGGCGACAGGCGGAAGCCGCAACCGCCTGCATCTCGGGCGACAGCCGCACCTGCCCCCAGCGCGCCATTTGGCTATAGATCCACATCGCCTGGCCGGGACGGGGGTAGTTGGCGTGGTCGCGGTGAAAGACGAAGTAGTCGTCGATCACACGCCTGTTGCCGGCCGCATCGACGGTGAACTCTCCGGCGAGAACCCGGCGGATGATTTCGACCGGGGCGCCGACGTATCGCGGCGCGGCAAGCAATTCGGCCAGCGTGCCGCGATTATCGGGCTCGTCGCACCAGCGCGCCGCCCGGTCGAGCGCCAGGATTAGCCGCGACACCGTTTCGGCGTTGCTCTTGGCCCATTCGGGCCGCATGCCGATCACCTTTTCCGGCGCCAATGGCCAGATATCCTGCTTGGCAGCGACGATGCGCCCCAGGCCGCGCTCAGCGGCCACCATGTTCCAGGGGGCGCCGACACAGAAACCATCGATGGTGCCGGCGGCAAGCGCGTCCGAGGTTAGCGGCGGCGGCACGACAACGAGCTTGACATCCCGATCGGGATCGATGCCGCCGGCAGCCAGCCAATAGCGGACTTCGTAGTTGTGCGAGGAGAAGGGAAAGGTGACGCCGAGCCTTGGCGCCGGTTCCCCGCGCTCGCGCATTCGGCGAAGCAGCGCTGCGAGCGAACGCGCATGGCTAAGCGCATCGTCCACCCCACCGAGACCAACCTCCTCCTGCATGCGAGCGAAAAGTCCGTTGGAAAGCGTGATCGCATTGCCACCGCGCCCGAGCGAGAAGGGGGTAATCGTCGGCGAAGGATTGGATCCAAGGCCGAGCATGGCGGCCACCGGCATCGGCGAGAGCATGTGAGCGATATCGAACTGACGAATGGCGAGACGGTCGCGCACATTGGCCCAGGTGACATCCTTGACGAGATCGAGCGTCAGGCCCTCCTTGCGGGCAAAACCGAGTTCCGCAGCCACGATTAGCACCGACGCATCGACCAACGGAATGAAACCGGCGCGGATCGTTCGCGCACCTTCCCCACCGAGCCTCACGGGTGCGGGCAGCCCGCCACCCATTGCCGCGCCGCGTCGCGTATTGTCGAGGGTCGTCATGATGGTCACTCCGGTATCTCCTTCCGACAGCATCGGTAACCGCGCTCTCACATCAGCAGGCCTGCGGCCGTCACCACGCTTTGGGCGATCTCCGACATCTTTTTCTTTTCGTTCATCGCCGTCTGGCGCATCAGCGCGAATGCCTCGTCCTCGGAGAGACCGCGCATCTTCATCAGGATGCCCTTGGCGCGTTCAATCACCTTGCGCTCCTCCAGCGCCGATTTCGCATCGGCAAGCTCGCGCTGCAGCCGGCTGAAGGCGTTGAAGCGGCTAACGGCCATGTCGAGGATCGGCTTGACGCGCTCCTTCTTCAGCCCGTCAACCACATAGGCCGAAACGCCCGCCTCCACTGCCGCCTCGATTGCGGCCGTGTCGGAGCGGTCGACGAACATCGCGATCGGCCGACCGACAGTGCGGGTCAGCTGGAACAGATGCTCCATCATGTCGCGGTTCGGGTTTTCGATATCGATAAAGATGACATCGGGCCTTAGCGCCTCGATGGTGCGGGCCATACCCTGGACTTCATGGATGACCGTGACCTTGCGATGGCCGGCCTCATGCAATCCCTCCTCGATGATCGAGGCGCGGATGGCGTTCTCGTCTATCACGAGAATGGTGAGGTCCCGGTGCGTCATGGGCTCGATCATGATGCGCCGCAGCATTTTAAGCAACAGTAATTGCCTAATAATGCGACATTTCATTGTGCGCACAACTTTTAGGCAACCGTAGATCAGCTGGGCGTTGTTGACGACAGGGCTTGCAGGATCGAAAGAGCACTCGATGTTGCCTATGGTTCTAGCCTTGCCCGGCGCTGCTACCCGGCAGCCTGTAGTCTTCGGAATAAGCTCAGGCCCCCCATCGGGTCGATCTTGGAGATCTTGGCTGGCAATAGCTGTGGGACCTGTGGCGGCCGCATGCAGCCGTACGGCTGCGCGGCAGCGATCAACGAGGCGAACACTTGGTGGGCGCAACGCGCCAGCTACGCCACTATGAAGTCGTAGCGGCCGAATTTTCCGTCGCTCGTCGCCCTGATATCGAGCATCAAGGCTGCGTTGAATATGCGGTCACGTTCATTGCCCGGCTCATTGGCAAAATAGAGTTGCGTCGTCAGCACGTTCCCGCCGGGCCGCTGGACTTTCACGTGGTAATGCCGGGTACGACCAGGATAGAGCCCTGGCACGATCGTCTCGAACCACCATTTGCCTTCTGCATCCGTGAATTGATGTCCGCGGAGTTTGTATCCGCTGTTGTCGTAGGTGCCGCTCTCATCAGCGTGCCATAGCTCGATCAACGCTTTCGCTACCGGCTGGCAGTCCTTGGTTAGTACGTAACCGGCAAGCGTCAGCCTTTCACCGCCCGGTGCATCGCTCGCGAAGTCCTGTTTTTCAGGGCTCTGCGGCGTAAAGTACGGCCCTTCGGTCTGTGCCGGTGTCTGCTCGTGGTCATCACCGCAACTAGCCGTAAGCGGCAGCTCCACAGGAGAGCCGGCTGCATGGCCCAGGCTCGGCAGCGCAATTGGCGTGGCGACGAAGCTGGCAAGGAACTGTCGCCGGGTCGGCATAGTGTTCGTCTCCAGACAATTAAGCCAAGATCGTTGCGGCCCCATTGGGCAGAAGTGAGGCGGACGTCAGCAGAAGCTCGATCGACAACTTCATCAGCAACGCCGCTTAGAAACTCCGACCGTCGCTGGCGCGGCGGCGAGCATCGTTCGCCGATCGCTACACATGGCGTGCTTGGTGGCGTGTAACCGCAGTCGGATTCAATCGATCAGGCATGTGCTACAGCGCTACCTCCGTCTGCTCATCCTCGGTCTCGGCAAAGCACCTCCACAGCGGCCTGATGGAGATCGCCGTTTGCAGCCATCAGCACGGTGTCAAAGTTTGTGGCGGCTGTCAGGGGCCGTCCTTCCCAGTCGGTCACTAAGCCGCCTGCAGCCAGGATGATGGGCATCTGCGGAAGGATGTCGTAGTCGAAGACGTTGCTTTCGATGAGGAGATCGATACTGCCCAGCGCCAGCAGCCCGGCTGCGTAGCAATCGTGAGAAATACGGGTGAAGCGGACCTTTGCCGCCAGAGCGGCGAAACGGTTATGGCCCGCCGGGTCGAATTGCTCGAGTGCGGAGGTATAGAGGATCGCCTCGTCGAGCGCGGTCGTTTCGCTGGTGCGGATAGGCTGCTCGTTTAGTGTCGCGGTGCAGCCCATCCCGAGCCAGCGTTCGCCGGTGATCGGCTGGTTGATCATGCCAAGGACAGGTTTGCCGCGATGGAGCAATGCGATTTGCGTGCCGAAAGCGAGCGAACCGGAAACGAAGGACTTCGTACCGTCAATCGGGTCGAGCACCCAGACCCATTCGGCGTCCGTTCGGCAGGCACCGAACTCCTCGCCCCTGATGCCATGATCGGGAAACTGCGCTTCGATCATCTGTCGCATCACGGCCTCCGCGTCTCGATCAGCAATGGTAACGGGGCTCGCGTCGGCCTTGGCGTCGATGACAAGGCGCTTGCGGAAGTGTGGACGGACCACGCTGGCCGCAGCATCCGCCATTGCATGAGCGAGCGCCAGATGGGACGGCGGGCAAGTTGGCTCGTGGTTCATCCTTCGATCCTCTCAGCTTCGGTAACGATTTCATCGAGTAAGGCTCTGACAAATTCGAGCTGCCGATGAGCAGCAATGGCCTCTTGGCGCAGCCGCGCCCCAAGGTCGACGGTCCCTATGTCTGTGTAGCTCGCCGAGCGAGCCGCAATGAAGGGATCAGGCTCTTCAGAGGGGAAGCGCAGGGCGGGCGCAAAATAGCCCTCCTCTTCCTCCAGCCCGAAGCTCAAGACTTGCGGCCGGTCCTGGCCGAGCAAAAGCAGGTCCACGAACATCGCATGCAGCGGCAAGTGGCCGGTGCCGGTTTGGCAGGCGAGATGCGCCCAGCCGCCGCGATCCGCTTGGACGAGGCAGTCTTTGATGTGAACCTCGGTCACGTAGGGCGCTTGCGCGGCAAGCGCCGGCAATGGCGGCTCATAAGCGTTGATCATATTGGCGAAGTCGAACAGCAGGCCGAGGCGCGGATTGGCAACCCCCTTCAGGATCCCGATCAGTTCCTCCGACTTCAGGTCCTCGTGCTGTTCGAGCGTAAAGCGTAGCCGGCCTTCGGGGTCGAAGGTCTCCAGTCGCCGCAAATCGGCGATCGTCCGTGACACGATTTCGGAGACGCGCCCCTCGTAGCGCGGGTAGCAACGCAGCGACGTTGCGCCGGTGGCAAGCGCGATGCGCACCGCATCGAAGAGACCAGCCGCCTCCGTCGTGCTGGTCTCCACATGCAGTTCCAGTCCGAGCCGCGCTACCGCCACGCCATAATCCAAAAGGGCGGCGTCTGACATGCGGGCGAGGCTCGTCGCCTCCCCGTCCTCGACGTGCAGCTTGAGGCCAACGAGCCGCTGCTCATAGGCGAATTCGGCAAGCTGCAGCGGCGTCAGCCCACCGAAGCGCATGTTGAGATGAAAGGCATAGGCATGGGCGAACAGCGGCGCGGTGCGCGCCCGCTCCGCCAGCCTGGCGCGGTCTGCGCCGGAAAGTGCGGCAATCTTCGCGCGCCAGTCCAGCGACGACAGGTCATCAAACGGCATTTCGGTCAAAGTGCCGGCTCCTTCGCAGGCGATTTCGAGACTTCGAGGGCTTTCAGGCTGCAAGCACCAGCAAGTCACGGTGCGGCAGGCTGATCTCTACCGACGCGCCGACCGAAGGCGGCGGCCTGTCAGGCTGGTTGAACGTGTCGAGCGCGAGCAGACCGCCGTCGACCGCGACACGGATCCTGATCACTGAACCCAAGAAATGCACCTCGGCGATGCGGCCTGAAAGCACGACGTCGTCGCCCTCCCCGCGCCCCAGCGCGACGGTTTCCGGCCGCATGGCAAGGCTGATGCGCTCTCCGGATCGACCGGAAAGCGTCCGGTTCAACACCACCGGCACACCACCGAGCCGCACCTTGCCGGCGGCCGCGTCCATGACGTCGGCGTCGAGAAGGTTCAGCGTACCGACGAATTGCGCGACGAAACGGGTCGCCGGCCGATTGTAGATCTCGAACGGCGTGCCGACCTGGTCCGCGACGCCCTGGTGCATAACCACGATGCGATCCGATATGGACAGCGCTTCCTCCTGGTCATGGGTGACAAAGACGGCGGTGATACCGAGATCGCGCTGGATGCGACGGATCTCCTCGCGCAGACTGATGCGGACCTTCGCATCGAGGGCCGACAGCGGCTCATCGAGCAGCAGCACCTGCGGGCGCGGCGCCAGTGCACGGGCGAGCGCCACACGCTGCTGTTGGCCGCCGGAAAGCTGGAAGGGATAACGGCCGCCGAGATCGGACAGGCCAATCAGCTCCAGCATTTCGCTGACGCGCCGTGCAATAGCCGCCTTGCCCTCGCCCGCAACCTTGAGGCCGAAGCCTATGTTTTCCTCAACCGTCAAATTTGGGAAAAGCGCGTAGCCCTGGAACACCATGCCTATATTGCGCCGGTTGGCAGGAAGCCCCGTCACTCCCCTTCCGTCGATGCGGATCGCGCCTGATGTCGGCGTCTCGAAGCCAGCGACCATACGGAGAACCGTGGTCTTGCCGCAGCCGGACGGCCCGAGGAAGGAGACGAACTCCCCTTTCTCGATGTTGAGGTTGAAGTCCTTGACGACACGGGTCGGCCCAAAGGATTTTTCCAGGTGCTGGATGTCGAGGAAAGCCATGGTCAACGCCTCACGGTGGAGAATTTGGAGAAACGGGTGACAAGCTGGATCAGCCCCATACAGGCCCAGGTGATGGCGAAGGCGACAACGGCGAGCGCCGAGGGTTCGTAGGCGCGGTTGCCGCCCATCCAGACCATGTAGGGGCCGAACGAGCCGACGTTGAGCAAGGCGGCAAAGACATATTCACCGATGACGATCGCGAAGGTGAGGAAGGCACCGGATAGCACCGAGACGAAGACGTTTGGCAGGACGACGACGGCGAGGATCCGGGCCCAGCCGGCGCCAAGGCTCTGGGCCGCTTCCGTCAGGCTGCCGACATCGATGGTGCGCAGGCCCGTATCCACGGAGCGATACATGTATGGCAGCGACAGTGTCGCATAGCCGAACAGAATGAGGAGATTGGTACCCCACCAGCTTCCTGTCAGCGGCAGGACCGAAGACGTGTTGTAGATGCGGATGTAGCCGAAGACGATGACGATCGGTGGAATGACCAGCGGCAGCAGTGTCAGGAACTCCACGATCGGGCGAAGCGATGGAAACCGTAACCGCACGAAATAGGCGGTCGGGACCACGATCAGGATACCGAGCACGATGGTCACGAGCGCCAGCGCGACCGAATATCCGAAGGTTTGCTGGAACTGCGGATCGGCCAGCACCACACGATAGGCTTCGAAGCCGTAGCCATCGCGCTGCATGCGCAGGGAGAAATCAAACATGCCGACGAGCGGGAGCAGGAAATAGAGCCCGCCCAACACGACGGCGAGCCAGGACCAGAGACGTCTTTCCGTCATTTGACCCACCTTTCCGCGCGCATGCGCAAGAGGATGTAGACGGCGTTGGCAATGGCGGTCAGCAGGATCATGGCAAAGGCGATCGCGTAGCCGAGATGCGGGTCATTGAGCACGTCACCGCGAATTTGTGCGAACAGGACGATCGGCGCGATCGAGAGCGATGAGCCGGTGAGTGCGATTGCAGTCGCGACCGCTCCGAAAGCATTGGCGAAAAGCAGAGCGAGTGTGCCGAGAAGCGAGGGCCAGAGCACCGGCAACGCCACCAGACGCCAGTACTGAATTCCGTTGGCGCCAAGGCTTTCGGCCGCCTCTCGCCATTCGCGGCGCAGCCCCTCCAGCGCCGGCGTGATGATCAGCACCATCAGCGGGATCTGGAAATAGAGATAGGTAAGCGCCAGGCCGAGGAAGGAGACGATGTTGAAGCCGGCTCCATAAAGATTGATCCCGAACCATTGGCGCAGCAGCATTGTCACGAAGCCGAGACGACCAAGTGTCGCGATGAAGGCGAAGGCGAGCGGCACGCCGGCAAAATTCGAGGCGACGCCCGAAAAGGTCAGGATGGCATTGCGCAGCGGGCGCGGGAGACCGCCAAGCGTGATGGCGGCGGCGATGAGCAAGCCGAAAAAACATCCGAGCACGGCCGTCAGCAGGCTGAGCTCGATCGAGATCCAGAAGGCCGAGCGTATCGATGGCGCAAGGAGCTTGCCGAGGTTTTCCAGCGTCAGCTGTCCCTCAGCGTTGCGGAACGCGCCGAGCACGATGTTGAGCGTCGGCAGGATGAGGAAGAGCGTGGCAAAGAGGAAGAAGGGAGCGACCCCGACCCAGCTGAGAACCTGCCGCGGCCTGAGCGCCGCCGGCAGGGAGGCGACGATTGTCGTCATCGGATTTGTCCCTGGATTAATCGCGTACACTGGCGAGAGGCTTCATGAGGGGTGAAGCCTCTCTGCCGAACGGAGGCTTACTTCACGTTGGCGCCGACCACCTTGTCCCAGCCCTCGACCACGGCGGTCTTGTTGGCGGAAAGCTCGTCGACCGTCGGGAAGATTGCCTTTTCATAGGCTTCGGCAGGCGGCAGCTTGTCGAGCAGCTCCTGCGGGAACTTGCCGGCCTTCAGCATGGCGTTGAAGCGCGCCGGATGGCAGTATCCCTTCAGCCAGCCGGTCTGGCCTTCGTCGGAATAGAGATACTCCATCCAGAGCTTGGCGGCGTTCGGATGCGGCGCGTAGGCCGAGATCGCCTGCACGTAGACCCCGGCGACGACACCGCTCGTCGGCACGACGACCTCCATCGGCGGATTGCCCTTCAGCGCGTCGCGCCAGGCCAGAAGATTGTAATCCCAGGCAGCGACGATCGGCGTCTGGCCCTGTGCGATGGTGCCGGCCTTGCCGAGCACCGGCACGAAGTTGCCGGACTTGTTCAATTCGGCAAAGAGCTCCAGGCCCTTGCCGCCGGATTCCGCTCCAGGCTTCGCGCCGCGCGAGATGCCTGCTGACATGAGCGCCAGGATCGCCTGCGCCGAAGACCGCGGGTCACCGGTGAGTGCAACGGCCCCGGCGTATTCCGACTTCGACAGATCCGACCAGTCAGCCGGTACGGTCTCGAGCAGGTCCTTGTTCACGCCGAACGCCATGACGCCGTAGTAGTCGCCGTACCAATAGCCTTGCTCGTCCTTGATATTGGCCGGAATCTCGTCCCAGGTTGCCACCTTGTAGGGTTGGAGAAGGCCTTCCTTGGCGGCAGCCGGCGCGAAGGCAAGGCCGAGATCGACGACATCGGGTGCCTGCGAACCCGTATTCCCCTTGTTCGCACGGATCGCTTCCAGCTCGTCAGCCGTACCGGCATCGGGGTTCAGCTCATTGACCTCGATGCCCGGATACTTCGCCTTGAAGCCGGCGATGACCTCGCCGTAATTGCACCAGTCGTGGGGCAGCGCGATGACCGTGAGCGCGCCTTCCTTCGTGGCCGCGGCGACCAACTCTTCTGCGGCCTCGGCGCGGGCAATGCCCGGCAGCGCCGCGGCCAGAGCGAGCGTGGAGACGAAGGCGCGGCTCATTGCGCGCGATTGAAGCTTCTTCATGAATTCCTCCTGTTGACCGTCGGCGACGGATCGTGGGCGATGGCTGCTTTTTCCTTGCATCCGGTCGTCGGCACCGCCGCCTGTCCCGGTTCCCCTGCACCTTGTCTGCGTCCTGCGGAAGGGCTGCATCGGTGCGTTTTCGTGTAGGGGCAGCATGTAACAATTGGACGACGAAGAAACGTCCATTATGGTGCAATTGACTGTACCAATTTTTAGAGGCCACCGATGGTCAAACAGCTTGAAGGGCCGATCCTGCCTTTCCTCCGCCTCGACAAGACAATCACGCTGCCGAAATTCCGCCAGGTGCAGGACCAATTGCGCACGGCAATCCTGAAAGGGCACTTGCGCGCCGGAACACGGCTGCCCGCAAGCCGCATCCTTGCCGGGGAGTTGGGCCTGTCGCGCCAAACGCTCGTGCGGGTGCTCGAAAATTTGAAGGCTGAGGGCTATCTGGAGGCACGACAGGGAGCCGGCACTTTCGTGTCGGCCGCCTTGCCGCGCCAATCGGCAAAGCCGCTGCCGATGCCCGCTCGCCACGATGTTGCCGACGGCGCGCCGCCTCGCCTGTCGCGTGTTGGCGACCAGTCACGCCGGATGTCAGCCGATATCGGTCAGATGGAAGACAAGCCTTTCCTCCCCAACCGTCCGGCGCTTGACCGGTTTCCCTTCGCTGTCTGGCGAAAATGCTGGAACGCCGTGACGCGCGGCGGCAAGGCCGTGGCCATGGGCTATGGCGATGTCGCGGGCGAGCTGGTTCTGCGGCAGAGGATCGCCGAATATCTGGCCCTGCATCGGCGCGATCCTTGCGATCCCGATCAGATCGTCATCACGCCCGGCGGGCATGCCGCCTTCACGCTCGCGGCCTTGGCGCTTGCCGATCCTGGCGACGGAATATGGTTCGAGGATCCGGGGCCGGTGACCACCAGCAACCTGTTTCGCACGCTCGGGCTGCGGCTGTGTCCGGCCAACACCGATGCCGACGGCATGGATGTCGAGAGCACGATGGCGCGCTATCCCGACGCGCGGCTCGCCTTCGTCATGCCGTCGCGCCACCACCCGCTCGGCATCACCCTATCGCTGCCGCGCCGGCTCGCCCTGCTCGAATGGGCGCGGGCAAACGACGCCTGGATCATAGAGGACGATTACGACAGCGAATTCCGCTATGACGGCGCGCCATTGCCATCAATGCGCTCCATCGATGGTTCCGATCGGGTGATCTACGCGGGCAGTTTCAGCAAGGCGCTCTATCCGGGAATCCGCGTCGGTTATCTCGTGCTGCCACCGCAGCTCGTCGGGACATTTCGCACGCTCTCGGGGCTGATCCACCGCAGTGTCCCGGTGGAAACCCAGCTCGCGCTCGCCGAGTTCATCGGCGGCGGTCACTTTGCCAGCCATCTGCGCCGCATGCGCGGCCTTTACGCCGAGCGCCGTGAGGCTTTCATGCAAGCCGGGCGGGATGCGCTTGCCGGGCTTGCTCGCGTCGACTGCTCCGAAAGCGGGCTCAATGCACTCGCCTGGCTGGAGGGCGGCCGGGAGGACCAAGCCTCGCACCACGCCGTGCTCGATGCGGGGCTACAATGTTATCCCCTGTCCGACTATACGATCGCCACGCCTCAGCCGGCTGCGCTCATTCTCGGCTATGCCGGCGTTCCGGCGGAACGGATGCGGCCTCTTCTTCTTCGGCTAGCAGGAGCGATCGCCCGAAAGTGAGACCAAATCCAGCGACATGACGAAAGTGGTCAGCAGCGTCGCCGATCCCGCGCTTGCGCCCAAGGAACCCTTGACCGGCGACTGCCTGAGACGTTCAGAGCACCAAGCCGTTTTCCCACACAAAGACGATATTTCGCGAGCGCCAGATCGGACCGGCATCCGTGTATTCCCCGGCCCGCTGGCCACCGAGCGCGTCGTAGAAAGCGACCGCAGGTTCGTTGCCGTCAACAACGCCGACGCCGACGCCGGGAAACCCTCTCTCCACCAGATGCGCAGCAAGCCTTGAGAGCAGTGTACGACCAATGCCCTGACGCTTGACGTTCGGATCGACGTAAAGGTTCTTGATCTCGCCGTGGTCGCCGAAGATCGCAGCTGAAGGCGCGCCGGCCGCGCCGATTGCGACCGGCCTTCCCTCCAATTGCGCAAGAAGCACGATTTGGTCGGGATCCTCCGCCGCGAGCTTTTCGCGCCAAGTGCTGCGGCGACGGGTTTCGTCGAGCAGAGCGTAAACCTCCGGTGGGGCAAGATCGCGATAGGTTTGCCGCCATACCCGCACGTGAAAGTGCGCGATTGCATCCGCATCGGCAAGGCTCGCTTGCCGTATCGTCACTTTTTCCATCGCCCCCTCTTCTACTCCACCTGCTGCATGAGCCAGCGCTGGAACGCCTTGAGCGCGGGCGAGGGCTTGCGGTCCGTCGGGGTGGTGAACCAATAGGCGGCCTTGGATGTGTAGTGAATCCCGCCGGGATTGATAAGGTTTCCGGCCCTCAGTTCCTCCTCGACGAGTTGCGGAGGAACGAGAGCCATGCCCTGCCCGGAGATCGCGGCGCGCAGGACCAGCGTATAATAGTCGAAGCGCATGACGGCCTGCGGCTCAAGCTCCGGTTTCCCTTGTTCCGCTGCAAGGTCGATCCAGCGCAACGGAGTGCCCGGATGCTCGATGATGATACCGCGCGCGGCATCCTCGAGGGTTTCGCAGGAACCGAGCCGCGCGAGATATGCGGGTGCGCAAACGAGCCGGACATCCTCTCCGAAGAGGTAGATCGAATGTTCTTTCGCGAACGGTCCCCGACCGAAACGGAACACGGCGTCGGGCTGTGCCGCCGGGTTGTCGGTCGCAAAGGTCGTGTACTGGACGTCGATATCCGGGTGTTTCTGGTTGAAGTCGGAAAAGCGTGGCAAAAGCCAGCGATCACCAAGGATGGGCAGCACCTTGAGCCGGAGCGTATGGGAATCCGGCTGCAGGCTCGCCGCGCGGAACGCAGCCTCCTCCATCGCCTTGATCGCTACCTGTGCCTGCTCCAGGTAGATGCGACCAAGGTCTGTCGGCACCATGCCTGACGGCTTTCGCATGAACATCTGCGCGCCGAGAAGGTTTTCAAGCGTCAGCAACTGCTTGCTGACGGCGCTTTGCGAAAGGTTGATGCTTTCCGCAGCCGCCGTCGTCGAGCCGCGCTCCGCAATCGCCAGCATCACGCGAAGGGCAGTCATCGAAGGCAACGGAACGGAGGTATGAACCAAGGGCATTCTCCGGCAAGGGGCTAGTCGGTTTCGTCATAACGGTATCGCTTTTTCGCGTTTGTGCAAGCGGTCCCTAAAAGGCAACCTCAGCTCGGGAACATAATTACCGAGATGGGAGACTGACATGACAGAACAAGCGACGTCGCTTTGGGGAGGCCGATTTTCCAGCGGTCCGTCTCCGGAACTCGCGGCGCTCTCGCGAAGCAATCCGAGCTTTTTCCGCCTTTCCCCCGAAGACATCGCCGGGTCTCGTGCCCATGCGCGCGAACTTGCGCGCGCTGGGGTGCTGAGCGAGGACGAACTGCCGCGGATGCTGCAAACACTCGATACGATCGCGGCCGATGTCGCGGCCGGCCGCGAGAAGCCGAAAGCCTCGGATGAGGACCTTCACACCTTCCACGAGCGCCTGTTGATCGAGCGGCTCGGCGCCCTCGGCGGCAAGCTGCGCGCCGGCCGCTCGCGCAACGACCAGACCGCCAACAACACCCGCCTTTACCTTCGCCGCACGTCACGGCGACTGGTGAAGCTGGTGCTTTCGGTACAGGATGCACTCGCCACACAGGCGAACGCCCATATCGAAACGGTCATGCCGGGCTTCACCCATCTTCAGCCCGCCCAGCCGATATCGCTCGGTCATCACCTTATGGCACATGCGCAGTCGCTCAGCCGCGATATCGAGCGCTTCATCGACTGGGACCGCCGCTTCGACCGTTCGCCGCTCGGCGCCGCTGCGCTCGCCGGCTCGGCTTTCGCCCGCGATACCGAAAGCTCTTCACGCGATCTCGGCTACGCCCGCCCCTGCGAGAATTCCATTGATGCCGTCGCGAGCCGCGACGTGGTCTCGGAGTTTCTGTTCGTCACGGCGATGCTGGGCGTGAACCTCTCGCGGCTGTCAGAGGAGATCTGCATCTGGGCCTCGCGCCAGTTCGCTTGGGTGAAGCTGCACGATTCCTACTCGACCGGTTCATCGATCATGCCGCAGAAGAAGAACCCCGATATCGCCGAGCTGACGCGTGGCATGTCGGGCACGATGATCGGCAACCTTGCCGGTATGCTCGCCACACTCAAGGCGATGCCACTCGCCTACAACCGCGACCTCGCCGAGGACAAGCGCGCCCTTTTCGAGACGATCGATCTTCTCGACCTGATCCTGCCTGCCTTCGCCGGCATGATCGCGACGTTGACCTTCGACGCCGAACGCATGGCAGCCGACGCACCGCGTGGCTTCACGCTGGCAACCGAGGTGGCAGACTGGCTGGTGCGGCAGGGTATTCCTTTTTCGCATGCCCATGAGATCTCCGGCGCGACGGTGCGCTACTGCGAAGAGCGGGGCATGGAACTTGATGGGTTGGCCGAGACCGATCTTCCGAACATCGACGCGGCATTGACCCCGGACGTGCTTGAGGTGATCGACCCGGCCCGGGCGCTTGCCGAACGTTTCGGCCAGGGAGGAACGGCTCCAGCCCGGGTGCGCGAGCAGATCGCAGCCTTCGCCGAAACCTGCGAAGGACAACGTGCCTGGGCCGAGCTGAACCTCTCGGGTATTGCCCTGGCGCCACTGACGGGAGCTCAAGCATGACGGACACGGCTCTTCCCCACTCCAGCCGCGATGCTCATGACATCGCCCATCTCGAACTCGTCCCGCGCAAGCATGTGGGGCGCAAGGTCTTCGCCGCCATCGTGCTCATCCTGGTGGCGCTGCTCGTCCGCGCCTTCGTCGTCGGCCAGATCGAATGGCCGGTCGTCGGCCAATTCCTGTTCGCTCCCGTGATCATTCAGGGCATCTGGAACACGCTGCTGATGACGGTCGCAGCGATGTCGCTCGGCATCGCGCTCGGCGTCCTCATCGCGATCATGCGGATTTCCGGCAATCCGGTGCTCGAATACATCGCGCTCGTTTATGTCTGGATCTTCCGCGGCGCGCCGGCGCTTCTGCAACTGCTGCTCTGGTTCAACCTCGCGCTGATCTTCCCAACGATGGGCATCCCGGGCCTTTTCGAATTCAACACCGTCGAGGTGATGACGCCCTTCGTCGCCGCCATGCTCGGCCTCGGCATCCAGCAGGGCGCCTATACTTCGGAAGTCGTGCGAAGCGGTCTTCTGTCCGTGGACGCCGGCCAGTACGAAGCCGCCCGGACGATCGGCATGACGGGAATGCAGACGCTGCGTCGCATCGTGCTGCCGCAGGCCATGCGCGTGATGGTCCCGCCTGTTGGCAACGAGGTGATCAGCATGGTCAAGCTCACCTCGCTCGCCTCGGTGATCCAGTATTCGGAGATCCTGCACAATGCGCAGGTGATCTACTACGCCAATACGCGCGTGCTGGAACTGCTGATGGTCGCAAGCTTCTGGTATCTCGCGATCGTCACCGTCCTCTCGCTGATCCAATCCCGGATCGAACGCTACTACGCCCGCGGCACCCGCGGCCGCACGACGATCTGAAGGGGGCGCACATGACAAGCGAAATCCTGGTCAAGGCCGTTGACGTCTGCAAGAGCTTCGGCACATTCAAGGCGCTCCATGAGGTGGGTCTGGAAGTGCGCAAGGGCGAGGTGAGCTGCATCATCGGCCCTTCGGGCTCCGGCAAGAGCACGTTCCTGCGCTGCATCAACCTTCTGGAACGCATCGACTCCGGTGCGATCTGGGCCAATGGCGAGCTGATCGGCTACCGTCGCGACGGCAATAAGCTCTATGAGCTGAGCGACGCGGAAATCGCCCGCCAGCGCCGGGGCATCGGCATGGTCTTCCAGCGCTTCAATCTGTTCCCGCACAAGACTGCGCTGGAAAACGTGATCGAAGGGCCAGTACAGGTTTTGGGCGAAAGCCCGAAGGTTGCCCGCGAACACGCGATGGAACTCCTGACACGCGTCGGCCTTGCCGACAAGGCCGGCAACTATCCCGCGGAGCTTTCCGGCGGCCAGCAGCAGCGTGTCGCCATCGCCCGCGCGATGGGCATGCGTCCCTCGCTCATCCTCTTCGACGAGCCGACCTCTGCGCTCGACCCCGAACTGGTGGCCGAGGTGCTCGACGTGATGAACGATCTCGCCGCCTCCGGCATGACGATGATCGTCGTCACCCATGAAATGGGCTTTGCCCGCAACGTCAGCAACACCGTCGCCTTCATGGACGGCGGGCGGCTGATCGAGCACGGCCCTTCGGCGCGGGTCCTGACCCAACCCGACAACCCCCGCACGGCCGATTTCCTCAAGGCCGTGCAACGATAACCGCAAGAACCAACAGAATGGGAACGACAATGAAAAAAGTTATTCTGGCCGCCTCGGCTTGCCTGCTCGCCTTTACCGCCCACGCACAGGAGCTGCCGGAGAAGTACAAATCCGCGGGCAAGCTCGTGGTCGCGAACACGCCGAATTATCCGCCGATGGAATACCGCGACCCGGCGACGAACGAACTGATGGGCGTCGACATCGAGCTTGGCAAGGCGCTGGCCAAGCAGCTCGGCACCGAGATCGAATGGTCCGAGATCGGCTTCGAGCAGATGGTGTCTTCGCTGAACACCGGCCGCGCCGACCTGGTTTTGAGCGGCATGAGCGATCTTCCGAAACGGCGCGAGACCATGGACTTCGTCGACTACATGAGCTCCGGTGCGCAGTTTTACACCTCGGCCAAACGCAAGGACGAGTTCAAGGAAATCACCGATTTCTGCGGCAAGACTGTCGGCATGAGCCGCCGCACCTCCTTCCCGGACGAGGCCAAGAAGTGGAGTGCTGCCAATTGCGAAGCCAACGGCAAGCCGGCGCTTGTCATCGTCGGCACGGAAGGCTCGGCCGATGCCCGCGCCCAGTTGAAGCAAGGGCGCCTTGACGGCGCGGTCCAGGGCTCGGAAACGCTGCCCTACCTGCTGCAGCTTGAGAAGGACACTTACGCCATCGTCGGCGAGCCCTTCACGGAAGTCTATCAGGGCATCGGCTTCTCCAAACAGACGCCCGAGCTGCGCGACGCGATTGCAAGCGCGCTGAAGGCGCTCATGGCCTCCGGCGAATACAAGGCGATCTTCGAAAAATACGGTCTCTCCGCGAGCACGCTCGACGGCGTGATGATCAACGGCGAAGCCGCAAAGTAATGGCGGGACGGCCCGGTGGGTCCGCCGGGCCGTCCCCTTCGCCTGCCCGAACGAGGATATCATGACACCCGATGCAGCCCGGAGCGGCCTGCAAGCGCTGCCGCATGTCGAGGCGCTTGCCGAATTCTGTGCCCGCCTTGCCCCTGCCGATTTGCCCGACAGGGTCGCCACCCGCACCAAATCCCACCTTCTCGATACGCTCGGCGCAGCCCTCGCCGGCACCCGCTCGGTCGAGTTCCGCAAAGTGCGTTCGCTCGCCGCAGCCGGGGGAACAACGCCGCTCCTTGCCTCGCCGCAACGAACCGGCCCTCGAGACGCGGCGCTCGTCAACGGCGTTGCCGCCCATGTCTTCGAACTCGATGATTCCGGCGGTTGCGATCATACGGGCGCCGTCGTTCTTCCCGCGCTACTGGCAGCTCTTCCGTCCTGCGCGACCCCGGTTTCCGGCGGCGATCTCATTTGCGCGCTAACGGCGGGTTACGAGGTCGGCCGCCGCGTGCTGGACGCCTCCGGCGGCTACGGCGCACACAATGGCGCGGGCTGGCATTCGACCGGTACCTGCGGCACGCTCGCCGCCGCAGCGGCGGTCGCCCGGTTGCGCGGCTATGACAGCGCCCTCTTTCTCCACGCCCTGACATTGGCCACCAGCTTCTCCTCTGGCCTGTGGGCCTTCAACCATGACGGCAGCCAGGCAAAGAAGGTCCATGCCGGCCGGGCGGCTGAAGGCGGACTGCTCGCCGCCGACCTTGCCGCTGCCGGCTTTTCCGGGCCCTCGCAGGTCTTCGAGGACGTCTGGGGCGGCTTCTTCCGTACCTATGTCCGCGATGCCGGACAGCCGGCCGAACTCTCCGCCGGCCTCGGAACGAACTGGAAGGTCGAGCGGGCCTCGCTCAAACCCTACGCCGCCTGCCGCGGCGCGCATTCCGCCATCGACGCGGTCGGAGACATCCTCGCCGAGACCGACCGCACTGCCGCCGACATCGCGAGGATTGATCTCCGCCTCAGCGCCTTCCTGATGGACATGTGCGGCCGGGCGCGACTGGAAACGCTGGCCGGCGCACAAATGAGCCTCGGCTACGCGCTGGCAGCACTCCTGGTCTTCGGTCACGTCGACCTCCAACAGTATTCCGTCGCTTCCCGCGGAGATTCGCGCCTGGCCGTTGCTCTCGACCGCATCCGCTTCCATCCCGATCCGCAGATGCCACAAATGGCCGAGCCGGAGGTAACCGTCACCTTCGCTGATGGCGGAACCAGGACGGCGATGGTACCGCGCGCCACCGGCTCCAGCGAGCGGCCGATGAGCGATGCCGCCATCCGCGCCAAGTTCGACAGCCTCGCATCGATGGCGTTGCCGGCAACTCGCGTTGCGAACCTCGCCGATTTCATAGGCGTGCTGGAGAGACACGCGGACTGCCGAGACCTTTGCGAACTGTTGGTCGCCGACGGACCGGAAGTGCCGGTCTTCATTTGAGAAGGACGTTTCATGACTTACGATCTCAGCCCTCGCCCGCTCAACCCGGCGCCACCAGCCCCCGCTTTTGACTGGCCGCACGGCAAGAAAAGCGCCCTCTTCATCGGCTTCGACGTCGACGCCGAGACTGCCTGGATCGGCAACAACCACGCCAATGTCGACCGGATGGTAACGACCTCGCTCGGCGGTTACGACGCACGGGTGGGTATCGCAAAGATCCTCGAACTGCTGGATATGCTGAACCTCAAAGCGACGTTCTTCATTCCAGGCTGGACGGCCGAAGCCCACACCGCCGCGTGTGAACCGATTGTCACGGCTGGGCACGAGATCGCCCATCACGGCTACCTGCACAAATGCCCGGATCGCAACAAGCTGGACGAGGCGAAGGAGGAGATCGACCGTGGCCTCGAGGCGCTGAAGTCCCGGCTCGGTGTGACACCCATCGGCTACCGCGCGCCATCCGGCGAGAATTTCCCGGAACTGCTCGCCTATCTCACCGAACGCGGCCTGCGCTATTCGAGCTCGTTTCGCGACGATATCCGGCCTTACCGCCATCGCCTTGCCGATGGCCGGCCCGGACCGGTTGAAATCCCCGTCAACTACGCGTTCGACGACTGGAACTTCGGGATGACCGGCCGCTTGGATTCGCGCCCGCTCTTTGGCCGCGACGCCATCCTGCCTCTATGGCGCGAAGAATTCGCCGGCACGCACGACTGGGGCGGCGTGACCACTCTCGTCCTGCACCCCCAGGTCTCCGGTCGACCGATGCGCTGGCGCATCCTGAAAGACTTCCTCACCGAAATCGCCGCTCGCGACGACGTGTGGATCGCTACCGGCGCCGAAATCCTATCGCACTACGAAGCCAGAACGGAAAGCGTTTAGGAGCCCTCGAGCATCGCAGGATCCTTGCGGTGCGCCGAATTCGGAATGCAGCCCTTTCGTCAGGTGTTTATGAAGACGGTTCCAATCAGATAGAGCTAACGAGTCATCTCGAAAATCGCCTCACCGGAAATCGGGTCCGTAACCCCGAGATCCTGGCTTATCTCCAACAGCGCATCACGGAAGGTGTCGAGATTAGCCTTCATCATGGGCCGTGCAGCAGCGACTGCTTCGAGGCTCTCCCATTCGGCGATCGAGAAATACGATCCATCAGCTGCCTTGCTTAGCGCCATCTTGCGCAGCCCTTCAAAGTCGCGACGAGCAGATGAAAACAGCTGCTCAAACCGTTCCTCTTGACCAGGTCTCACGCGGAAACGGACACAATTGTAAGCCGTCATCCTTAACCTCCATAGGTTCTGCAACTTCTAGAGGATGTATCCGGCGCGGCTTTCCAGCAAGTGCCAAGGTTGGCACGGTCGAAACTGAAATCTTGGCGGCGCGGAAAATGGCGCTCGCATCTCCGCCTTTCTCACCACGCACACGGCCGGCTCGGCCGCATCACCATTGTTCGGAACGTCAACGAGCTTGGCCGGGACGAACGCCGGACCGGCTTCCGGCGCCAAAGCTTGCCGTCGCCAAGTATAGATCAGCCCAGTCGCAACATCGAAACGGCGTGCGACTTCGCAAACCACCGCGCTTGGCGCGAAAGCCTCGGCCAGTATCTGGGCGCGATCTTCCAACGACCATCGCCGACGCCGCTCCGGCCCCGTCAGCAAAACTGCATGTCCCATGCTCAATGCACTCTTAAGTCCACTCTTAAGAGTGCAGACTCACGGGAGACGCGGAACTTCGCAAGGCGGTTCACGCCGGAGGGATACCATTGGCCTTGCCGGGGACTGGCGGCTCCAGAGCTAGTGGTCCGGCCTTTTCGTTGATCCCCAGAAACGTCAAAAGCCCGCCGGATTTCTCCAAGCGGGCTTATTGTATTTGGGAAGTTTGGTTGCGGGGGCAGGATTTGAACCTGCGGCCTTCAGGTTATGAGCCTGACGAGCTACCGGGCTGCTCCACCCCG